>QHWJ01000225.1 GCA_003222535.1 Acidobacteriota bacterium | reverse complement strand
GCTCAGGGCATCCCCAACCCGTCGGGGGACGACGTCCTTGCGCTGCCGGCAGGACGGAGCGAAGCGCCGCGCGACGACGCCGTCGCGGAACGGGCGGCGCAAAGCGTTCGGCCGGGCGTCGTCCGCCGGCTGCCGGCTGATGCCGCGCTGACGATTCTCGTGAGCTCGTTCCCGCTTGCCGAGGCGAGGACGGCCGCCGATATCACCGCCGTCACCGAGTGGCTCGAAGCCTCCGGCTTCCGCGTGTTTTACTCCGAAGTGGACCTCGGCTCGCGGGGGCGCTGGCAACGGGTCCTGGCCGGGGCGTACACTGATCCGCTGACCGCGCGCCGCGACGTGGACCGGCTGAAGGCAGCCGCTCCGCAGAGCGACGTGCATCTGGTGAGCGCGGGAGTTGCGACCGGGCTGGTCTCGGCGGTCTCGCGTGATCCGGATGCCGACGTGCGGCGTCCGGGAACCGAACAGTGAGCCTCATTCTCGATGCGCTTCGCCGCAAGTCGGCCGGCCGCGGCGAAGACAACGCCGATGAACCCGGCCGGACGGCGCATGCCGCCGCCGTTCTTGCGACGCTGGGGTACGCGCGCCCGGCGGTTCGGACCGGGCCGTCGCTCAAGACCTTCCTCGCGTACGCCGGCGCGGCGACCGCGATCGGATTCATCGGCCTCTGGCTGGTGATCGTCCTGCTCGCGCCATCATCGGCGCCGGATTCCCGGACCGCACCGCGCGCGACCTCAGCGCCGTCCGCATGGCCGTCGGCGACGGGCGCGGCGCCGCGTCCACCCGTGTCGGTGCTCCAGGGTCCACAGTCCGACAGGACATCGCCCTCACCGCAGACTGCGCCGCGACTTGCGTCGACGGCGCCGCTCCCCGCTCCGGGGGGTCAGGCGCCGCTCCCCGCTTCGTCGCCGCAGACAGCGCGCCAGCCGGCCACCTCGAAACAGATGGTCGCGCCACAGGTGGCGCCGCGTGCCGCGCCGCCTCCGGCGCAGCCGACCAAGCCACGCGAACAAACAGCCGCGACGGCACCCGTGACGCCGCTGCCGCCGCGAGTCGTGCCCGCGTCGCCGTCGGACACACGCACCACGCCGCGGTCAACGGTGGCCCGCCGTCCGCAGCCCGAGCCAGAACCGCCGCCCGCGCCGCCGGGACCGCCGGCAACGCCGCCGGTGGATCACTTCGGGCTCGCGTTGTATTACCAGCGAGTCGGCGACTTCGACAACGCGCTGGCGCATTACCGCGCGCTGCTCGAACAGAACGACGCGAGCGCGGAGGTCCACAACAACCTGGGCCTGCTCTATCAGGACCGCGGGCAGATCGACGATGCGGTGAAGCAGTTTCAGCGGGCGATCGCGACCGACCCGAGGTACGTGAAGGCGCACAACAACCTGGGCGTCGCGCTGCTGCGCAGCAGCCGGCCGGACTCTGCCGCGTCGGAGTTCCGCGAGGCTCTTGCCGCCGATCCCCGTAACGTCGAGTCGCTCGTGAACCTCGCGCTCGTCCAGAAAGCGGCGGGACGCGTGGCCGACGCCCGCGGTCTGCTTCGCCGCGCGCTCGCCATCGATCCGCGCAATCCTGGATCGCACTACAACCTCGCCGTCGTCGCCGACGAGAGCGGCGATACCGTGACGGCGATCGAGCATTACCGCGCGTTCCTCAGGTTCGGCACCGTCACCCACGCCGATCTCGCCGGGCCGGTGCGCGCGCGTTTGAGCACGCTCGGAGGATAGGGGCCCCCCGCGGGTAGTGTCTCACTCTGCTTGAGCAGCCGGGACTAACATCTCGGCTTCCTCGATCATCGCGACGACATCGGCCATCGACCACGCGCCGATCCGTCAGTCCGGCATGTCTCCGAGCGCGTACCCAGGCTCAGCACACGCATACGTCGACGGGTGCCAGTATCGGCAGTGGGGTTCGTTACGATTCAATCTAGCTTCGGAGGCGAGCGCGATGCCGATAATCACGGCGACCACCGCGAGCACGACGGCGATGCGGTGCTTCGACCCGCTCATGCTGGTTACGGTAGCATCATGCCGCCCAATCCGCCACTTTGCTTGAGCATACTAGACTCAGGCGAAACGAGACACTCCCCCCCCCGCGGTACGCTATCCTTCCGGCCATGCCCGACGAGAAAACTCCGCGCCGAGATCGACGATCTCCTCCGTGAAGACCGAACGGTTGATCCTCCGGCCGGCTTTCGCGCGCGGGCCGTCGTCCGCGACGAGGGTATCTACGCGGAAGCCGACGCGATCCGGAGCTACACGCTTGTATCCGGGGCCTGCGGGTTGGCTGCTCTCCGCACGCCCGAATAACCGTCGACGCGCTCGACGCGGTTTCGGCCGTGCTCCTTTGCCCGCCCGACGGCCGCTTCCGCGTCGGCCAACAGGCGCTCGGGGTCGATGAAGTCTCCCGCGGCGGCCTGCACGTTGATGACGGCGGCGCTGAGCGTCACCCTCACCGGACGCTCGGTGCGGTGGTCGGTGAACTCGAGACGCTCCTCGACCGTCGCGCGCACGCGTTCGGCGAGCTCGCTCGCGTGGTCCGCGTCGGTGCTGTTCAACAGGACCGCAATCGAATCTTCGGCGTAGCGCGCGACCCAGTCGTGATGGCGGAAGTACTGCCGGATGAGGATGCCCAGCCGCTCGAGAACCTTGTCGCCGACGCCGTAGCCGTGCTGATTGATGGCCGACAGCCGATCGACGTCGAACAGAATGAGCGAAAACGCAGAGCCGAACCGCCCGGCGCGCTCGATTTCCTTCGCGAGGACCGCGTCGAGCATCGGGCGCGTATGCAGCGTGGTCAGCTTGTCGATGATGGCCGCGTCGCCAGGCTCGAGCTGGGCACGCCCGGCATAGGCCCCAAGCAAGTCGAACGACGCGCGGCGGACGAGCTGCGCGACGAGCGGCCACGGCTCGGTGGTCGCGCCGATGGTCTCGCTCAGCGCCAGTTCGTCGAGCGTCGTGCGCTCGGTCAGGTATGCGAAGGTGAACAGCCGCTCCATCGACAGCGCGCGCTCGAGGACCACGCGGTGCAGGTCTTGGACGAAGCCCCCAAGCGGGTCGATCCGTCCGTCGCGAATGACCAACGCGAGGAGCTCGGCCAGAAGCCGCCCCAACTTGTGGCAGTATTCGGCGTCGAGCGTTTCCGCGCCGCTGTACGGGAAGATGGCGACCGTATCCGCCGTGACGACGTCGACGCGCTCCAGCACGATTGCGGAAACCTGCTGGCGCAGGTCGTCCTGCACGTTCCCGTTGGCGTCGTCCGCATAGGCGGAGTTGCTGTTCATGGTCGGAATACAAGCATGGTAGTCCGCGTATGCAGCAGCGGGCAACCGCGTCACCGTTCAGAAGAGACCGCTACCGCACAGGTCTTCTCGAACCGACATTAGAGCAAGGGTTTCCTGGCCGAGGCACGGCCCAGGCATGATTGAGCGCTGATGGCGACCCGAGTTGGCATCGACTTGTCGCCGGCTTCATGCCGCGTCGTTGAGATTGACGCCGCCCCGGCCTGGCGCCGCCATAAGGGTGAGACGCGAGTGCGCTCGTTTGCCGTCCTCCCGCCGTCCGGCCCCGAAACCCGGGCCAAACTGGAATCGCTGCGGAAGCGTCACGCGGCGGTCGTCGTCTGGGACGGACCGAGCGATCATCGTCAGGTGACGGTGACCAGAGGCTCCTACGAGTCGATGCGCGCGGACGCGTTCGGCGCGCTCGCTGCCGCCGGTCTCCAGACGCGCGGCGTCTGGGCGGACATCTCGCCGGCCTCGGGGCGTTGGGACCGTGCGAAACGCCGGCCGGTCGTGGTGGCGCTTGCGTCGGGATCTGCACTGGCGTCGGCGCTGCAGCCGCTCGTCGACGCGGGAATCTGCCTGAGGAGCGTCACGACGCCGGCCATGGCGCTCGCTTCGATGGCCCGCCTGCGACGCCCGTTCTCGGTGCCCGATGCGATCGAAGTGTACGTCGCGCTGGAGGAAGAGGTGACGTGTATCACGCTGGTGCGTGGTGCCGTGCTGGTGGCGGCACGTCTTCTCGCGTGGGGGTACGTCGGCCATCTCGACGCGCTCAGTCAGCAGCGGGAGCGGGACGATATCACAACGCGCCTCGCCGGCGCGATCCGCGAGTCGGTCGCCAGCATCGGCGGCTCGTCCGGCGACATCGGTCAGGTGTGCATATGCGGCGGGCTTCCCGAGCTGCGCAGCATGACGGCCCCGCTCATGGAACGGTTGGACGTCGAGGTCGAACCGCTCGACTCGCTGTTCGGGATCAACGCCGTGCTGCTGCCCGAGCCGGCCGACGAGTTTCGCGAGCGCGTCGCCGAGCTGCGGCTCGCGTGGGCAGCCGCCGCCGATTGGCCGCCGCCGATCAACCTGCTCCGCGCGCGCAGTAGCCACGCGTCGAAGACGACGCTGTCGCGCGCCGCTGTGGCCACCGGTGTGGCGGCGGGTCTGGTTGTCGGGTGGCGCGTCGAGCAAAGCCAGTGGTGGCGGTCGACTGCCCCAAGATCGGTCACGCGGACGGCCACGAACATGCCGTCACGTGCTCGCGAAGGCGTGCCGACGTCCGCGCCGACCAGGACACCGGCGATGGCACCGTCGGCAGCGGCGAACAGGCCGCCGGCCGCGACGATCCCGACGGGGGGGAACAAACCGCCGATTGTGAGCGCACCGCCGGCCGCGATCACCCGGACGCCGGTTGTGACCGCACCGCCGGCCGCGATGACCAGGCCGCCGGTCGCGCCCGCGCCGAGCGGGGCCGGGAACAGGCCGTCGCTCGCGCCGCCGCCAGCCGTCGTAAACAAGGCACCGGTGATACTGAACAACCCCCCGGTGGTGGTGCCAGCGCCTCGCCGCGTGTCGCCGGCCCAAGCCCCAGCCCCGGCCCCGGAACGGCCCCTGCTGATACCGCCGCCCGTGACGCCCCGGGCGGAAGTGCCGGCGCCGGTCCCGAGCGTCCCGTCTGTCAGACCGCCGGCCGTGACACCGGTCGTTCCAATGCCGGCACCGGCGCGAGACCGGGTGCCGGCTCACGCGAGGCCGACCTCGCCGTTGGAGGTCGCGCTCCCGTTCGACGCCGTGCTCGGAACGATTCTGTATTCGCCGGATCGCAAGCTGGCGATCGTCGACGGTCGCATCGTGGGGCCGGCCGACGAGGTACGGGGCGCGCGGGTCGTCGACATCACGCCGAGCGCCGTGATGTTGAGAGACGCGCAAGGGCGACTCAGGCGGCTCGCGCTGAGCACTGGAAGTCGTTAGACGACCACACGTTGTGGTCGTCTGCGGTGTGCCTACCACAAGTAGCGGTTTCTGATGACGTTTTCGAAATTGACAAGTGGTGTGACGTTGATTAGCGACGAACCGCGTACAATCGAAGTTTCGGGCTGGGCGATCATTTATTCCCCTGAGGGCCTCTGGTGCGCAAGAAAATCGGTGAATGCCTGATTCAGGCAGGCCTTATCACTGAAGACGACCTCAGGAAGGCGCTGGCAGAACATAAGCGTACCGGAGAACGCGTGGGTGTCGTTCTCGTGCGCATGAACCTCGCGACTGAAAAGCAGATCGCGAAGGCGCTGGCGTTCCAGCTCGGATTTCCTTACGTCAACCTCGCCGAGAACCCTCCCGATCCGACGGCTGTTGTTCTGATTCCCAAAGAGGTTGCGCTCAAGCGTGTGTGCGTCGCCGTCGGGCTGGAAAAGAACCTGCTGACGGTCGCGATGTCCGATCCGCTCCTCTTCAGCCTGGTTCAGGATCTGGAGTTCCAGACAGGCTACCGCATCAAGCAGGTCGTCGCCACGCGCGGCGACATCGTCGACGCCATCCAGACCGGCTATCCTGACAAGGCGCTGATGCGCACGACGCCGCCCAGGGGGGGCGATCTCGCGGTGACCACGACGGCCGCGGCCGCGCGGCGGACCGGCGGGCCTGGCGTCGAGATCCCGACCGGCGAGACGGCGCTTGCGCGGCGTCCCGAAGAGGAAGTGTTCGAGCCGGTCGCCGGCCTGAAGGAGCGCAGCGAAGCCGCGCCGATCATCGACTTGGTCGATCTCGTCGTGAAGAGCGCGATCAAGAGCCGAGCCAGCGACATCCACGTCGAGCCCATGGAGAAGGGCGTCCTCATCCGGCACCGCCTCGACGGCCTGCTCAAGGAAGCGATGGACCTGCCGAAGTGGGTTCACGAAGGGCTGATCGCGCGGCTGAAGATCATGGCGGGCATGGACATCGCCGAGAAGCGCCTGCCGCAGGACGGCCGTCTCCGCTCGGCGGCTGAGGACGGTTCTGAGGTCGACTTCCGGGTGTCGACCCTCCGGACGTTATTCGGCGAAAAGGTCGTGATGCGCGTGCTCGATCACCGCAAGGGCGTGCCTGCCCTCGAGGAGATCGGGATGTCGGCGACGTCGCTCGAGGAAGTGCGGCAGTTCCTCCGGCACCAGCACGGCATGATTCTCGTCGTGGGGCCGACCGGCAGCGGCAAGACGACGACGCTCAGCTCGGCGCTGAAGGCGGTGGTCTCGGAGAAGACCAACATCATCACGATCGAAGATCCCGTCGAATACCAGATCCCTGGCGTCAACCAGACGCAAATCAACGACAAGATCAAGCTGACGTTCGCGAGCGCGCTGCGATCGATCCTGCGGCAGGATCCCGACGTCATCCTGCTCGGGGAGATCCGCGACGCCGAAACGGCGAAGATCGCGATGCAGGCGGCACAGACCGGTCACCTGGTCCTGTCCACGCTGCACACTGATGATGCGCCGTCGGTCGTGACGCGGCTGGTCGACATCGGCGCGGAACCGTTCGTGATTGCGTCCGCGCTCGTGGGCGTCGTCGCGCAGCGGCTCGTCCGCCGACTCTGCGTGCAGTGCCGCCGGCAGTACACCCCGCCAGCCGACGTTCTCCGCTCGCTGAACATCGCGGAGGCGGGCGCGGCATCGATTCCGTTCTACAAGTCGGTCGGCTGCGATCAGTGCAATCACACGGGGTATCGCGGACGCATCGGCATCTACGAAGTGATGCGCGTCACCGACAAGCTGCGCCGGCTGATTGCGGCGCGCGCGACCGAAGATCAGATCCGCGACGCGGCCGTTGGCGCGGGCATGATCACGCTCGGCGAAGATGGGCTCTCGAAGGTGAAGAGCGGCGTCACGACGCCTGAGGAGTTGCTGCGTGTCGTGACCGAAGTGCGTGAGATGCGCACGCTCTGCACCGGGTGCGGCAGTGCCGTGGGCGTCGACTTCAACGCCTGCCCGCAGTGCGGCAAGCGCCTTGGCGGCGGCTGCCCCCACTGCGGCCGCGCGCTGCAGCCCGGCTGGAAGTTCTGTCCCTACTGCGCTCGCACCACTACCGAGACGAAGCGCGCGCCGAAACGGCTGCGCGAAAAAGGAAAAGAGGTTCAGGGAGGCCGGCGCGAGCTGCCGGCCGCCAACGTCGCGGAGTTCAAGAAGTAGGTGGCGCTCAAGAACTACTACCAGCTCCTCGAGATTGCACCCACCTCGTCGGCCGACGAGGTGAAGCGCGCCTTCCGCCAGCAGATCGCGCGATACCATCCGGACAAGGTTCAGCATCTCGGCAGGGAATTTCAGGAAATGGCGGCCGATCGCGCCGCCGAGCTCACCGAGGCGTACCGGATCCTCTCCGACGAAGGCCGCCGCAAGGAATACGACGACGCCGTGGCGGCCGCCGGCGGGCAGGCGTCTCGAGCCGACGCGCCGCCGCAACAGGGCGGCGCGCCCGAGCCGGCCGCCGCACAGTCGGGCCCGCCACCACCATCCGGAGCGGCTGCCGAGGCTGGGAAAGGCCAGCAGTTCCATCACGAGCGCGCAAGCCGCGACGAGTTCGTCCTCAAGGCGACGATGAGCCGCCTGCGTCAGGCGCTCGAGGCCGTCGGCGGCGGTTACGGCGAATCAAAGGTCCGCGGGTTCGACATCGCTTGCGTGCCGAAGAGCAAGCTGTTCGCGCGCAACACGAATCCGCGGCTGCTCGGCCGTTTCATTTCGCGACTCGATCGTCAGGCGGTCGCCGATGCCTGGAAGGAGGCGGCCAAGTGGGGGGCTGCGGAAAAAGAAGACGTTTGCGTGCTGCTGATGGGCACGACGCTCTCCCCGGCGGGGGAGCTTGCGGGGGAGATTGCCCTCCAGCGCAGGAAGCAGCCGCGCACGGGCGGCAAGCTGACCCTGATTCCCGTCGATGCGCGCGTGTGGGATGCTCACATGCCGTTCGACGCGCCCGCGATCGCCAAGACGCTGCTGGCCCGTCTCAAGAGCGGCGGATAAGTGGTCCGTCACCTGATTACGGCGACGCACCGAGGGCGCCGAGGCGCCCGGGGTCCCCAGGGCGGCAGCCGCGTTGGGGTGCAGGCGCGGGATGCATCGGCGGCCGAATGCAGCCGCAATTAGGCGACGGGCCACTAGCACAAGCGGGTCGCCGTGGCGCCGTTGCCCGCGTCGGCGAGGCTCGCCGACGATTCCCGGCCTGGAGTCGCGTCAGCGGAGGCGGGAACACCGGCCCCCGGTTGCTCGTCTGAGTCTCAAGGTCATGGCGCTGATTGAAACGGTCGATCTCTGGAAGACGTACGTGATGGGCACCGAGGAGATTCACGCGCTGCGTGGCGTCTCGGTCCGGATCGAGCGCGGCGAGTACGTGGCGATCATGGGGCCTTCGGGCTCGGGCAAGTCGACGCTGATGAATCTCATCGGCTGCCTCGACACGCCGACCAAAGGGTCGTACCTGCTGAACGAAAAGCAGGTCAGCCAGATGAACGACAACGAGCTCGCGCGCATCCGAAACGAAGAGATCGGGTTCGTATTCCAGACCTTCAATCTGCTGCCGCGCGCGACAGCGCTCCACAACGTCGAGCTGCCGCTCGTCTATGCCGGCGTGCCGGCAAAAGAGCGTCTGGAGCGCGCGCAGGCGGCCCTCGACAAGGTCGAGCTCGCCTCGCGCATGACGCATCGGCCCAACGAGCTCTCGGGCGGCCAGCGCCAGCGCGTCGCCATCGCACGCGCGCTCGTCAACAACCCGTCGATCCTGCTGGCGGACGAGCCCACGGGCAACCTCGATTCGAAGACCGGCGCCGAAATCATGGGCCTCTTCGAGCGGCTCCACAAATCCGGCAACACGATCGTGCTCGTGACGCACGAAGCAGACGTGGCCGCGTTTGCTTACCGCTCGATTCACCTCAGAGATGGACAGGTCGAAAACGACGTGCGGCGTGCCGCATAGCAACTTTCAACTCTCAACTGTCACCTTTCAACTCTCAGGTCTCACCTTTCATGTTGCGCGTTGAGCCTTGACAGTTGACTAGATTGCCGCCCAATGGCCGGCGGCGATCTCTCTGAGCACGACGTGGCGATCGACTGACGCAGGGTCCAGTACGATTCGCTGCCTCGGCGCGTCGGGATCCGGGACTGGAATAGCCGACAGCAGCGCCCTCGTGTACGGGTGCTGGGGCGAAACGAAGAGCGACGAGGTCCGTCCGATCTCGACGATCTTGCCCAGAAACATCACCGCGACACGGCTGCAGATGTGCTCCACCAGCCGCAGATCGTGGGCGATGAAGAGATAGGTGAGCTTCAACTGCTCCTGCAGGTCCATCAGCAGATTGACCACCTGCGCCTGCACGGACACGTCGAGCGCCGAAACCGGTTCGTCGAGAATCACGAATGACGGGTTCAGCGCCAGCGCGCGTGCCATCCCGATGCGCTGACGCTGGCCGCCGCTGAACTGATGCGGGTAACGATCGAGATGCACCGGATTGAGCCCGACGAGCCGGAACAGCTCGGCGACGCGCTCCTGGCGCCCGGCGCGCGAGCCCAGCCTGTGGATGATGAGCGGCTCTTCGACGATCTGACGCGCGCGCATCCGCGGGTTCAGCGACGAGTACGGATCCTGAAACACGATCTGCATGTCGCGCCGCGCCTCGCGCAGACGCCGGCTGGAAAAGTCGAGCACGTTCTCGCCGCGGAATCGCACCGCGCCGGACGAGGGCTCGATCAGCCTCAGCATGCATCGCCCGGTCGTCGTCTTGCCGCTGCCCGACTCGCCGACGAGCCCGAACGTCTCGCCCTGCTCGATGCTGAAGCTGACGTCATCGACGGCGGAGACACGCGTGCGGGCGCGGAACAGCCCTGCATCGCGCGTGAAATGCTTGACCAGGCGCGAGACTTCAACGAGTGGCATCAGTACCCATTGCGGATTGCGGATTGCGGACTGCGGATTGCCGATCGTGCAAATAACACTTCGCCGCCCGCTCGGGACCGACGACGTAGTCCGGCGGCGGCGCCGCCGTGCACGGCTCGAAGCGATCCGGACACCGGGGATTGAACGCGCAGCCTGGCGGCAGCGCGCCGAGGAGCGGAACCGATCCGTCGATCGCGAGAAGCCGCCGGCCCGGCCGTCCGCCCGGCATCGACGCCAGGAGCCCGCGCGTGTAAGGGTGTGCCGGCTCACGGAAGATCGCCCGGACGGGACCGGTTTCCACGATGCGCCCCGCGTACATCACCGCGACGCGATCGGCGGTCTCGGCGATGACGCCGAGGTCGTGCGTGATGAGCAACAGCGAGAGGTGCAGCGCCGACTTCATCTCGCGCAGCAGATCGAGAATCTCGGCCTGGATCGTGACGTCGAGCGCCGTCGTCGGCTCGTCCGCGATGACCAGCGACGGCTGGCACGCCAGGGACATGGCAATCAGCACGCGCTGACGCATGCCACCCGACAGCTGATGCGGGTAGTCGTTGACGCGCGACGCGGCGTCGGGAATCCGCACCGCCCGCAGCAGGTCGACCGCCGCCGTCCGCGCCTCGCGGCGGCTCGCGCGGCCGTGGACCCGCAGCGTTTCCGCAATCTGATCCCCGACGCGGAAGACCGGGTTCAGCGCGGTCATCGGCTCCTGAAAAATCAGCGTGATGTCCGCGCCACGCACGGTGCGCATCGTCCGCTCGTCGAGCGTCAGCAGGTCGCGGCCTTTGAAAGACAGGCTGCCGCCGGCGATGCGGCCCGGCGGCTGCACGAGCCGCATGATGGACAGAGCGGTCACCGATTTGCCGCTGCCCGACTCGCCGACGAGCCCGACCGTCTCGCCCGCGCGAATCTCGAAGCTCACATCGTCGACGGCCCGGACGGATCCGTCCGGCGTGTCGAAGACGGTCGTCAGATGCGACACGGACAGCAGGGGGTCGGGACTCACAACGTCGCGGTGTCCTTGAACTCGCCGAAGACCTCGCGCATCGCGTCGGCGATTTCACCGACGGTCGCGTGGGCTTCGACGGCGGCGAGGATGGGCGGCACGAGGTTGCCGCCGTCGCGCGCCGCCTGCGTCACGGCGGCACGCGCCGTGCGCCAGAGGACGGCGCTGCGGCTGGCGCGCACGGCTCGAACGCGCTCGATCTGCTCCCGCTCGACGTCGGGATCTATCGTCATCGTGTCGATCGCGCCGAGGTCGGTCTCGCCCGCGAATCTGTTGACGCCCACGACGATCGCCGCTCCGGCGTCGACCGCGAGCTGCGTCTGGTACGCGGACTCCTGGATCTCCCGCTGAATGAGACCGGCTTCGATCGCCGCCAGCGTCCCACCGGCCCGCTCGATCCGCGCGAGAATGTCCTCGACGCCTCGCTCCATTTCGTTCGTCAGCGTTTCAATCGCGTATGACCCCGCCACGGGATCGACGGTGTTCGCGACGCCGCTCTCCGCCGCGATGATCTGCTGCGTGCGCAGCGCGATCCGCGCGGACTCCTCGGTCGGCAGGGCGAGCGCTTCGTCGCGTCCGTTGCAATGCAGCGACTGCGTGCCGCCCAGCACCGCCGCCAGCGCCTGTAGCGCGACGCGGACGATATTGTTGTCGGGCTGCCGGGCGGTGAGCGTGCTGCCGGCCGTCTGCGTGTGAAACCGGAGCTGCTGCGCGCGGGGGCTCGTCGCGTGAAAGCGGTCGCGCATGATCCGCGCCCAGAGCCGGCGGGCCGCGCGGAACTTGGCGATTTCCTGGAGAAAATCGTTGTGGGCGCTGAAGAAGAACGACAGCCTCTGGCCGAACCGGTTCACGTCGAGGCCGGCGTCGACGGCCGATTGCACGTACGCCAGGGCGTGCGCGAACGTGAACGCGACCTCCTGCACGGCCGTCGATCCCGCCTCGCGGATGTGATAGCCGCTGATGGAGATCGTGTTCCAGTTCGGCAGCTCACGCTCGCAGAAGGCGAAGATGTCGGTGACGATCCGCATCGACTGGCGCGGCGGGAAGATATAGGTGCCGCGGGCGACGTATTCCTTCAGGATGTCGTTCTGCACCGTGCCCGACAACGCTCGCGGCGAGACCCCCTGCCGCCTGCCGGCCGCGACGTAGAGCGCGAGCAGGATGATTGCGGTCGCGTTGATCGTCATCGATGTGGACACGCGATCCAATGGGATGCCCTGGAACAGCGCCGACATGTCGGCCAGCGAATCGATCGCGACGCCGACGCGGCCCACCTCGCCGGCGGCGAGCGGATGATCCGAGTCGTAGCCCATTTGCGTCGGGAGATCGAACGCAACGCTCAACCCGTTGACGCCCTGCTCGATGAGATATCGGTAGCGTGCGTTCGACTCGTCCGCCGTGGCGAAGCCCGCGTACTGCCGCATCGTCCACAAACGGCCGCGGTACATCGTCGCCTGGATGCCGCGCGTGAACGGGAATTCGCCGGGAAATCCGAGCTCGGTGTCAGGGCTCCACCCGGAGAGGTCGTCGGGCGTACACACATGCCGGGCACTGGTCACGGGGCCGATTGTAACCCGACTCAGGCCGATAAGGTGACCGTAAGTGCTTGACACGACTGCGTCTCGGGCTTAAACTCAGCTTACATACAAGGTCTTTTTCACACCAGAACGTCAGGCACCCGGTCCCTGTCAACGCCTTGGTGTAGGCAGGCCTCGATCGGGAAGCGCCCCCGGTACCCGGCCCGGCGGCGTAGGGAGGGAGCAGATGGACGACGTCGTGACCCGGTTCGCACGAGAGCTGGCCGACGCGATTGCCGCCGCGGTCGCGGAGAACCCACAAGTGGAAGCGTGCCGCGAAAAGGCGCGCGCGGCGGGATTCGAGATGAAAGTGACGCTCGAGGCTGTCGTGGGTTTCGTGAGCCGGTCGCAGTCGGCCGCCCTGACGAAAGTCACCGCTCCAGCGCGTGTGGTGCAACCGAAACGCAGCCTCGAGGTGACGGCCAACGACCGGCGCTTCCTTCGATCGCTGAGGATCGCCGCGGACGAAACAACTGAACCCGTCGAGTAGTTGTTTTCGGTATTGACCGGAACTGGAAGGAACCGGGAGGCCCGGCGCTTCGGCGTCGGGCCTTTTTTTATTTCCGTGCGGCCTGATTGGCGACTCGAGCCGCGGCAGCCGCGGCGGCGACCGGATCGCCCAGGTAGTAATGGCCGAGCGGCTTGAGGTCGTCGTCCACTTCGTAGACGAGCGGGATGCCGGTCGGGATGTTCAGCTCGACGATTTCCGATTCCGACACCTCGTCCAGATACATGACGAGCGCGCGGAGGCTGTTGCCGTGCGCGGCGATCATCACGCGCCGCCCCGATTTGATCGTCTGGGCGATCGTGCCGTGCCAGTACGGCATGAAACGGGCGACGGTGTCCTTCAGCGATTCGCTCAGCGGCAGCTCGCTCGCGCTCAGTCCCTTGTAGCGCGGATCGCGTGACGGGTGCCGCGGGTCGTCAGGCGCCAGGGGCGGCGGCGGGATGTCGTAGCTGCGCCGCCAGATTTTGGTCTGCGCTTCGCCGTGCTTCGCGGCGGTTTCTGCTTTGTTCAAGCCCTGCAGCCCCCCATAGTGGCGCTCGTTCAGCCGCCAGCTCTTCGTCACCGGAATCCAGAGCAGATCCAGGGTGTCGAGCACGATGCCGAGCGTCCGGATCGCGCGTTTGAGCACCGACGTGAAGGCGATGTCGAAGACGTACCCGCCCTCTTTCAGGAGACGACCCGCTTCAGCCGCTTCTGCCCGGCCACGATCGGACAGGTCGACGTCGGTCCAGCCGGTGAAGCGGTTCTCCTTGTTCCAGGTACTTTCGCCGTGGCGAAGCAGAACCACCTTATGCACGTACTGCCCTCCGTCCCGCGAAGCGCGCCGTCGTGCCCAGTTCTTCTTCGATCCGCAGCAGCTGGTTGTATTTGCAGATGCGGTCCGTCCGGCTCGCCGACCCTGTCTTGATTTGTCCGGCTGAGGTGCCCACCGCGAGATCGGCAATCGTCGAATCCTCGGTCTCCCCGGATCGATGCGAAATGATCGTCCCGTAACCGGCGCCGGCGGCCATCCGCACGGCATCGAGCGTCTCGGTGACGGTGCCGATCTGATTCAGCTTGACGAGCAGCGCGTTGCCGATGCGATCCGCGATTCCCTTTTTCAGAATCTCCGGGTTTGTCACGAACACGTCGTCGCCCACGAGCTGGACGCGGCCGCCGAGCGTGCTCGTGAGAAGTTTCCAGCCGTCCCAGTCGCTTTCCGCGAGGCCGTCTTCGATCGAGACGATCGGGTACTGACGGATCCAGTCCTCGTAGAGACGGATCATTTCCTCCGACGTCCGGTCCGGCTCGCCCGACTTCTTGAACGTGTACCTGCCGCCGCCCGCCCACAACTCACTCGACGCGACGTCGAGCGCGATCCAGACGTCGTGACCGGCCTTCAGCCCCGTTTTACCTATCGCTTCGAGCACGACCTCGACCGCTTCACGGTTCGATTTGAGATTCGGAGCGAACCCCCCTTCGTCGCCGACGCCGGTCGACTGTCCGCGTGCCTTCAGAATCCCGCGCAAGGCATGGAAGACTGCGGCACCCATCCGCAGCGCTTCGCCGAAGGACGGGGCGGTCAGCGGCATCACCATGATTTCCTGAAAGTCGACGCTCGAGTCCGCGTGGACCCCGCCGTTGAGGATGTTCATCATGGGCACGGGCAGGGTGTATTCCTCGTTGCCATACAACACGCCGACATGGCGATAGAGCGTGCGCCCCTTCGAGGCCGCCTCCGCGCGCGCGGCCGCCATCGACACGCCGAGGAGCGCGTTGGCACCCAGCCGGCTCTTGGTCGGCGTCCCGTCGAGCGCGATGATCGCGCCATCGAGACCGCGTTGGTCGAAGTCCCGGCCGCACACGGCGTTCGCAATCTCGCCGTTGGCGTTCGCGACGGCTTTCCTCACGCCCTTGCCGCCGTATCGTGACGCGTCCCCGTCGCGCAGCTCGAGCGCCTCGCGCTCGCCGGTCGACGCGCCCGAGGGCACGGCCGCACGCCCTGTCGCGCCGCCCTCCAGCGTCACGTCGACCTCCACGGTCGGATTGCCCCGCGAATCCAGGATCTCGCGCGCGTGCAGCGTCGTGATCTTCAAGCAGCCTCCGCAAACCCGTCGATGCGACCGCGACAACCTCGAACCACGAAAAGGATGAACGAGACTCCCGGAGCGCGTCGCATGTTACCCGCCCCCCCTGCGATCAGCTTCCGCCTCGAAGAGGAGCGCCTCGTCGCTGAGCGGTCCAATGAGCGGCTCATCGTCGATCGTGACGACGACGATACCCGATTCGGTGACGGTGTGCCGGCGGGTATCTTCCTCCGGATTGAAGCCAATCAGGGCGCCGCGCGGGATCAGCACGTCCCGGTCGATGATGGCCCGGCGGATGCGCGCGTGGCGGCCGACGCGCACGCCCGGCATCAGAATGCATTCCTCGATGTGACAGAAGCTGTGCACGCGCACGTTCGGGCACAGCACGCTGCCCGAGATGGCGCTGCCCGAAACAATGCAGCCCGGCGAGATGACCGAATCGAGCGCCTGGCCGCAGCGGCTGCCGGTCTCGGCGAAGACGAACTTCGCCGGCGGCGCCTGCGGCTGGTAGGTGCGCAACGGCCACTCCGGGTCGTACAGGTTGAACTCGGGGTTCACCTGGCAGAGATCCATGTTGGCCTCGAAATAGGCGTCGAGCGTGCCGATGTCGCGCCAGTACTTGGAGGCTTTCTTGTTCTCGTCGTAGAAGCGGTACGAGTACACCGGTACCTGATGAATCAGCGCCGGGATGATGTCCTTGCCGAAATCATGATTGGTCGCCTGATTCGCGTCGGCTTCGAGGGCGCGGACGAGCACGTCGGTGTCGAAGATGTAGACGCCCATCGACGCGAGCACGAAGTCCGGCGAGTCGGGGATGGCCGTCGGCTGCTGCGGCTTTTCCTGAAATCCGGTGACGCGCTCCGTTTCATCGATCGCGATGATGCCGAAGCGGCTGGCGTCGGCGATCGGCTCCTCGATCGTCGCCAGCGTGACGGCGGCCCGGCGCTCCTGGTGCAGCCGCAGCATGCGCGCATAGTCCATCTTGTAGACGTGATCTCCCGAGAGTACCACCAGGTATCGCGGGTTCTCGCGCATGATCGAGTACAGGTTCTGGTAGACCGCGTCGGCCGTGCCTTGATACCAGTGCTCGCCGACGCGCTTCTGCGGCGGCAGGATCTCCACGAACTCGCCGAGCTCCTCCGATACGATACCCCAGCCCATGCGGATGTGCCGGTTGAGCGAGAGCGACTTGTACTGCGTGGCGATGAAGATGCGCCGCAGTCCCGAATTGATGCAGTTGCTCAGCACGAAGTCGATGATGCGGTACGGACCGCCGAAGTACACCGCGGGCTTCGCCCGCTCTTTGGTCAGAGGGTAGAGGCGCTCGCCCGCGCCGCCGGCGAGGACGATGACGAGGCTGTCGTCGAGCAGCGTCGACATGCGAGGTCAGCTCATGCGCAGTACGACGCGTGCCGGCGCTCCGTCGGAACCGACGACCCGAAGGGGCAGGCAATACATGTCGTACACGCCAGGATCGACGTCGCGCAGATCGAGCCCTTCGATCACGATCGTGCCGGCGCCGAGCAGCACGTGATGAGCTGGCGCGCCCGCCTTCTTGAACTGCTCGACCGACAAGTAGTCGACGCCGACGACTTTCACGCCGTGAGCCACGAGGTGATTCGCGCCCGATTCCGTGACGCCGACGTAATCCCGCTGGAAATCGGGGACGCTCCACAGAAATGAGTTCCGCGTCTTGATCAGCAGCCGCACATCTGCCGAGAGATCGACCCCGCTCAGGTCTTCGGCTGAGACGCCCGTGCGCGACGCAACCTCGATGACGCGTGTGCGCCCGATCAGCATATCGAGCGGCAGCGCCTCGGTCCCGGGCCCATCGTCGAAAAAATGGCGCGGGGCGTCGACGTGAGTGCCCGTATGCGCGCTCATGTGCAGTGTGGACACGTTCGAGCTGTCTCCGCCCGCGATCCGCTTGACCGGTTCGAGGCTGAACGGCGTATTGCCCGGATACGTCGGGAGCCTTGCATCCAGCGGCACCGAGACGTCGATCAGCTTCATCGGCGGGCAAAAAGCCGGATGATAGCACAGCGAAGAAACGTGCAGAGCCCCTGAAGTGCTGCCCGCAGAAGGGTTTGACTTGGCCCCGAAGTGACGCCTATGATTGGCACTGTTCGCTTGACACCTATCCTGGGAGACTAGGCTTTATGAAGCAGCGGCGAGGCGTGTTCGCGCTCGTGGTCCTTGTGGTGCTTGCGTCCTCCATCGCGCTCTTGGCCCAGAAGAAAGACGACAAGAAGCAGGATGAGGCGCAGAAGAAGGAAATCCAGAATATCGTCAAGATCGTCGACGATCTGACGGCCGGACAGCCCGCGCCCAACGACCTCTCGCTCGCGTGGCTTCGCGAGGATGTCTTGAAGGCCCAGGGCAACAAGGAATACGTCCCGTTCACGATCTCAATCGACCCCTCCAAGCTTGCCGGGGGCAACGTCGCGTTCTACTGGCGTGTCGTGTCGAAGGCGGCCGCCGCGCCGGCCGTCGAGCCCGCAGCCGGGCAGAAGAAGGACGACAAGAAGGACAAGGACAAGGACAAGGAAAAGGATAAAGCCAAGAAACCGGATTACGCCTACGAGGACATCAGCTTCGTGCCGCTTGCCGCCGGACAGAATCCGATGCGTATCTCGCGGTCGTTCACGGTGCCCGCCGGCACCTACGATGTGTATCTCGTCGCGAAGGAACCGACGCCCGACAAGCCGCCGAAGAATGCGCCCGCGCCGAAGACCTCGGCCATCAGGCAGACCGTCACGGTGCCGGACTTCTGGAACAACGAGTTCGCGACCAGCTCCGTGATCATCGCGCAGCGAATCGATCCACTTGCGGCTCCGCTCACGCCGCAGCAGCAGGCCGATCGTCCGTACGCGCTCGGCCAGATGGAAATCCTTCCGACGTTCGACACCAGGTTCACGAAGAAGGCCGAGCTGTCGACGTTCATGCTGATCTACAACCCGAAGGTCGACAAGGACAACAAGCCGGACGTCAGCATCGAGTACAACTTTTACCAGAAGCAGAGCGGGGCGCCGGAGAAGTTCTTCAACAAGACCAATCCGCAGAACCTGAACGCGCAGACGCTGCCGCCGCAGTTCGACCTCGCGGCCGGTCACCAGCTCCAAAGCGGCCAGGCCGTGCCGCTCGCGTCGTTCCCCGAGGGCGACTACCGGCTCGAGATCAAGGTGACCGACAAGATCGCGAACAAGACGTTGACGCGGGAGATCAGCTTCACTGTCAGCCCGGCGTAGGACGTTCATCGCCCTGTCCGCGGCTCACGCCGCGGGTGAGAGGCCCTTCGGAGCAGACATGAGAAGTGGTTCCAGGATGACGGCGTCGGCGGTCGTCGGCAGTCTGGTCCTTTTCTGTTTCCCGTCCCTTGCACGCGCGCAGAGCCCATCGCAGGTGCGGCCGGTCGCGCATGTCGCGTCAATCGCGGCGGGTTCGATTCAGGGCATCGTTCAGGACGAACAGGGAGCGCCGGTCGTCGGCGCCATGGTCTCGGCGCTTGGCGCGTCGACGGCCATTGCGGTCAGTGATCGAAGCGGCCGCTTCGAGCTGCGAACGCTCTCCCCTGGACCGTACCTCGTGCGGGCGCATCTGGTCGGATTCGTCGCCTCGCGCGGCCAGGTTGTCGACGTCCGACCGAGCGGTCGCGCGTCTTCATCGATCGCGCTTCGTCGCGCCAACACAGGGACCACCGCCTCGTCGTCTCCGATCCTGGAAGCCGGGACAGGCGCCGCGCCGGAGACGCCTGCGCCTGCCACAGAAACGGTCGGCGCCGGCGGCACGCCGGACGCGGCGGTGAACGACGATCACGGAGAGATCGCCTGGAGACTGCGTCATGCACGCCGCGCGGTTCTGAAGGACGCGACGCTCCCTGAGGACATCCTCGCGGGTGACGCGCCGGTCGACACCAACCGGTTCGACGCCCCGTCCTTCTTCGGGCGGAGCGGCGGGTCGGCCGCGCGCGTCGCCGCGAATTTTTTCGCCGGGACGCCATTCTCGGGTCAAGTCAACCTGCTGACGACCGGCTCCTTCGACACGCCGCAGCAGCTGTTCACGACGGACAATTTCTCCCACAACACGGCCTACCTCGCGTTGGGCGCGCCGGTCGGCGAGCATGCCGACTGGACCGCGCGCGCGGCGCTGACGCAGGGCGACATCGCGTCCTGGATCGTCGCCGGCGAGTACACGACCCGCGCGCCGGCGCGGCACCGCTACGATATCGGCCTGTCCTACAGCAAGCAGCGGTACGAAGGTGGCAACTTCGCCGCGCTCAGATACGCGACCGATGGGAGCCGAAACGCGGGCGCGCTCTACGGGTTCGATACGTTCTCGATCTCGCCTCTCCTGACGTTGACCTACGGTGGCCGCTACGCGCGGTACGATTATCTGGAGCGCGGCAGCCTCATCAGCCCGCGCGTGGCGCTGACAATTGCGCCCGCCGAGCACTTCCGCGTCAGCACGATGGTGTCGAGCCGCGCGGTTGCGCCCGGCGCGGAAGAGTTCATGCCCCGCATGGACACCGGCATCTGGCTGCCGCCACAGCGGACCTTCTCCTCGATCCTGACCGGGCGTCCGCTCGAAGCGGAGCGGACGAACCATGTGGAGCTCGAGGTCGAACACGACCTTGCGTCGGCAACGGTGTTGGTGCGTGCGTTTCGGCAGCGTGTGGGCGATCAGCTCGTCACGCTCTTCGGCGTCAACACGCCCGGCGCCGCACCGGCGGCCCTCGGCCATTATTTCCTCAGCAACGTCGGCGACGTCGATGCGTCGGGGCTCAGCGCCGGCATCCGCGCCGCGATTGCCGGCCGCATGCATGGGTCCGTGGAATATTCAGTGACGCGCGCGCACGTGAGCTCGATCGACAACCTCGGGTACCTGTTGGTGCTGGCGCCGTCGGTCGCTCGCGTCGACCCGGAACACATTCACGACCTCGCCACCTCGTTCGAGACCGAAGTACCGGAAACCTCGACGCGCGTCGTGGTCCTCTATCGCGTCAGCAACGCGTTCGCACACCTGGCGGCCGCGACGCCGCCGCCGGCGATCGACTCGCGGTTCGACGTGCAGGTGCGGCAGTCGCTGCCCTTCATGGACTTCAGCAACGCGAAATGGGAAATGCTGGTCGCGGTCCGCAACTTCTTTCGAGAGACGGCCAGCGACCAGTCGATTTACGACGAACTGCTCGTCGTTCGGCCGCCCAAGCGGATCGTGGGCGGCCTGACCTTGAAGTTTTGAAACCAGCCGCTCCAGCCTCCGCCGATCCATAATATTGAACGTAATACTTCGAATTTTTGGAGCGACGGTCGTTTTTTGCACCGGTCGTTTAACGAGAAATCTATATTTTTTCAGCACTTTACGTGGTTGTGCCGGCCGGAGGCTCAAGGTATGAGCTTTGCTACGTCGAGCGACGGCGAAGTGTCTCCGGACTTGACGAAGCAAGCCATGCCCGACTCCGCGCCGAACCACGCCGTGCCCGTCGAAGCCCGATGGCTCGTCTGGGGGCGATCTGCGTTCGCCCTGATGGTGGTCGCCGTCCTCATCACGCTCGGTGCCGTGAACGCGGCGATGAGCTCACGGTGGCACGAGGTCGAGGACGGTGTCCTGTGGGGGAACCGGGCCGAAGGCGTGACTGCCATCGAGGTGGCGGCCGGATCAGCGGCCGCGTCCGCCGGCCTTCAGCCCGGCGATGTGCTGCTCGCCGTGAACCGCTCGCCCGTGCGGACACGGGCCGACGTCATCGAGTATCAGCATCGCGGTCACAAGGGCACCCGCCTCGACTACATGCTCCTGCGGCTCGGAACACGGCAGGCGCTCGAGATTGCTCTGTCGCCGGCGCCGCGCGGCGCCTCCATGTATCCGGTGCTGGCGGCGGTAGGCCTCTTCACGCTGCTCGTCGGCGCATCCGTGCGGCTGCGACGCCCGCTGGACCAGGCGACGCTGCATTTCTTCTGGATCTGCGTCGCGTTTTTCGGCGTCTTCACATTTCAGTTCAACGGCCCCTTCGATCGGCTCGACTGGGTGTTCTACTGGGGCGACGCCATCGCCTTTGCCCTGCTCCCTCCGCTGCTGCTTCATTTCACGATGGTGTTCCCGGAGCGGCCCGGCGACGGGGTTCGGGCCAGGGGCGCTCTGGTGCCGCTGATGTATCTGCCGGCGCTGGGGCTCGGCTCGGTGCGCGTCGTCGCGATCGTGCGCGGCTCGCAGGGAACGATGCAAGGCCCGATGTTTTCACGGCTGGTCGACATGCTCGATCGGGCCGAGCCGATCTACCTGTTCATCTGCGCGGCCGCCGCGCTCGGCGTGCTCGTGCGCGCGTTTCGAGAGATCACGTCCGTCACGGCGCGGCGGCAGTTGCGTTGGATCGCGTGGGGCACGGCGCTCGGCGTCGGGCCGTTTGCGTTCGGGTATGCGCTGCCCTGGGCGCTTGGCGTCAACCCGCCGGTCAAGTTGCAGCTCACGGCGATCCTGCTCCTGCTCGTGCCGCTGACCTTCGCGTCGGCCATCGTCCGGTACCGTTTGCGCGACGTCGAGGTGATCGTGAAGCGCGGGCTGGCCTACACGGCGTTCCTGGCGGCGAGCGTCGTGCTGTATGCCGGCATCCGCCAGGTCACCGGTTTTGTGTTCGTCAGCGACGCCGACGACCACAACTGGATTATCGCGCTGCTTGCGACGCTGGTTGTCGTGCTCCTCGCGCGGCCGGTGAAGGAGGCCGTCCAGAACGCGCTCGACCGCGTGTTCTACCGCGATCGCTACGACTACCGCCGCGCGCTCGTCGCCTTCGCGCGCGACTTGAACACCGACCTCGACGTCGTCCGTCTCAGCCAGCGGCTCGTCGCGCGCATCGTCGAAACGCTCGTCGTGGACCGGATGGCGCTGATGCTGGCCGACGAGCAGTCGGGTGATTTCAGCTCGATTGGCCACTACGGGTTCGCGCAACCGGTGCCGCGCCTCTTGCGATCCTCGTCGATGCTGGGGCGTCTGGACGGCGGACATACGGTCGCACTCGACGATCCGATCGCGGGCGCGCGGTTCGTCGCCGAAGAAGTGGAATTCTGGCGGGACGCCGGCACGTACTACTTCGTGCCCTGCGTCTTCGAGGGGCGCGCCATCGCCGTGCTCGCGCTCGGCCGAAAGGAAACCGACGAACCGTTCAACAGCGAGGATCTCGGTCTGCTGACGGCGGTGGCCGGTCAGGTGGCGACGGCGATCGAGAACGGCCGTCTGTATCGCCAGCTCCATCTGAAGGCCGAAGAGCTCGGGCGTATGCGCGAGTTCAACGAAAACATCCTCGAATCGCTGGACGACGGGCTCGTGGTGTTCGACGGGGACGAGCGGATCGTGCGCTGGAACCGGGCGCTCGAAGGGTTCTACGGCGTGGCGCGCGGGGCGGCGATCGGTCGCCTGCTGGGTGACATCTTCGACGCGCCGTTCGTCGAGGCCCTCAGGGCCGCGCGGCAGGAATATCCATTCGGCGCCACGCTGTCGCGGGTGCCGTTGTCATCCGGCGATCGCGGCACCGCGCGCCTGCTCGTGAACGCCACCGAAGTGCCCCTGCAGAACGCGTCGGGCGACGATGCCGTCATGGGCGGCACGCTGCTGCTCATCGAAGACATCACCGACCGCGTGCGGCTGGAAGAGCAGCTGCAGATTTCCGAGAAGATGGCGTCGATCGGCGTCCTCGCCGCCGGAGTGGCTCATGAGGTCAACACCCCGCTCACCGGGATTTCGAGCTTCACCCAGATGCTGCTCGAGGGCGCCGATCCGCGCGACCCGAAGACCGTCCTGCTCGAGAAGATCGAGCGTCAGACCTTCCGCGCCGCCAAGATCGTGAACGGCCTGCTGAACCTGTCCCGTCCGGCCACGGCGTCAAGCGAGCGGATCGACGTGGACGTCAATGCCGTCATCACGGACGTCCTCTCGCTGCTGGAGCATCAATTCGAAGTCGGCAACATCAAGGTCAGGCGCGAGCTGGCGCCGAAGGTGGCACCCGTGCTCGGCATCGAGCACCAGCTCCAGCAGGTGTTCCTGAACCTGTTTCTGAACGCGCGCGACGCGATGCCGCGGGGGGGATGGCTGTCGATCTCGACGCGCGTGGACGGTAATCACGTGATCGCCGAAGTGGCGGACACCGGTTCGGGCATTCCGTCCGAACAGATCGCGCGCATCTACGATCCCTTCTTCACGACCAAGGCCATCGGCCGCGGCACGGGCCTGGGCCTGTCGATTACGTATGGCATCGTCCGCGAGCACGACGGCACGATTCACTGTGACAGTGCGGTGGGACAGGGCACGCGTTTCAAGCTGGCGTTGCCGGGGGCGCCGGCGGCGGCGCGCAGCGCCCGGGCGAATTGATTATGGCTACTTCACGACACGGCACGATTCTCGTCGTCGACGACGAAGAGATCATGCGCGAGATTCTCGAGACGCTGCTCAGGCGGGAGGGCTACGACGTGCGCGTCGCCTCGTCGGGCGCCGAAGGGCTCGAGATGGCGCGCGCGCTGCCGTTCGACGCGGCCATCGTCGATATCATGATGCCCGGCCTCGACGGGATTGCCACGCTCGACGAGCTGAGGCGGATCGACGACGACCTGGCCGTCATCATCATCACCGCGTATGCGTCGGTCGAGAGCGCGATTCAGGCGATGAAGACGGGTGCGTTCGATTACATCACCAAGCCGTTCAAGAACGACGAGGTGGTCGTGGTGGTCCGCAACGCCATGGAGCGCCGCCGCCTCGTCAGCGAGAATCGCAACCTCCGCCAGAACATTCAGGAGCGCTATCACAAGTTCGCGAACATCATCGGCAGGAGCGCGCGGATGCGGCAGGTCTTCGACCTGATCATCCAGGCGGCGCCGAGCCGCTCGACCATCCTGATTCAGGGCGAGAGCGGCACCGGCAAGGAGCTCGTGGCGCGCGCGATTCACGCGAACTCATCGCGCTCCGAGCGATCATTTGTGACCGTCAACTCGGGCAACCTGCCGCCCGATCTCCTCGAATCGACGCTGTTCGGCCACGTCAGGGGCGCGTTCACCGGCGCCGTCTACCCGAAGAAGGGCCTGTTCGACCTCGCCGACAAGGGCAGCATCTTCTTCGATGAGATCGGCAATGTCCCGCTCGAGACGCAGGCCAAGCTGCTGCGCGTGATCCAGGAGCGCGACTTCATGCGCCTCGGCGGCATGGAGACCATCAAGGTCGATGTGCGCATCATCGCGGCGACCAACGTCGACCTCCGGCAGATGATGGAGGAGGGCAGGTTCCGCGAAGATCTGTTCTACCGGCTGCACGTCATCTCGATTCAACTGCCGCCCCTGCGCGATCGCAAAGACGACGTGCCGCTGCTCGTTCACCTCTTCCTCGAAAAATACGGCGAGGAAAACAGGAAGACGGGCCTCGATCTGACGCCTGACGCGCTGGACCTGCTGACGGAGTACGACTGGCCGGGCAACGTGCGCGAGCTCGAGAACGTCATCGAGCGCGCCGTCGTGCTCACGTCCGGTCCGCGTATCGGCGTCGAGCTGATCCCGGACCACGTCCGCAAGACGCCGAATTTCCAGATGCCGCAGTTCGTGGTGCCTCCCGAGGGCATCTCGTTCAAGGACGTCATCACCGACTTCGAGAAACGCCTGATCGAATCGACGCTCGAGGCCGCGGGCGGCGTCCAGAAACGCGCGGCCGAGCTCCTGCACATCAAGCCGACCACGCTGAACGAGATGATCAAGCGGTACGAGATCCGGCCGCGGCGGAAGCGGACGATGAACGGGAACGGAACCGAGCCGGCCGCGGCGCCAGCACAGGCGTCCCGGGAGGGGCTTCCCGCCCCCTCGAGCATCGCCGGGCCACTCACGCCCGCCGTCGCTTTCGACGACAAGTAACGACAAGCAAGTCTGGTAATCGAGTAATCGAGTAATTGATTGAGGATTGACTGCCAATCTCCAATCGATGACCCGATCACCCGATTATCCAATTACCAGTTCACCGGGCGTTCCGGATCTTCGCGAACAGCCGCTCGTATGTGCCGAGCACGACGTCCCAGCGATAGCTCCTGCGCACGTACTCGCGGCCGTTCCCTCCGAGTGCGGCGCGCAGCTGCTCGTCGGCAACGAGCAGCTTGAGACATTCCACGAACTCGTCGCGGTCCGCGTAATACAGGCCGCCGTTGCTGCGCACGCAGTGCTCGACCAGCACGGCGCTGCGCGCGTTGGCGAGGATGGGCGTGCCGACGGAGAGCGATTCGAGCGCCAGCAGCGAGAGGCTCTCGTAGGGAGAGGGGCAGGCGACGACCGTCGCGGCTTCGAGGGCCTGCAGCCGCTCGCGATCCGAGAGCAGCCCGGCGAAGCGGATGAACGGATCCTCGGGCAGCGACATCAGCTTGACGCCCATCAGCACGAGCGTGGCATCGCCGCCCTCTTTCACGTACTCGCCGAAGTACTGAATCAGCTCTTCGCATCCCTTGCCCGGATCGATCCGGCCGCCGTACAGCAGCATCGGGCCGTAGAGCCTGTGCCGCCGCCGGAACACGGCGCCGCGCGCGACGAGATGCGACGGAAATTCCCGTGACGGTCCGTCCTCATCGGATCGGGCGCCCGCGGGGTCGGTGCTCTCCGTGCCGGCGGCGTCGGCGGTCTGGTCCTCGTCCGGCGCCGCCGGCATGCGCGGGTACGGCTGCTGGTGCGGAAGGTCGATGCCGACGCCCACGACCTCTTCGAGCAACGGCCGCTCGGGAAACTGCAGCTGCACGAACCGTTGTTCGCTTTCAGTCAGGTAGCAGAGCGCGGCCGGCGTTCTGAAGACGTCCTTGAAGATCTCCAGGCGGATGGCCGGCTCGTCGTGCGCGGTCGAGACCAGGATGCTGCGTGCGGGCGCGATCTCCAGGCCGAGCACCGTCGGCGCATAGAGATACGTGAAGAAGACGAGGGCGTCATACTGCTGCTGCTGGCGCCGGAGGTATTCGATCAGCCCGGGGCACCAGGGGCCCTGCTGCTTCAGCCATTCCATTTCGTCGGCGCGGCTGTGCGGGTTGCTGAAAATCCAGTCCGAGTATGTGTTGAACGCCGTGATATCGCGGGTACCCGCGCTGGCGAAACGGCGTACGGTCACGCTTCGAATGCGGTCGGCGCCCTCAGGGTACTCGTTCTTCCAGGTGACGTAATCGCGCGCACAGCTGGTCAGCACCTCCACGTCGTGATTGCCGGAGAGGCGCTCGGCGACCAGACGGCACAGGTGCTCCGATCCGCCGAGGACTTCCGCGCCGTATCGCTGGATGACGAATGCGATTTTCACGATAGTGTGCGGAGCAGCGCGGTGAGCTCGCGCATGAGCCGCGCGTCCCCGAAGTCGGCGAGCCGGCGGCGCTGGCCGGCAATGACGCTCGCGCGCAGCCCATCGTCGAAGGCCAGCGCGCCGAGCAGCTCCGCCGCGTATTCGAGATCCTTCGGCGCGAACTGCACGCCGGCGCCGCCGAGCGTGTCGGGCACGGCGGCGGCCGCGTAAGCCAGCACCGGTACATCGGCCGCCATCGCTTCGACCAGGGGCACGCAGAAGCCTTCGTGCTCGCTCATGGAGATGTAGACGGCGGCGCGGCGGTAATAGACCGCGAGCTCTTCGTCGGGAATCGGGCCCGTGAAGACGAAGCGATCGTCCCTCAACCGGTACTCGGCCATCAGGGCGCGAATCATCGAATGATAGCGCGGCACCACGTCGAGCCGGCCGACGAAGATGAAGCGGTAGTAGGCGTCGACGTAGCGCTTGTACACCTCTGCCAGCTTGATGAGGTCCTCGATCTTCTTGTTCGGGGCGATCCGGCCGACGAACAGGAAATTCACCAGGCCGTCGTCGAGCATCCGGTCGAGCGCCGGCCGCTCGACCGGTCGCGTGATCCGCGTCGTGTCGACGGCGATCGGAAACACACCGGTCGGGCGGAACCCGAGCGCATCGAGCTCCTGACGGTTGTATGCCGAGTCGCCCAGCGCGAGATCGACCCGGCCGGCCAGCGTCGCGAGCTCCTCGCGCCCGAGCGCCGCCAGGCGGAACAACGCCGGATCATACGGCGCGAAATACGACGCCGGGGTGACATTGTGGTACTGCAGGACGCGGCGCGAATCGATCGATGAGAACGCCCCGGTCATTGCCGACGGCAGCGCGTAGTGGAAGATCGTCACGTCGCCGCGCCGGCCGGCCGCGTCGCCGAACGGACGGACGTCATGCCGCAAGGCGTCGTCGATGGTCATCGCGTAGAGCTCGGACTCGTGACCCATCATGCGCAGCAGTGCACGCACGCGACGCGCGCTGTCTCCGATCGCATCGCCTTTGTGCGCCGCCGGCACCCATTGATTGATGATCATCGCAATTTGGAATTTGGAATTCGGAATTCGGAATTCGGATTGCGCATTCCAAATTCCAAATTCCAAATTCCAAATTCTTACTTCCTGTCGTCCCGCTGCGCCGGAAGCGCCTGGTAGATCGCCGGGCGATAGAGGCGCAGCTCCTCGAGGTCCCGAGCGGCGTCGAACTGCTGCCAGAAGTCGAACGTGACGCTCGGCTCCGGCGCTCTCGGACGCCCGAGGATGACGTCGACCAGGCCGAGCAGCGTTCCGGCGAAGTCTTTCGAGCGCAGCCGGTCGACGGCCGTCAGCTGACCTTCCACGATCTGGTCCTGGACGTCCCGGCTCGAGACGATCGCGTCCATCAGCGTCGCCACGTGGATCGGATTCCTGTCCTCGAACAGCACGCCCGCCCCGTCCATGGTCGACGGGACCGCGGTCGCCGCGTAAGCGAGCACCGGCACCTGCTTGTAGAACGCCTCGACGAGGGGGACGCAGAACCCTTCGTGCTCGCTGGCGCAGAGAAAGAGATCCGCGATCTCGTAAAACGCGACGAGCTCTTCGTCAGACACGTGTCCGATGAAGTGCACGTCGGACGCGCCGAGAGTGACGACCAGCTGGTGCAGCGACGCGAGGTAGCGCTCGAACCCGCTCAGTGCGCCGACGATCTGGAGCCGCGAGCGGGGGTTGAAGATCGTGTGGTAGGCGTGGAAAAAGCGGATCAGATCCTCGATCTTCTTGTTGGCGATCACGCGGCCGACAAAGAGGATGTTGGTCCAGTCGTCGTCGAAGTCCCGCGCGACGAGCCAGTTCGGCTCCCGGTCGAGATGCGAGAAATCGGGAACGACCGGTAGCACCGCCGTCCTCGGAAAGCCGAGCGCCTCGAGATCCTGGCGGTTGAACTCGGAATCGCCCATCGCCAGGTCGCAGCGATCGGCGTACGCCCGCAGCTCGCGCCGGCCGCGAAAGCACTGCCGGGCGAGTGTCCGGTTCACTCCGACGAAGTACTCCGGCGGCGTGATGTTGTGGTAGATGAGCGCCATCCGGTCCGGCAGCGCAAACGCCGTGCGCGACGCTTTCGACCCGAGCGAAAAGTGATGCAGCAGCAGGCTGTCGGGATGACTGGCGTCCACCAGGTCGCGATAATCGCGCGTCAGCGGCTCGAGCCGGTAGTCTGCGGTCTCGACGAAGATCTCCGACTCGTAGCCCGCCGCGCGTAGAACGCGCTGAATTCCCAGGACCTCATGCCCGATCGCGTCGCCATAGCCGAGCGTCGCCAGGACCTGGTGGATCCGCGTCACGACCGTATCCCGGCCGGACCCTTCGGCAGTCTGGTCAGAACCTCCCTGGCAGCCGGCAGATCCCGACGGCGGCGCTCGAACCAGCCCGGCAACGGATGGACGGTGGCGGCGGCCCCCGTTTTCAGCCGCTCGAACATCTCGAGGTATTTCCGCTCGATCACCGGCCAGTCGTAGTGGTCCCGAAAGAACTGCCGGCCACTGCGGCCGAGAGTGCCGGCCAGCCATCGATTCTGCTCGATGGCCTCGAGGGCACCCACGAACTCGCCGTACGTTTCGTAATACAGTCCCGCGTTGCTGCGGATGCACTGCCCCTTGAGGACGTCGCACTTGCCGTTGGCCAGCACCGGGCGCCCCAGCGCCCATGTTTCGAGCGTCACCATCGACAGGCTCTCGTAGTACGACGGCATGATCAGCAGATCCGCGGCCGCCATGGCGTCGAACTTGTCGGTGTCGTCCAGAAACCCGAGGTGGCGGATCCGCGGATGCTCCGGGATCGGCAGCAGCGAGTGCCCGATGAGGACCAGCGACAGCTTGCCCGCCGGATCGTTCAGATAGCCCTGGAAGAATTCGAACAGCTCGTTGCAGCCTTTGTTTTGATCGATCCGACCGACATAAACCGCAAACGGGCCGCGAATGTGGTACTTCTGGCGAAACCGCCCGGCCTGGGGGCTGTTCGGCACGTCGGACCCGATGCCGACGACCACACCGGGGACGTTCTGATTGCCGGAGACGGCGTGAATCATCGCCCGCTCTTCGGGCGAGTTGTACATCACCGCTCGAACACGGCGGAACAGCGGCTGGAAGATCGAGAGGCCGACCGTCAGGTCGCGCTCGGCCGTCGGTACGAGAATCGCTCGCCCGCCCGCCGCGCGCGTGCCGTAGTACGCGTGATAGTAGCGATAGCTGAAGAACAGGCAGTACTCATACTCGGCGGCATGCTTCGCGACGTAATCGACCAGCGCCGGGCTTGTCGGCCCCTCAGCGTCAAGCCAATCGAGCTCGTCGCCGAGCGAGTGCGGCTGCTCGAACACGCGATCGGATCGCTCGGCGAAGAGGCGAGGATCTCGCTCATGCTTGACGCGGAATCGGCGAACCGGGACGCCGTTCACCTGTCCGACGCCGGGCTCGAGCTCGTTTCGCCATGTGACGTAATCGGCGGCGCACGTCGTCAGGACCTCGACCTCGCCGTGACGTGCGAGATGCTCGGCGATGTAGCGCGCATGCAGCTCGGCGCCGCCGTTAATCGCCTGACCGTAGCGCTGAACGACGACCGCGACCTTCACTGAGAGTCGGGGTCGGAGCCGCCCTGGCCTGAATCCGCCGTCGGGGCGGGCCCTGGGTCCGTCGGGGCCACGGGGCCGGAATCTGCGGGCGGTTCGGACGGGTGAGACGCGCGATCAGCGCGCTGTGCGGCGGCCTCAGCGGCGACGGCATGCGCGTCTCCAGCTTCGTGGTGCTCCGTGCGGTGGTGCTCGGCGCCGTGTGGCTCGGCGCCGCGGGGCTCAACGCCGTGGGGTTCGGCGCCGTCGTGCTCCGCGTCATGATCCACGGGGTCTGTTGAATCCGTCCGCGCCGGTCCGCCCGCCGTCGGCCCCGGCGCCGGCGACCCGGCCGGCCCCATGATCTCGGCCGCCGTTGCGCCGCTGCGTCGCCCACGGCGCCGGCGTCTCCGCCGGCTGCGTTGTCCCGGGCCTTCACCTGGGACTCCCTGACCGGTTCCTGCTGCGGGTTGTCCCTGCACGATGGCCGGCGCGGCGCCGGTGGAAGGCGCCGGCTGCGATGGCGCAGGCTGCAAAGGCATCGAGCGAGAAGGCGGCGGCGTGAACGGTTGAGGAGTCGCGGGCGCCGACGCTGGTTGAACGTGGGACTCGTCAGCCCCCGAAGACTTGTATACGACGACGCTCTCGAGCGCTCGCGCCCGGCGCTCGTTGAATTCCAGGCGGCTCGACACCGACTCGACGCGCATCTTGAGATTCTTGACCTCGATGCCGAGCCGCGTCGTCTCGATGACGAGGTTGTGAACGAGCTCATAGTACAGCTGATCCATGGCCCGCCGCGCCGACTCGAGCTTCGCGTCGCGCTCCGCGTTCATCGCGTTCAGGCGCGACTGGATGTGGAGCGCCTGGATCAGCGGATTCGGGTTGAAGAACAGCTTGAGGATCGGCAACAGCAGCTTTCGGATCCATCGGATCGGCCCGCGGTGCGATTCGAAGAGCGTCTCATCCTCGAACGCAAAGTTCGGCAGCTCGGGCGGCTCGTATGCCGGCTGCGTCTTGCGGAACTGATCGAGCAGGTCGGATCGGACGCCGCGTGGATCGAGGAACCTTTCCAGCTTCACGGCCGCCAGCTCGCGGATCTGCTGCTCGGTGTAGTCGACCCCGCGCTTCTCGCTGATGCGCGCCCGGATCTGCTCCATGACATGCTCGACGTTCACCGAGTCGGAGCGGACGTTGAAATCGGCCATAAACAGCTTTCAGTCCCGGCTATCAGCTCTCGAACCTGCACAGCGGACGGCTGACAGTCGGGAGCGGCACGGCGAGGCCTCATAGAGGCCGGTAGATGATCAGAGCGACGGCGAGCGCCCAGAGGGCCACGCACGCAAGGAGCGGGCGGTCCGTCAGGAGCAAATCCGCCGGGCTCCCGCCGCCATCACGCTGGTGCACCAGATAGAGGTACCTGAAAATCCCGTACAAGGGAAACGGAATGGTCAAGCCGAGCCATGGCGTGCCGAATTTTTCCTGGGTCTCGGGGCTGATCGTGTAGAACGCGTACGCAATCAGCGTCGAAGCGGTCACGACGCCGATCATCTGATCGAGCAGGTAGGCGCTGTACTCGCCGAGAATCGGACGGTGGGTGGATGCGTCGCCGGCGAGCAGGACGATTTCGTCGCGCCGTTTTGCCAGCGCGATGAACAGCGCCAGGAGAATCGTGCACACGAGCAGCCAGTGGCTGATCACGACGTTGACGGCCACTGCGCCGGCCACCGCCCGAAGCACGAAGCCGATGGCGATCGTCAGGACATCGATGATGACGACGTGCTTGAGCGTGGCGGAATACAGCAGCTGAAGAGCCAGATAGGTGGCCGCGACGCCGGCGAACTCCCCCCCGATGCCAAACGAGGCGGCGAGCCCGCCCGCGCCGAGCACGAGGGCGGCTGCGGCACCGGCCGGTACCGGCAGCACCCCCGACGCAATCGGCCGCTGCGCTTTCAGCGGATGCTGCCGATCGCTCCCGCGATCGACGATGTCGTTCACCAGATACACGGCGCCGGACAGCACGCAGAACACCACGAATGCGGAAGCCGCATCGATGACCGCGGCGGCCTCAAAGAGCTTCCGGCCGAAGAGCAGACCGGCGAAGATGACGAGGTTCTTGCTCCACTGGCCCGGACGCAGAGATATGAGCAGGTACCGGGCGAGCGAGCGTCCCGGCACCGCGTTCACCGCAGTACCGGGCACCGTCACGGGAGAGGAAGTGCTGCGCGCCATCTAGCGCGGGAGACGGGCTAGACCTTGGCCGATGCCGAAAAACTCCGGACCGCTTCCTTCTCCGTTTCGAAGGTCTCGAACACGGTCAGCAGCTTCGTGATCGACAGGAGATCCGTGATGCGTTTCGTCAGGTTCAGCAGCTTGAGACTACCGCCTTGCCGGCTTACGGTCGTGTAGGTGCGCACCACTTCACCGAGACCCGCGCTGTCGATGTACGGCACATCAGCGAGATTCAGGACGATTTTCTTTTGGCCCTGGTTGACGAGGCTGTTCACCTTGTCCTTGAGCAACTCGTCGCCTTCGCCCAGGGTGATCTTGCCTTTCAGGTCCAGTACCACCACGTCACCGACAGCCCGTTCCTCGATCTGCATTGGAAACGCTCCAGATGAAATCGCGAGTGCGTCAGCTTAACACCCGCCTGCGCCCCGCGCAACGCAACTGCGGGCTCCGGGGAGGCGCGCGCCGAAGCGCCGGCGCGCGAAGCGGCGCCCCGCACGCACCGCGACTCGCCTACGCCAGCGAATTCATCCGCGTCGGTAGCCGAGGTTGATCGATGGATCGAAACGAACGTGAGACCGCTGGAGCGCCTGTCAGACGCCGCCAGCCCCGGCGAATTTCCGGGACTGAAAGCATTCCTTGCAGAAGACGGGACGACCCTGCGTCGGCTTGAACGGCACCGTCGTCTCCTTGCCGCAAGCCGAGCACATCGTGACGGTTTCCACCCGTTCGCGGGCCATCCCGGCTCCGGCAGGACGCGCCGCACGTTTGCCCTTGCAGGCTTTACACCGCTTGGGTTCGTTCTTGAAGTTCTTGTCGGCGAAAAACTGTTGCTCTCCCGCCGTCCAGATGAACTCCGCGGCGCAGTCCACGCACCTGAGGATCCTGTCTTGGAACTCCATCGGTCGCTACCTCGTCGGGGGTCGGTCTATTCCGATTCGCGCCGGAGCTTCTTCCGATTCCGCTTGCGCGCGAGCGCCTGCTTGGCCCTTCGCTTGTCGCCCGGTTTCAGATAGAAGGAGTGCTTCTTGATATCCTTGATGATGTCTTCCTGTTGAACCTTCCGCTTGAAACGGCGGAGAGCGCTTTCGATGGACTCGCCCTCCTGGATTTTGACTTCAGCCACGCGACTAACACCCCCTTAACGGGTGGCAAATGACCAGATGACCGAATGCCGGAATCATCGAATATGTTAGGCTGACACGGGTAAACGCGAATTCTAGGCACAATTCCCCGTCAAGGTCAACGAAATAGTCCTGTCGAATGGGTGTCGCCTTCACCCGGGATGATCGGCCCAAGTCATTCAGACAATGAGAGTTCTCGTAATCGGCGGCGGCGGGCGCGAGCATGCGCTCGTCGCCCGGCTCGACGCTGATCGCGATGTCGGCGAGCTCCTGGTCGTTCCCGGGAACCCGGGCATCGCACGTCTCGCCAGGACCGTTTCCGTCGATACGGGCGACCTGGACGGCGTCCTGGCGCTGACGGATCGCGAGCAGATCGACCTGACCGTCGTCGGTCCCGAATTGCCCCTCAGTCGCGGGATCGCCGATCGGTTCGCGTCGGAAGGCCGGTTGCTTTTCGGGCCGACCGCCGCCGCCGCACGTCTCGAATCGAGCAAGACGTTCGCGAAAGCCTTCATGGCCCGTCACGGCGTGCCGACGGCGCGCTTTCGCGCGTGCGATTCGATCGACGAGGCGTTCGCGTCGGTGCGAACCGATGAGTTCGGCCTTCCGGTGGTGGTGAAAGCGGACGGGTTGGCTGCGGGAAAAGGCGTCGTGATCGCCGAGGATCGCGCGGCCGCGGAACGGGCCGTTGCGGACGCGATGCGGGAGCGAAAGTTCGGCGCGGCCGGCGACCGGATTGTGATCGAAGAGTGCCTGCGTGGGCCGGAAGTTTCGTTCTTTCTCGTCTGCGACGGAGCTCGCGCCGTGCCGATCGGCACCGCTCAGGACCACAAGCGTGTGTTCGACGAAGACCGTGGGCCCAACACGGGCGGCATGGGGGCGTTCGCGCCGAGCCCGCTTGTCGATGCCGCGCTCGAGGCGCGGATCATGCGGGAGATTGTCGAGCCGGTGATCGCCGGAATGGCCGCCGAAGGTCACCCGTTCCGAGGCTTCCTGTATGCGGGGCTCATGCTGACGGCGAGCGGGCCGAAGGTGATCGAATTCAACGTGCGGCTCGGCGACCCCGAGGCGCAGGTGGTTCTACCTCTGATCGATGAGCCGCTGCTGCCCTTGCTGGTGGCGGGCGCGACAGGCGCGCTCGGTGACACGCCGGTCCGGCTCGGCTCGGAATGCTTCACCGGCGTGGTCCTCGCGTCGCGCGGATATCCCGAATCGTCGGAGTCCAATCAGCCGATCACCGGCATCGACCGCGCCGAAGCGATTCCCGGTGTCGCGGTCTATCACGCGGGAACGTCGCGGCGCGGCGGGCAGCTCGTGACCGCCGGCGGGCGCGTCCTGACGGTGGTCGGGCGCGGCGGCGACTTCGCGGAAGCCATCGCGCGCGCCTATGCCGGCGTGTTTCAGATATCCTTCAAGGGCATGCACTACCGTCACGACATCGGTCGCAGGGCGCTCGAATCAGAAGTCTGAAGTCTGAAGTCTGAAGTCTGAAGTCTGAAGTCTGAAATCTGAAGTCTGAAGTCGCCTGAAGTTTGAAGTATGAAGTACTCGGTGATTACCTTCGGCTGCCGCGTGAATCAGGCCGACTCTCTCGGTTTCGAGGAAGAGCTGCGCGCGACCGGGGCGGTTGCGGTGCCGCCCGACGCCGCCGACCTCGTCGTGGTGAACACGTGCTCCGTCACGGCCTCGGCCGATCAAGGCGCGCGGCAGACCATTCGTCGCGTGGCCCGGGACAACCCGGGCGCCCGCATTGTCGTGACGGGTTGTTATGCAACCCGGCGCCCCGCCGACATGGCCGCGCTGCCGAATGTCGCGTGCGTGGTGCCCAACGACGACAAGCCGCAGCTGATTCAGGTCCTGCGGTCGACTCCGACGACTGCGGAACGCTTCGGGGACGGCGACGGAAGCTGCGGCGCCGCGGTCGAGCCTGGCGTCGCCGGCCGCACCGCGTTCACGCTCCGTGTGCAGACGGGATGCGCCGAGCCGTGCTCCTATTGCATCATCCCGACGACGAGAGGCACGCCGCGGAGCGTGCCGGTGGACGACGTGCTGCGCGAGGTCGACCGCGTGGCGTCGGCCGGATTCAAGGAGATCGCGCTGACCGGCGTCCACCTCGGCTCATATGGACGCGATCTGCAGCCGCGGACGTCGCTGATCGGGCTTCTTCGGGCGCTCGGCGAGGTCCCTCCGGAGGCGGACACCACCCACTCTGGCGCGAAGGCCACGTATCGCAGCGCGAAGGGTTCCGCCTTCGCTGAAGCTACGGCGGACCGCCGAAGCCTTGGCGGAGGCTGGTCAGCCGGGCGCCACGATCTGCTTTTCCGCATCAGTTCCCTCGAGCCGATGGATTGCTCGCGTGAGATCGTGGAGCTCGTCGCCACATCCGAGCGCTTCGCGCCGCATTTTCATCTGCCGCTGCAACACGCCAGCGATCGCGTGCTGGCGGCGATGCGCCGGCCCTACACGATCGCCTATTACGCGTCGCTGGTCGACGACATCCGCGCGCGCGTCCCGCACGCCTCGATCGGCTCCGACATCATCATCGGCTTCCCCGGTGAAACCGGGGACGACTTCGAAAGGCTCGCCAGCTATCTCGAACGATCGCCTCTCACCCACCTCCACGTGTTTCCGTATTCCGACCGGCCGGGCACACCCGCCTCGACGATGCGCGAGAAGGTGGGCGGCGTCGCCGTGCGCGAGCGCGCCCGCCGTATACGCGCGATCGGTCAGCGACTCGCGTCGCGGTTCCTCGAGTCGCAGATCGGCGCAGTCCGGCGCGGGCTCACGGTTGAGGATGGCTCGCGGGTCGTCACCGACAATTACATGAAGCTTAAAATCGCGCCCGGTCGAGGACCGAACGAATGGGTGGCGGTCAGGATCGCGGGGCTCGACAACGGGGTGAGTACGGGCGATGACGTGCCGGGGCGGCGCCGGCAGACTGCGTCGCAGGCGGACCGCCTGGGCCGGCGACGTGATCTCGGTCCTTCTCGATCATGAACGAATGAGCAGTTCGTGGGTGCGCACTCGATCAGCCTCCGAACGCGAGAACCGCGAGCTGCTGGGCGGGAGAGGCGCGCTCGCCTTCGACGATCAGCTGGCCGCAGGCGGCACGAATATCGCGGCCCCGGCTCTTGCGCACCGACACGATGACGCCGTGCTCGGAGACAATCCTCGCGAATCGGTCGACGGCCTCGTCTGACGGGCGCTCGAATGGAATGCCCGCGGCCGCGTTCAGCGGAATCAGGTTCACTTTCGATTTCACTCCCGCCACGAGCCGCGCGAGCCGCCGCGCGTCCTGCGGCGAGTCGTTGACGCCCGCGAGCAGCACGTATTCGAACGTGATGCGGCTCCGCTTGTTGAGCGGGAACCGCCGGCAGACATCGATGATGTCGGCCAGGCCGTATTTCCTGTTGATCGGCACGAGCTCGCCGCGCTGCACATCGCTCGGCGCGTGCAGCGAGATCGCGAGGTTCGGCATCACCGGCTCTGTCGCCAACCGCTCGAGTGCGGGCAGGAGGCCGACGGTCGAGAGCGTGATCCGCCGCGGTGACATCTCGAACCCGTGTTCATCCGCCAGGATCCGCAGCGCCTTCATCGTCTCGTCGTAGTTGTGCAGCGGCTCGCCCATGCCCATCAGCACGATGTTGAACGGTGCCTCGCGCATGTTGAGCGCGTCGGCGAGCACGCGCACCTGACCGACAATCTCGCCGGCCGTCAGATTGCGCGCCAGCCCCATCCTGCCCGTGAGGCAGAACGCGCACGCCATCGCGCAGCCCACCTGGGTCGAGAGGCAGAACGTCATCGATGGTGTGTCGGGAATGAACACCGATTCGATGTGTCGTCGGTCGGCGAGCCGCAGCAGGAATTTCTCGGTTCCGTCGGCTGACGTCTCGCGGCGGGCGACGACCGGCGTGGTGAGCGTGAAGTCGCGCGCCAGCGACACGCGCAGCTCGCGCGAAAGGTTCGTCATCGCGCCGGCGTCGGTGACGCCGTGGCGATAGATCCAGCGGAAGATCTGGCGCGCGTGGAAGCGCGCGTGCCCGCGCTCTTCGAGGGCGGCCTCGAGCGCCGGGCGTTCCAGGTCGGCGAGGTCGGGTCGTCGCTCCGTGGTGGCCACGGCATATCCCTCGTTTCTCGGTGCCTGAGGGGCTAAGATGGTAACATCATATTTTACGGCACGTCGCCGGGCCCGTGACACGCGCTCCACTGCGAGCTTCACCTTGAATGTACCTATCGTTCGAGACGTTCTCGATAACGGACTTCGCCTTCTCACCGAGAAGATGACGCAGGTCCGATCGATCAGCATCGGCGTATGGCTCACCCGGGGCTCCCGCCACGAATCGGCCGAGCGCGGGGGCATCGCGCATTTCGTCGAGCACATGCTGTTCAAGGGCACCGCGAGCCGCTCGGCTGAGGATATTGCACAGGCGATCGACTCCATCGGCGGGCAGCTCGACGCCTTCACCGCCAAGGAGTACGCGAGCTACTACATCAAGGTCCTCGACGAGCATCTGCCGCTCGCGATCGACATCCTCTCCGATATCGTCCGCAACCCGGCGTTCAGCCCCGAGGACATCGAGCGCGAGAAGAAAGTCGTCGTCGAAGAGATCAAGATGGTCGAGGACACGCCCGACGACCTCGTCCACGAGCTCTTCACGCAGAGCTTCTGGGAGAATCATCCGCTCGGCCGTCCGATCCTCGGCACGAAGGAGACGGTCGAGTCGTTCAACGCGGAGCTGCTGCGTGATTACTTCCGGAGCGTCTATACGGCCAGGAACCTGATCGTCGCGGCGGTCGGCAACCTCGAGCACGACCGGGTGCGCGAGCTCGTCGGCGAGAAGTTCGGATCGCTGACCGAACCGGGCGATCCGGCCAGCGATGAGGCGCCGCGCGTGGTCCCCAAGATTCTCGTGCGCAACAAGGAGCTCGAGCAGAGCCACGTGTGCCTCGGCGTCGGCAGCTATCCGCAGAACCACGACGACCGGTACTCGAGCTACGTGCTCAACACGCTGCTCGGCGGCTCGATGAGCTCGCGTCTGTTTCAGAACGTGCGCGAGAAGCGCGGGCTGGCGTACGCCGTCTTCAGCGGCTTGAGCGCGTATCGGGACGCGGGGTCGTTCACGATTTACGCCGGCTGCTCGAACGAGGCCGTCGGGGAAGTCATCGATCTCTGTGTCGAAGAGCTGCGCGGCGTCAAGAATGCGCGCGTGCCGGACGCGGAGCTGCAGCGGTCCAAGGATCATCTGAAGGGCAGCCTCATGCTGAGCCTCGAGAACACGGCGAGCCGCATGTCGCACCTGGCCCGCCAGGAGATCTACTTCGATCGACAATTCGGTCTGGACGAGACGCTCGTCGGCATCGAGCGTGTGACGACGGCCGACGTGCAGCGGGTGGCCGCGGATCTCTTCCGGAACGGCTCCCTGGCGGCGACCGTGCTCGGCAACGTGAACGGGTTGCAGATTCCGGCTGAACGGCTCCATCTCGATTAGTCGCTCTCGATGAGATGATTCCGCGCTACACCCACCCGGACATGGGGCGGATCTGGAGCGACCAGCGCCGGTACGAAACCTGGCTGCTGGTGGAGACCGCCGCCGCCGACGCGATGGCGGCCGCCGGTATTGTTCCGCCCGAGGCGGCGCGCGACATTCGTGAGCGCGCCGGCTTCGACATCGCGCGCATCGAAGAAATCGAGCGGACCTCCCAGCACGACGTCATCGCGTTCACCACCGCCGTCGGCGAGACCGTCGGACCGTCGGCCCGGTGGCTGCACTTCGGGATGACCTCGTCGGACGTCATCGACACGGCGCAGGCGCTGCAGATGCGCGAGGCGTGCGGCGTGCTGCTGAGCGATCTCTCTGCGCTCGGGGATGCTGTCCGGGATCGGGCGCTGGAGCATCGCCGGACGCCGATGATCGGCCGTACGCACGGCGTGCACGCGGAGCCGATGACGTTCGGGTTGAAGCTGGCGCTGTGGTACGCGGAGATCGCCCGCGACGTCGAGCGCGTCGGTCGCGCCCGCGCGACCGTCAGCGTCGGCAAGCTGTCCGGCGCGGTGGGGACCTTCGCGCACCTGCCGCCGGCGGTCGAGGCCGACGTCTGCCGGCGCCTCGGGCTGGAGCCGGCCCCGGTGGCTTCGCAGGTGATTCAGCGCGATCGGCACGCGGAGCTCCTCGCGGCGCTGGCGATCACGGCGGCCTCGCTCGAGAAGTTCGCGCTCGAAGTCCGGGGCCTGCAGAGGACGGAGATCGGCGAGGTCGAGGAACCGTTCGCCAGGGGCCAGAAGGGGTCCTCCGCGATGCCGCACAAGCGCAACCCGATCGGATGCGAGCAGATCTGCGGCCTGGCGCGGCTCATTCGAGGCAATTGCCACGCGGCGTTCGAGAACATCGCGCTCTGGCACGAGCGCGACATCTCGCATTCGTCGGTCGAGCGCGTGATTCTGCCCGACAGCTTCATCGCGCTGGATCACATGCTGCGGCGTTTCACGCGAATCGTTCGCGGCATGGTCGTGAACCCCGGGCGCATGCTCGAGAACCTCGATCGCATGCGCGGCGTGGTCTTCTCGGGCACGGTGCTGCTCGAGCTCGCGAAGAAAGGCGTCTCGCGCGAGGTGGCATACGAATGGGTGCAGCGCAACGCCTTGCGGTCGTGTTCCGAGCAGCTCGACTTCAAGACGCTGCTGCTGGCCGATCCGGATGTCGGGCGCGCGCTGCCCGCCGCCGAGATCGAGCGCGCGTTCGACCTCGGCGAGCAGTTGAAGCACGTCGACCACATCTTCGATCGCGTGTTCCATCCCGTGAGGGCCTGACTGCATGCGCGCGCGCGTTTTCGTCACGCTGAAGCCGTCGGTCTTCGATCCGCAGGGCAGGACGATTGCCGACGCGCTGCGCTCGCTCGGCTATCAGAACGTCGAGGACGTCCGGCAGGGGAAGTACTTCGAGCTCGACCTGGCGACGACCGAGGCGGCCGAGGCGCGCACGGTGGCCGCGGAAGTCGCCGGCAGGCTGCTGGCCAACCCGGTCATCGAGAGCTACCGCATCGAGGTTGACTGACCATGAAGCGCGTCACGCTTCTCTCGGCGGCGTGCCTGACGCTGGCGAGCTCCACGGGGGCGCAGGAGCGCGTCGATCCGATGGCCGCCACCGTCGCTCAATGGTTCACGATGATCGAGAAATCGTTCGTGAGCCTTGCGAACGCGATGCCGGCCGATCGCTGGAATTTCGCGCCGAAGGACGGGCAGTTCTCGGGCGTGCGCACGTTCGCCGAACAGGTGAAGCACGTTGCGTGCGCGAACTACGCCTTTTTCAACGAGGTCGAGCACAAGGAGCCGCCCCCACGGTGTGAGTCGGGCGGGCCGAGCCCCGCCAGGACGAAGGACGAGCTGATGCAGTACCTGCGCGAGTCGTTCGCCTACGCCGGCCAGGTCATGCGTCGCCTCACGCCGGCCAACGCGCTCGATGCCGTCGAAGGTCCGTATGGCGGAAAAACGACCCGTCTGGGGATTTCGACGCTGGCTGTCTGGCATGCGACGGATCATTACGGGCAGCTGGTGGTGTATCTGCGAATGAACGGAATCGTGCCGCCCGCGAGCGCCGGCACGGTCCCGTAACGCCGGCGAGGAGTCTGAGATGCGATTCGGCATCGCCGTCTTTCCGGGCAGCAACTGCGACGAGGACGCGTTTCACGCGGCCAGGGATGTGCTCGGTCAGGACGCGGAGTACCTCTGGCACAAGGATGCCGATTTGAAGGGCGCGGACGTCGTGATTCTGCCCGGTGGCTTTGCGCACGGCGACTACCTGCGGACCGGGGCGATGGCGCGCTTCTCGCCGATCATGACCGAGGTGCGCGCCTTTGCGGACCGCGGCGGCCCGGTGCTCGGCATCTGCAACGGTTTTCAGATCCTCCTCGAGTCCGGCCTGCTTCCGGGCGCGATGTTGCGCAATCGAGGCCTGAAGTACCGATGCGAGCATGTGCATCTGCGCGTCGAGCAGATCGACACGCCGTTCACGAGCGCCGCGCGCGCCGGCCAGGTGCTGAGGATTCCGATCGGACACGGCGAAGGCAACTATTTCGCGCCGTCCGAGATGCTGCAGCGGATCGAGGCGAATCGACAGGTCATCCTGCGGTATGCGGATCCCGAGGGCCGCCTCGACGATGCCTGGAATCCGAATGGTTCGGCGAATGCGATCGCCGGCCTTTGCAATGAAGCCCGCAATGTCGTCGGCATGATGCCGCACCCGGAGCGAGCCTGCGAAGCGCTGCTCGGCAGCGTGGACGGTCGGGCCATTTTTGACTCGATTGTCGGTGCCTTCCGGTCGGCTGACCAGCCTTCGCCAAGGCTTCGGCGGTCCGCCATGGCTTCAGCGGAGGCGGAACGCCTCGCGCTCCAGCCGTCCGTCGTCGGCGCTGCCGGCAACCGTCATCCGAGCCTCTCGATGGGGAGGAGCGCGAGCCTTTCAGCCGGGCGGTCACGATGATCGATCCGCCGGTTCTCGAACGCCACGGCCTGACGCCGGACGAGTACGACCGCATCGTGCAGTTCCTCGGCCGCGAGCCGAACCCGACCGAGCTCGGCATCTTCTCGGTGATGTGGTCTGAGCACTGCAGCTACAAGAGCTCCCGCGTGCACTTGAAGACGCTGCCGAGCGACGGGCCGCAGGTGCTCCAGGGGCCAGGTGAAAACGCCGGCGCCGTCGACATCGGCGATGGCCTGGCGGCGGTCTTCAAAATCGAGTCGCACAATCACCCGTCGTTCATCGAGCCGTATCAGGGCGCGGCCACGGGCGTGGGTGGCATCATCCGCGACATTTTCACGATGGGCGCGCGGCCCATCGCTCTGCTCAACTCGCTCCGCTTCGGGCCGCTCGAATCCCGGGGCACTCGCCGTCTCGTCGAGGGCGTGGTCGCCGGTATCGCGGGCTATGGCAACAGCATCGGTATTCCCACCGTCGGCGGCGAAATCTCGTTCGAGCCGTCCTACGCGGACAATCCGCTCGTGAACGTCTTCTGCCTCGGCATCGCCCGGGCTTCCGACATCGTCAAAGGCGTCGCGTCCGGCGCCGGCAACCCGGTCTACTACGTTGGCGCGAAAACCGGCCGCGACGGCATCCACGGCGCGACCATGGCGTCGGCCGAGTTCGATGAGAAGTCGGCAGACAAGCGGCCGGCCGTGCAGGTCGGCGACCCGTTCATGGAAAAGCTGCTCCTCGAGGCGTGCCTCGAGGTGATGCGGACCGATGCGCTCGTGGGCATCCAGGACATGGGCGCCGCCGGGTTGACCTGCTCGACGACGGAGATGGGATCGCGCGGAGGCGCCGGAGTCGAAATCGACGTGGCGTTGGTGCCGCAGCGCGAGACGGGCATGACGCCGTACGAAATCATGTTGTCGGAGTCGCAGGAGCGCATGCTGCTCGTGGTGAAGCGCGGCCGCGAGAACGAGGTCGAGCGAATCTTCGACAAATGGGACCTGCACGCCGTGCATATCGGCCAGGTCACGGCGGACGGGATGCTGCGCGTGAAGGATCGCGGCCAGGTCGTGGCGGAGATCCCGAATCGCGCGCTCACCGACGAGGCGCCGCTCTACGAGCGGCCGATGACCGAGCCGGCGTATGTGGCCGAAGCGCAGAAGCTCGATCTGGACGCGCTTGATTGCCTGGCTGAAGCCTCCACGCTGGAAGATCTGGGCGCGCTCGACCGCTCGGCTAAAGCCTTCGCGCTCCATTCCGTCGCCGACGGCCGAGCGCGAGGGCTTCAGCCGGGCGATCTCAACTCGGTACTGCTCTCGATCCTCGGCTCGCCGACGGTCGCCAGCAAGCGCTGGGTGTACCGGCAGTACGACCACATGGTGCGCACCAACACCATCAACCCGCCGGGGCTCGGCGCCGGGGTCGTCCGCATCAAGGCGACTGACCGCGCGCTGGCGATGTCGGTCGACGGCAACGGGCGGTACTGCTACCTCGATCCGTACCGTGGCGCGATGCTCGCCGTGGCCGAAGCGGCGCGTAACGTCGCGTGCGCCGGCGCGCGACCGCTGGGCGCGACCAACTGTCTCAACTTCGGCAATCCGGAGCGCCCGGCCATCATGTGGCAGTTTGCGAGAGCGGTTGAAGGTATCGGCGCCGCGTGCCGTGCGCTCGACGTGCCGATCACCGGCGGGAACGTCAGCCTGTATAACGAGACCGACGGCAGGGCGATCTATCCGACGCCGACGATCGGCGTGGTCGGCCTGCTCGAGCGGGCCGACCACGTCGTCAGCCGGCGATTCCAGGAGGCGGGCGACGCCGTCATCCTGCTGGGCGACAGTCGCGGCGAGCTCGGCGGAAGCGAGTATTTGAAAGTGATGCATGATCTGGTTCGCGGCATGCCGCCGGCGCTTGATCTCGATGTCGAACACCGGCTGCAGACCTTGCTCGTGACGCTCGCAGCCGAGCGTCTCATGCGATCAGCGCACGACTGCTCCGACGGCGGTCTCGCCGTGACGGTCGCAGAGTGCTGCTTCGATACGAGCCGGATTGGCGTGGAAATATCGATCGACCGTGTGCAGGTCGCCCGCGAGTCGCGGATGAACGTGTGTGCGGCGCTCTTCGGCGAATCGGCGTCGCGGGTGGTGGTCTCCGTCGTGCCGGATGATGTCATTGCGGTGCTCGAGCGCGCGGCGGCGGCGGACGTGCCGGCGCGCGTCGTCGGCCGGACGGGCGGTGAGCGGCTGCGGATGGGGGTGGGCGGTCAGATCGTGATCGATCAGTCGGTCGACGACGCCGAGCGCGTGTGGTCGACGGCGATCGAGCAATATGTCGCGAAGCGGGTGGCCTGAAAAACATGTTCGATAAGTTCAAGGACGAGTGCGGTGTCTTCGGCATCTTCGGCGACCTCGAGGCCGCCAACATGACGTACCTCGGTCTGTACGCGTTGCAGCATCGGGGACAGGAGAGCGCGGGCATCGCCGCCGCGGATGGCAGGCAGGTACGCATCTCGCGGGCGATGGGCTACGTCGCCGACACGTTCGATGGCCAGACGCTGGCGGGCCTGCCCGGGTCGACCGCCATCGGGCACGTGCGGTACTCGACGGCGGGGGAGAGCGGGCTGCTGAACGCGCAGCCGATCCTGATTGATTGCGCGCACGGCCAGATCGCGATTTGCCATAACGGGAATCTCGTGAACGCGCGCGAGTTGCGCGACGACCTGGTCCGGCGGGGATCAATCTTTCAGTCGAACAGCGACACCGAGGTCATCCTGCACCTCTACGCGCGATCGAAGGCCAGCAACGTCGACGACGCGATCGTCGAGTCGGTGACGCAGGTCCAGGGGGCGTTTTCGCTGGTCATGCTGATGCGCGACCGCCTCGTGGCCGTCCGCGACCCCCATGGCTTCCGGCCACTCGCCCTTGGCCGCCTTGGCGACGCCGTCGTCATCTGCTCCGAGACGTGCGCCATGGATCTCATCGGCGCGACCTACGAGCGGGACGTCGAGCCCGGCGAGGTCCTGATCGTCTCGGCTGACGCGGTCCGTTCGATCAAGCCGTTTCCGCCGGCCCCGCTCGCGCACTGCATCTTCGAGCACGTGTACTTCGCACGGCCCGACAGCTACGTGTTCGGCCGCAGCGTCAATGAGGTACGGACCGATCTCGGCCGCATCCTCGCGAAGGAACAGGCGGTCGCCGCCGACGTCGTCGTGCCCGTGCCGGACTCGGGCGTGTGCGCCGCGATGGGATTCGCCGAGCAGTCAGGTGTGCCGCTGCGCATCGGCCTCATCCGCAATCATTACGTGGGCCGCACCTTCATCCAGCCGCAGGCATCGATTCGGCACTTCGGCGTCAAGGTCAAGCTCAATCCGGTGCGAAGCGTCCTGGACGGCATGCGGGTGATTCTCGTCGACGACTCGATCGTGCGCGGGACGACGAGCCAGAAAATCGTCAAGATGGTCCGCGCGGCGGGGGCGAAGGAGGTGCACCTGCGTATCAGTTGTCCGCCGACGATCTCGCCCTGCTTCTACGGTGTCGACACGCCGCGGACCTCGGAGCTGATTGCCGCGACCCACACGTTGAACGAGATCCGGGAGTTCGTGGAGGCGGACAGCGTCGCGTACCTGAGCCTCGAAGGGCTTCTGAGCGCGGTTGGAACCGAGCGCAGCGCGTATTGCAGTTCGTGCTACACCGGCCGATATCCTGTCGCGATCCCGAGTGACGAGTCGAGCTATCTGCAGCTCACGCTGAAGCTCGATAAGACGGAGGCCGTCACGTGAAAAAGACACCAAGGACACCAAGGTTACAAAGGACACAGAGGGCGGTCCGGCGCGAGTCTTCGCTCGTTTTCCTCTGTGTCCTTTGTACCCTTTGTCTCCTCTGTGCCGAGCGCGCAGCGAACGGCTGTGCCGAGCGCGCAGCGAACGGCTGTGCCGAGAGCGCAGCGAGCGGCCAGGAGCCGGCGGCCCCGCAGACCGTCACGGCTGCGCAGCTCCAGGCCGCGATCGGGAAGCTCGGCGACCTCGACTACGCCGCGCGCACGACCGCCTCGAGGACCGTCCGGCGCACGGCGAGTGCGCAGGCCGTTCCGGCGCTGCTTCAGGCTGTGGCAGAGCAGCCCGACGGCTACGTTCGATTTCGGGCGCTCGTGCTGCTCACCGGGTTCAACGATCCGCGGACGAAAGACTCGATGCGCGAGTCGCTCGTCAGCCCGAACGATCGGCTGCGCACGGTCGCCTACAGCTTCTTCGAGCACAATCCTGACCGCGCGATGGCGCCGCAGTTCCTGACCGCGCTGGATAAGGAGCAGGCCGAATTCGTCCGGCCGGCACTGGTACGCGCGATGGCCGCGCTTGCGGCGGGCTCTGCCGCTGCGGGAGACGATGCGGCGCGGGTGCGTCAAGCCCTGCTGCGCGAAGTCGCCCGCGGCGAGGACTTTTTCCGCAGCGCGGTGATCGAGGCGCTCGGCGACTACAAGGCGCAGTACGCGGTCGACGCGCTGGCCGCCGTCGCGAAGCTCGAGGGCCCGCTGCAGGACGATGCGGCGCTGGCGCTGGGGAAGATCGGCGACAAGCGTGCACTAGAGACGCTGGCGGCCATCCAGCGGACTGCGCCGCGGCAGACGCAACCCTCGATCGCGACCGCCATCTGCCTGCTCGGCGTCAACTGCGAGTCGCATGAAGGGTACCTGGTTGACGTGCTGAAGTTCGCGGACAAGAACCGCGGCTTCCAGGAGTTGCTGCGCGGCGCCGCCGGGGGCCTCGCCGCGCTCGCACTGGCGGGCCATCCGGAAGCCGCCCGGGCGCTGGTCGAAATCGGCGTGCCGTCGAGTGACCCGACCCGGGCGCCGGTGGCACTGGCGCTGGCGACCGTCGCCTTACGCAACACGGCCCTCATGATGACGATGCTCGAGAAGCTGGGTGATCGCGAGCCGGCCCTCGCGCTGCTCGCCGAGGGCTTCGATATGCTCGAGGAAGATCTCGACAAAGAGCGGTTCTTCGCCTTTGCGCGACGCACCTACTGGGAATCGCCCGACAGCTCGCCGCGCCGTGCCTTGATGCAGACGCTCATCGGCAAACTGGACTTCTGACAACCTGGGCGCAGGAGAGACGCCGTGATGCGGACCACGTGTTTCGTCGGCGTCTGCACCCGTGGCGTCCGGGCCCCGCGTGGTAGCACGGGCTTTTCATCCCTCGACGAGCCCGGGATGCCGTGACCTCGCGAGGCAAGCCTGGCGGAGCAGCATGGAATACAAGGCGGCCGGGGTGGACATCGACGCCGGGAATGAGATGGTCCGTCGCATCAGGACGATCGCGCGCGGAACCTTCACATCCGGCGTCCTCTCCGAGATTGGCTCGTTCGGCGGGCTGTTCCGGTTCGACCGTGAGCGCTATCAGGAACCCGTGCTCGTGTCGAGCGCCGACGGCGTCGGGACAAAGCTCAAGATCGCATTCATGACGGGCCGGCACGATACGGTCGGCGCCGATCTGGTCAACCACTGCGTCAACGACATTCTCGTCCAGGGCGCGGAGCCGCTCTTCTTCCTGGACTACCTGGCGACCGGACGGCTGTTGCCTGCGGTGGCGGAGCAGGTCATCACCGGCGTCGCGCGCGCGTGCCTGGAGAACGGATGTGCGCTGATTGGCGGTGAGACCGCCGAGATGCCCGGGTTCTACGCCGACGGCGAATACGACATCGCCGGCTTCATCGTCGGCGTCGTCGAGCGGTCGAAACTGATCGACGGGAGCGCGGTCCTGCCCGGCGATGTGTTGATCGGGCTGCCGTCGGCAGGTCTGCACACCAACGGGTATTCGCTCGCGCGGCGGGTGTTTTTCGAGGCTGCCGGATGGAGGGCCGATACGTTCGCCGGTGAGCTGGCCACGACCATCGGCGAGGCGCTGCTCGCGCCTCACCGGTCGTACCTGAGTATTGTCCGGCCGCTGATCGAACGGGACCTGGTCAAGGGACTGGCCCACATCACCGGCGGGGGGATCACCGGGAATCTGCCGCGGATGCTGCCGGAGGGTTGTGCCGCCGAAATCGATTTGCAGTCGTGGTCGGTTCCGCCGATTTTCCGGTTGCTCCAGCAGCACGGCGCCATTCCGCGCGCGGAGATGTTTCGCGCCTTCAACATGGGCGTCGGACTGGTGGTCCTCTGCGCGGCGCGTGATGCCGAGCGTGTCATCAATCTGGCGGCGAGGGCGGGCGAACCGGACGCCTTCCGGCTCGGCTTCGTCGTGGCTGGCGAGCGGTCGGTCCGCTATATCTGAAAGATGACAGTGCCGACACAAAAGGGGTACGGCCCCATTTTGGCGGAACGCCGAATCGGCGTTCTGATTTCGGGCCGTGGATCGAACCTTCAGTCGATCATCGACGCCATCGCTTGCGGACGACTCGCCGCGACGATCGCGGTCGTCGTGTCGAGCCGCGCCGATGCGGCGGGTCTTCAGCGCGCCCGCGATGCGGGAATCGAAGCCCTGTGCCTGAGCCCGCGCGATTATCCGGACCGCGAGGCGTACGACCGCGCGATCGCGGAAGCGCTCCAGACGCGCCGCGTGAGCCTCGTGTGTCTTGCCGGCTTCATGCGCCTCGTCGGACCGCCGCTGCTCGAAGCGTTTCCGCACCGCATTCTCAACATTCACCCGTCGCTCCTGCCGGCGTTCCCCGGCCTCGAGGCGCAGCGCCAGGCGCTCGATTACGGCGTGCAGGTCACCGGCGCGACGGTCCACCTGGTGACCGCCCAGCTTGACGGCGGACCGATCGTTCTGCAGGCGGCGGTCCCGGTTAGCCCGCGCGACACGGTGGAGACGCTGTCGGCGCGCGTTCTGGTCGAAGAGCACCGACTCTATCCCGAGGCCATCCGAATCGTCCTCGAGGGCCTCTGGTCCATCGAGGGCCGGCGCCTCGTCCGGGCGATCCCGTCATGACCGCCTGGACAGAAGACGATGCAGCGACCTATCGCGCTCTCGCGCCGGTCGCGGTGCCGCGCCGGCAGGACATGATCGCCGCGCTGGTGTCCGCGGCGCCGTTCGGCGCCGACGACGAACTGAAGATCCTCGATCTCGGATCCGGCGAAGGATTGCTCGCCGACACGCTGCTGACGCGATTCCCCCGCGCCGCGCTGACGGCGCTCGACGGTTCAGCGTCGATGCGTCGCGAGATTTCGGCCCGCCTGGCCCCGTTCGGGGCGCGCGCGCGCGTGGCTGCGTTCGATGTCACGGCTCTCGATTGGTGGGACCGGATGTTCGGAGTGGACCTGGTCGTGTCGTCGCTGTGCCTGCACCATCTCAACGACGCGAAGAAACAGTATTTTTACAAGGCGGCGGCCGACCGCCTCTCGCCGCGCGGCGCCCTGCTCGTCGCCGATCTCGTCGAGCCGCAGCATCCCGCGGCGAGGGTGATGGCGGCTGATCGGTGGGACGCACTCGCGAGAGCGCAGGCGGACGCCCTCGGATCGCCCGGGCTATTTCAGCGGTTTGTCGACGAGGAGTGGAATCACTTCCGGTTTCCGGACCCGATGGAGCGGCCCTCAGCGCTGCTGCATCACTTCGTCTGGCTCAGGCACGCAGGGTTCGCGGCCGTCGACTGCGTCTGGATCGACGCGGGCCATGCGGTATTCGGCGGCTTCAAGCAGGCTGGAGGGTCAGCAGCGCCACCTCCGGCGGACAGTTGATCCGCACCGGCACGTAGATCGTCCCCACGCCCCGGCTCACGAACATGATCGTCTTGTCGCGCCGGCCGATCCCGGCGACCACCGGAAATTTCGCCGCGGCGGGGGCGCCCACGAGAGGAAGCACCACCTGGCCGCCATGCGTGTGGCCGGACAGCACGAGCGGCACGCCGAGCGCGGCCGCCTCGGTCAATCGCCGGGGGTCGTGCGCGAGCAGGAACGTCATGGGCGCGGCGTCGCGGGTCAGCGATGCGATGTCGATCTGGCGTCTCGTCCAGAAACGAATGCCGACGAGATCGACGGTTTCGTGGCGGATGGTCAGCCGCGTCCGCGCATCCTTCAACATCTGCACGCCGCACTTTCCAAGCGCCGCCGGCATGTCGTGATCGTCGTCGTGGTTGCCGAGGACGCCGAAGACGCCATGCGGCGCGGACAGCGGCGCCAGCGCTTCGGCCGACGGGATGACGTACTGACGGTCGCCCCAGGTGACGTAGTCCCCGCCCAGGATGACGAGATCGGGACGCTCGATCGTGAGCGCGCTCACCGCCTGCGCGACATCGTCGTGGGAGACCAGGCGGCTGCGGTGCACGTCGGTGATGAAGCCGATGCGGAGACCCGCGAGCGCGGGCGGCAGTCCGGCGACCCCGACAGCGGTGCGCGTCACTTCGAGCTCGTGGCGCTCGTAGAGGAATCCGTATCCACCGCCGCCGGCGACGACGCCGACGCCGCTTGCGAGGGCACCTTTGAGGACGGCGCGGCGAGTCACCGCCATAGACTGCTATAGTAAAACGAACAACACGTGATGAATCTGTTCGACGAGTTCAAGTGGCGTGGCATGGTGTACGACGCCACGGAAGGGCTGGCCGACCTTTTTGCGAACGAGCGCGTCACGGCGTACATCGGCTTCGATCCGACAGCGTCGAGTCTGCACGTCGGCAGTCTGATGACGCTGATGGCGCTCGCCCGGCTGCAGCGATTCGGGCATTTTCCGATCGCCGTCGTGGGCGGCGGCACCGGCACGATCGGCGATCCGAGCGGCAAGTCGCAGGAGCGGACGCTCCTGTCGCTCGACGAGATCGAGGAGAACGTCGCCGGCATCAGGGAGCAGCTTTCGCGCTTTCTGGATTTCGATTCGCCCGTCAACCCGGCGCGCATCGCCAACAATGCCGACTGGCTGGCCGGCATCGACCTGCTGGGATTCCTCCGCGACACGGGCAAATTCTTCACCGTCAATTACATGTTGCAGAAGGAATCGGTGCATCGGCGCCTCGAGAGCGAGGACGGGATCTCGTACACGGAATTCAGCTATCTGCTGCTGCAGGCGCGTGATTTTCTCGAGCTGTTCGATCGGTACGGCTGCACCCTGCAGATGGGCGGCAGCGATCAGTGGGGAAACATCACGGCCGGCATCGATCTGGTCCGCAAGCTGCGCGGGAAGAAAGCGCACGGCCTGGTCTGGCCGCTGATGACCGCCGCGTCGGGCGCGAAGTTCGGCAAGACGGAAGCCGGCACCATCTGGCTCGACGCCGCGAGAACGCCGGCGTTCAAGTTCTACCAGTTCTGGCTGAATACCGAGGATCGCGACGTGATTCCATACTTGAAGAGTTTCACGTTCCTCGAGCGTGCGTCGATCGACGCTCTGGAGTCGGTGACCACGAGCGCGCCGGCCGAGCGTGAGGCGCAGCGCGTGCTCGCGCGCGAGCTGACGGCGCTCGTGCACGGCCGGGATCGTGTGGCGCGCGCGGAGCACGCATCGGCGCTGCTGTTCGGCGAGGACATCGCGACGCTCGACGCGGACGATGTGCTCGCGGTGTTCGACGACGTGCCGTCGACGGAATTGCCCGCCGAGGAGCTGGCCGGGGACGGCATCGGAGTGGTCGATCTCGTGGCACGTGTGCGGCTCGCGGCGTCGAAAAGTGAAGCACGCCGGCTCGTGGAATCGGGCGGGGTGTACGTGAACAATCGCCGGATGCCCGATCCGCGGGCGCGGCTCACTCGCGATCACGCGATCTCTGGCCGGTTGTTCGTGTTACGGAAGGGCCAGAAGCAGAATCATCTGGTCCGGCTGATTTGACGGCATCTCGCGCGTCGCCCGAGAACCCTCTCGTCAGAGTCGGCGTCACACCCGGGCCGGGGAGGCGCACCGATGGCAGGACGCGACGGCCGACCAGCCAACCTTTCTTTGCGGCTCAGCACTTGCCAGCTCGAGGATTCATCGACCCCATCTGCGTCGGCAGCGGTCGTTGGGGTTGACAGCCGTGGGTGGTTCTAGTAACCTTCAAAGGTTCCCCTAAATGCGCCGCGACCGACAGGCGGCGAGGCCCCTCCGGCAAGTCCGGCGTGGTGGGATGGAAGTGGGATGGAAGCAGGCTGCCGGGTGGAGCGCCCCTGGCGCACCGCCGTCGGTTCTTTGAAAACTGGATAGTGCGTGCAAGCACACACAGCCCGTCACGACGAGGCTCGGCAGGCGCACGCCTGGCGAGCGGCGTCGGACAATGAGAGTCAGCGGGTGGCGTCGCGGAATCGGTCGACCGGAGTTGTCAGTCCGTGCGAAGGCGACTGGCGACGAACCACTTCAAGAAGAACGGATTGAACAACGCAGAAGCCAAATCGGCCTCGCGTTAATGAGTTGCGTTGTTGACGCCCGGCTAGAGCCTTCGCGCGATCAGGGTCGCGAACAGCGATCCACAGCGCGAAGGTTGTAGCCGGGCGTCAGCAGCCGGCGAATTTAACATGAGAGTTTGATCCTGGCTCAGAATCAACGCTGGCGGCGTGCCTAACACATGCAAGTCGAACGCGAAAGTCCCGCAAGGGCTGAGTAGCGTGGCAAACGGGTGAGTAACACGTGGGTGACCTGCCTTCGAGTGGGGGATAACGTCCCGAAAGGGACGCTAATACCGCATGACATCCTGCCTTTGAACAGGTGGAGATCAAAGCTGGGGATCGCAAGACCTAGCGCTGGAAGAGGGGCCCGCGCCTGATTAGCTAGTTGGTGGGGTAACGGCTCACCAAGGCAACGATCAGTATCCGGCCTGAGAGGGCGGACG
>QHWJ01000174.1 GCA_003222535.1 Acidobacteriota bacterium | reverse complement strand
CGCGAGAACTCGTCGCTCGAGTTCATCGAGTATTCGATCGGCAACTGGGAGTGCAAGTGCAGCAAGCTCCAGGGGCTGCACCACCTGCGCAAGCCGTGCAGCCAGTGCAGCAACATGCTCATCGCGGATCCGTACGGCGACCACGAGGTGATCTGCCCGCGGTGCGGCAAGGCGAACCAGGCCCTCGGCGACGTCTGCGACATCTGCGGCAACACGGTCGGCCTGAAGCTGAAGTACGACGTCGACGAGTGCCAGGAGCGCGGCATGACCTACGCCGTGCCGCTGAAGGTGACGATCCGCCTCGTGGTCTGGAACAAGGATCCCGAGACCGGCGTGAAGACCATCCGCGACATCAAGGAGCAGGAAGTCTACTTCGGCGACATCCCGTTGATGACCGAGAACGGCACGTTCATCATCAACGGCACCGAGCGCGTCATCGTCTCGCAGCTGCACCGCTCGCCGGGCGCGTTCTTCCACTCGGAAGACAAGACGCTCTACGTCGCGCAGATCATCCCGTACCGCGGATCGTGGGTGGAGTTCGAGTACGACACCAAGAACCTCCTCTACGTCCGCATCGACCGCAAGCGGAAGTTCCTGGCGACCGTCTTCCTCCGCGCCCTCGGCCTGCGCGGCGCCGACGAGATCGTCCGGGCCTTCTACAACGTCGACAAGCTGTACCTGAAGCAGGGGACGATGTACTGGGGCGTGAGCGACAGCCTCGTCGGCCTGCGCGCCGCCAAGGACATCGTCGTCCCGGGCGAGAGCTTCACCGTTCAGCAGGGCAAGAAGATCACGAAGAACGCCGTCGAGGCGCTGAAGAAGGCGAACGTCGAAGCGGTCGAGATCTCGGACGCGGAGCTCGAAGGCGCCTTCGCGGCCGCCGACGTGGTGGACCCGTCCACCGGCGAGGTGATCCTCGAGGCGAACGAGGCGCTGGAGCCGCGCGTCATCTCGATGGCGCAGGAGAAGAACGTCGATCGGATCGAGATCTTCTTCCCCGAGCGGGACGACGTCGGATCGATCATCGGCCAGACGCTGAAGAAGGATCCGATCCACACGCACGAGGAGGCGCTCATCGAGATCTACCGGCGCCTGCGGCCCGGCGATCCGCCGACGCTCGACAGCTCGCGGTCGCTCTTCGAGAACATGTTCTTCAACCCGCAGAAGTACGACTTCTCGCGCGTCGGCCGGCTCAAGCTGAACACCAAGCTCGGGCTGAACACGCCGCTCGACGAGAAAATCCTGCACCCCCAGGACTTCTACGAGGTGATCAAGTACCTGCTCAAGCTGCGGAAGAACCCGGCCAACGTCGACGACATCGACCACCTCGGCAACCGCCGCGTCCGCTCGGTGGGCGAGCTGCTCGAGAACCAGTTCCGCATCGGGCTGGTCCGGATGGAGCGCGCCATCAAGGAGAAGATGTCGGTCTACCAGGAGATGGCGACGGCGATGCCGCACGACCTGATCAACGCGAAGCCGGTGATGGCCGCGATTCGCGAGTTCTTCGGGTCCTCACAACTCTCGCAGTTCATGGACCAGACCAACCCCCTCTCCGAGATCACGCACAAGCGGCGTCTCTCGGCGCTCGGCCCGGGCGGATTGTCGCGCGAGCGCGCCGGGTTCGAGGTCCGCGACGTCCATCCGACCCATTACGGCCGCATCTGCCCGATTGAGACGCCGGAAGGGCCGAACATCGGCCTCATCTCGTCGCTGTCCTGCTACGCGCGCATCAACGAGTTCGGCTTCATCGAGTCACCGTACCGGAAGGTCAAGGACGGACGCGTCACCGACTACGTGATCGTCGGCAACGCCGCCGGCTCGAAGTACAAGGCCGGCGACATCGTCGAAGCCGACGAGCTGGTGTCCGACGACGGCCGGCCGAAGAAGAAGGGCGTCGAGTTCGAGCCGTATTCCTTCTATCTGTCGGCGTGGGAAGAGGACCAGTACATCATCGCGCAGGCCAACGCGGCCGTGGACGCGAACGGCAAGTTCACTCAGGACCGCGTGAACGCGCGGCAGGCGGGTAATTTCATCCTGTCACCCAGGGCGAACGTCCAGTTCATCGACGTGTCGCCGAAGCAGCTGGTCTCGGTCGCCGCCTCGCTCATCCCGTTCCTCGAGAACGACGACGCGAACCGCGCGCTGATGGGGTCGAACATGCAGCGCCAGGCCGTGCCGCTCCTCCGCGCCCGGGCGCCGTTTGTCGGCACCGGCATGGAGTACATCACGGCGCGCGATTCGGGCGCCGTCATCGTCGCGCGGCGATCCGGCACCATCGACTACGTCGACTCGCAGCGCATCGTGGTGCGCGTGGAAAGCGAGACCGAAGACACGACCAAGGAGATGGGCGCCGACATCTACCCGATGACGAAGTTCAAGCGGTCCAATCAGAACACCTGCATCACCCAGAAGCCGATCGTCCGGGTCGGCCAGAAGGTGCACAAGGGACAGGTGCTCGGCGACGGGCCGTGCACCGAGCTCGGGGAGCTCGCGCTCGGGAGGAACGTGCTCGTCGCGTTCATGCCGTGGCGCGGGTACAACTTCGAGGACGCGATCCTCGTGTCCGAACGCATGGTGAAGGACGACTACTACACGTCGATCCACATCGAGGAATTCGAGATCGAGTCGCGCGACACGAAGCTGGGCCCCGAGGAAATCACCCGCGACATCCCGAACGTCTCGGAGAGCTTCCTGAAGGATCTCGACGAGAGCGGGATCATCCGGATCGGCGCGAACGTCAAGCCGGGCGACATCCTGGTCGGCAAGGTCACTCCGAAGGGGGAGACGCAGCTGACGCCGGAAGAGAAGCTGCTCCGCGCGATTTTCGGCGAGAAGGCCGGCGACGTGCGCGACGCGAGCCTCATCTGCCCGCCCGGCATCGAGGGCATCATCGTCGGCGTGAAGATCTTCTCCCGCAAGGGCATCGAAAAGGACGACCGGGCGAAAGCCATCGAGCAGGACGAGCTCGACATGATGGAGAAGAACCTTCAGGACGAGATTCGCATTCTTCACGACGAAGTGAAGAAACGCGTGATCATGATGCTGAAGGGGCAGCAGCTCCGGTCGGACCTGTTCGACGAATACGGGCGCGAGCGCCTGCTGAAGAAGGGCACCGATCTCACGCTCGAGCTCCTGCAGGAGATGCCCTACGACGCGATGGTCCGGCTGAAGATCTCGACCGACGACACCGGTCTCGAGGACGACCTGAAGGATCTGGAGGATCGCACCGAGCGCCAGGTGGAAGTGATCCGGAATCTCTTCGAGGAGAAGAAGGAGAAGATCCGCCGCGGCGACGAGCTGCCGCCCGGCGTGATCAAGCTGGTCAAGGTGTACGTCGCCATGAAGCGCAAGCTGTCGGTCGGCGACAAGATGGCCGGCCGGCACGGCAACAAGGGCGTGATCGCGCGCATCCTCCCCGAGGAGGACATGCCCCATCTGCCCGACGGCACGCCGGTGGAAATCGTGCTCAACCCGCTCGGCGTGCCCTCACGGATGAACGTCGGCCAGATTCTCGAGACGCATCTCGGCTGGGCGGCGCATGCGCTGGGCCTCTACTTCGCCACGCCCGTGTTCGACGGGGCCACGGAGCTGGAGATCAAGAACTGGCTCGATCGCGCCGGTCTGCCGAAGGGCGGCAAGACGCCGCTGTTCGACGGCATGACGGGCGAGGTGTTCGAGCAGGACGTCACCGTCGGCTACATCTACATGCTGAAGCTCTCGCACCTGGTCGACGACAAGATCCACGCGCGATCGATCGGCCCGTACTCGCTCATCACGCAGCAGCCGCTCGGCGGCAAGGCGCAGTTCGGCGGACAGCGGTTCGGCGAAATGGAGGTCTGGGCGCTCGAGGCCTACGGGTCGGCGCACATCCTCCAGGAGCTGCTCACCGCGAAGTCCGACGATGTCACGGGGCGCGCGAAGATCTACGAGGCGATCGTCAAGGGCGACGCGTCGTTCACCGCGGGCCTGCCCGAGTCGTTCAATGTGCTCATCCGCGAGCTGCAGTCGCTCTGTCTGGACGTCGAGCTGATGAAGACCAAGAAGAAGCCCGACGTCGTCCCGGTCCCTGTATTAGAAGAGGTGTAATGCGGATTGCGGAGTGCGGATTCGATTGTCGATAGCAATCCGCACTCCGCAATCCGAGATCCGCAATACGAAGGAACCCACATGAGACCAAGTTTCCACGAGAGAGGCGCGCTCACGAGCGACTTCGACGCGATTCGCATCAGCCTCGCCTCGCCCGACAAGATCATGTCCTGGTCGCACGGCGAGGTGACCAAGCCGGAGACGATCAACTACCGGACGTTCAAGCCGGAGCGGGACGGTCTGTTCTGCGCGAAGATCTTCGGGCCGATCACCGACTGGGAGTGCCTGTGCGGCAAGTACAAGCGCATGAAGCACCGGGGCGTCATCTGCGACAAATGCGGCGTCGAAGTGACGCAGGCCAAGGTGCGGCGCGAGCGCCTGGGCCACATCACGCTGGCGACCCCCGTCAGCCACGTGTGGTTCTTCAAGGGGCTGCCGAGCCGCATCGGACACCTGCTGGACATCTCGCTCCGCGACCTCGAGCGCGTCCTCTATTTCGAGGCGTACGTCGTGGTCGATCCGGGCGAGACCGAGCTCAAGCAGAACCAGCTCCTGAACGAAGAGCAGTACCGCAAGGCGCGAGAGGAGCACCAGCACCGGTTCCGCGCGCAGATGGGCGCGGAAGCGATCAAGGAGCTGCTGAAGCGCGTCAACATCGAGCGCCTGGCCGTGGAGCTGCGCGACAAGATGCGCGGCGAGCTGTCGGCGCAGAAAAAGCTGAAATACGCCAAGCGCCTGAAGGTCGTCGACTCGTTCAGGAAGTCGAGCAACCGGCCGGAGTGGATGATTCTCGACGTCATCCCGGTGATTCCGCCGGAGCTGCGTCCACTCGTCCCGCTGGACGGCGGCCGCTTCGCGACCTCGGATCTGAACGATCTCTATCGCCGCGTCATCAACCGGAACAACCGGCTGAAGAAGCTGATGGAGCTGAAGGCGCCCGACGTCATCATCAGAAACGAAAAGCGCATGCTCCAGGAAGCCGTGGATGCGCTCTTCGACAACGGCCGTCGCGGTCGCGTGCTCCGCGGCGCGAACAACCGGCCGCTCAAGTCGCTGTCCGACACGCTCAAAGGCAAGCAGGGGCGGTTCCGCCAGAATCTGCTCGGCAAGCGCGTCGACTACTCGGGGCGCTCGGTGATCGTCGTCGGGCCGGAGCTGAAGCTGCACCAGTGCGGGCTGCCGAAGAAGATGGCGCTCGAGCTGTTCAAGCCGTTCATCTACAACAAGCTCGAAGAGCGGGGGCTCGTCCAGACCATCAAGCAGGCGAAGGAGATGGTGGAGCTGCAGCGTCCCGAAGTGTGGGATGTGCTCGAGGAAGTGATTCGCGAGCATCCGGTGCTGCTCAACCGCGCGCCGACGCTGCACCGCCTCGGCATCCAGGCCTTCGAGCCGGTGCTGGTGGAAGGCAAGGCGATCAGAATCCATCCGCTCGTCTGCACGGCGTTCAACGCCGACTTCGACGGGGACCAGATGGCGGTCCACATTCCGCTGTCGCCCGAGGCGCAGATCGAGGCGTCGGTGCTGATGCTCTCGAGCAACAACATCCTGTCGCCGGCGCACGGCGCGCCGATCGCGATTCCGTCGCAGGACATTGTGCTCGGCTGCTACTACCTGACCAAGTCCAAGAACGGCGCGAAGGGCGAGGGCCGCGCCTTCGGCAACGCCGACGATGTGATGCTCGCGCTCGAAGCGGGCGAGCTCGAAACGCTCTCGCCGATTCGACTCCGCTTCACGGGTGACCTGCAGGACCTGACCGCGTCTCACGACGATCAGGACGTGCTCCGCACCGAAGTGCAGACCGTCCATAACAAGATCATCAACACGACGGTCGGCCGCGTGATCTTCAACGAGTCGGTTCCCGTCGAGATGCCGTTCGTCAACGGCATCCTGAAGAAGAAAGGGCTGCAGCAGCTCGTGCAGAGCTGCTACCTGAAGTTCGGGCTCGAGAAGACGGTCGAGATGCTCGACTCGCTGAAGAACGTCGGCTTCACCTACGCGACCAGGTCCGGGCTGTCGATCGGGATCGACGACCTCGTCATCCCGAAGGAAAAGGCGCCGCTCGTCGCGAAGGCGCGCGACGAAGTGATCAAGGTCGAGTCGCAGTACCTCGAAGGCGCCATCACCAACGGCGAGCGCTACAACAAGGTGATCGCCATCTGGTCGGAAGCGACCGAAGACACCGCGAACGCGATGTTCAGCGAGATGGAGCAGATCGACAAGGACGGCCGGCAGTTCAACCCGGTCTACATCATGGCCGATTCGGGCGCCCGCGGCAGCAAGCAGCAGATCCGGCAGCTGGCCGGCATGCGCGGCCTGATGGCGAAGCCGTCGGGCGAGATCATCGAGTCGCCCATCACGGCGAACTTCCGCGAAGGCCTCACCGTGATGGAGTACTTCATCTCGACGCACGGCGCGCGCAAGGGCCTGGCGGACACGGCGCTCAAGACGGCCGACTCGGGCTACCTCACGCGCCGGCTCGTCGACGTGGCGCAGGACGTCATCATCCACGAGCCCGATTGCGGAACCGTGGACGGCATCGAGTCACGGGCGATCGTCGAGAGCGGCGAGGTAATCGAGCCGCTGCGCGATCGCATTATCGGCCGCACGACGCTCGAGCGCATCACCGACCCCTTCACCGGCGAGACGATCGTCGACGTGAACGAGATCATGGACGAGGAGACCTCGTCGGCGATTCAGGACGCGGGCATCGAGAAGGTGAAGATCCGGTCGGTGCTCACGTGCACGTCGCGCCGCGGCGTGTGCGCCAAGTGCTACGGCCGCGACCTGGCGACCGGGAAGATGGTCGAGCTGGGGCAGGCGGTCGGCGTCATCGCGGCGCAGTCCATCGGCGAGCCGGGCACGCAGCTGACGATGCGCACGTTCCACATCGGCGGCACGGCGTCGCGCGTGTCCGAGCAGTCGACGCTCGAGGCGCGCAACGCCGGCACGGCCCGCTTCCAGGGGCTGCAGGTCGTCGAGGCCAAGGACGGCAAGCTGGTGGTGATGAACCGCAGCGGGTCGCTCGTCGTGCAGGACGCGAAGGGGCGCGACCGCGAGCGCTATCCGATCGTCTACGGCGCGCGCCTCAAGGTGAAGGAAGGGCAGCACGTCGAGCAGGGCCAGGTGCTGGTCGAGTGGGATCCGTACACGTTCTCGATCCTCACCGAGGAGCCTGGGCAGATCCGGTTCAAGGACATCCTCGAGGGCATCACGGTGCACGAAGAGGTCGACGAGGTGACGGGGCTCTCGCGCCTGATCATCGTCGACTCGCCGGACGAGAAGAAGCAGCCGGCGGTGGAGATCAAGGGCAAGGACGGCAAGGTGAACCGCAAGTACCACATGCCGTCGCACGCGCACCTGATGGTGCAGGACGGCGAGATGGTGTCGGCGGGCGACGTGCTCGCGAAGATCCCGCGTGAAACGACGAAGACGAAGGACATCACGGGCGGTCTGCCGCGCGTGGTGGAGCTGTTCGAGGCGCGCAAGCCGCGCGAGACCGCCGTCATCTCGGAAATCGACGGCCTCGTCAAGCACGGCGGGATCGTGAAGGGGCAGCGGAAGATCATCATCGTGCCCGACGAGCCGGGCGCGGAGCCGCGCGAGTACGCGCTGCCGCGCGGGGTGCACGTCAACGTGCAGGAAGGCGAGCGGGTGCGCGCGGGCGAGCCGTTGATGGACGGGCCGTCGAACCCGCACGACATCCTGAACGTGCTCGGCGAAAAAGCGCTGCAGTCGTACCTGGTGAACGAGATCCAGGAGGTGTACCGGCTGCAGGGGGTGAACATCAACGACAAGCACATCGAGACCATCGCGCGGCAGATGATGCGGTGGGTGAAGATCGAGGATGTGGGGGATACCGAGTTCCTGGTGGACGAGCAGGTGGACAAGTTCCGGTTCCTGGAGGAGAACGAGCGGGTGATCACGAACGACGGGCGTCCGGCGCAGGGGCGGCCGCTGCTGCTCGGGATCACGAAGGCGTCGCTGTCGACCGATTCGTTCATCTCGGCGGCGTCGTTCCAGGAAACGACGCGCGTGCTGACCGAAGCGTCGATTTCGGGCAAGGTCGATCATCTGCGGGGCCTGAAGGAGAACGTGACGATGGGGCGGCTGATTCCGGCGGGGACCGGGTTCGAGTACTACCGGAACGTGCGGATCCCGGCCGACGAGCCGCCGCCGCCGCCGGCGCCGCCGCAGCCGAGCGACGACGAGCTCGAGCTGGAGCGGGACATGGAGTACTTCGTGGAGCCGGAGGAAGCGCTGGGTCCGAGAACGGGGGACCTCGGGGAGTGAATCGGGTAATTGGATAATCTGGTAATCGGGTAATTGATTGCTGGATTGAACGTAGCGCGACTTGTCCGCCGAAGCTCGCTAGACCGGAGCGAGCGAAGGCGGAAGGCTTCAGCCGAGCGACGGGACGTAACGGGAGGGGTTCGGAGCCGAGCGAACATCGGTCGCTTCAGGCGAGCGACGAGGCCGCAACGATGATGTCCGCTGAGGACCGTGCGCTGCTGGATGCGTTCGCGAAGCGGGTGCGTCTCGTCGCGCCCGCGGCGTCCATCTGGGCGTTCGGTTCACGCGCGCGCGGTTCGGCGCATCCCGAATCCGATCTCGACCTCTGCGTAGTCGTGGCGGAGGCGACCCGCCAGCTTCGCGAGGATATTCACCGATCGGCGTGGGAGATTGGATTCGAACACGGGCGGCTGCTCGCGCCTGTGATTCTCACCGCGGACGACTTCGAGCGGGGCCCGATGTCGGCGAGCACGCTCGTGGCCAACATTCGGCGCGACGGGGTCGCCGCGTGACGAACGCCGAGAAGGTCGATGCGCTCGTCCGGTACCGATTGGAGCAGGCGGATGAAGCGCTCGCTGCGGCTCGGCTGAATCTCACGAGTGGACTCCAGCGGTCCGCGGTCAACCGCGTGTACTAGGCGATGTTCTACGGCGTCCTTGCGCTGTTGGCCACGCGTCAATCGGAGACCTCCAGGCACAGCGGCGCCATCACGCAGTTCGATCAGCTGTACGTCAAGCCCGCGCTGCTGCCGAGGGACTTTTCGCGTTGGCTGCATGACGCCTTCTTGAACCGGCAAGCCGCGGACTACGGTTCCGAGCTCAATCTCTCCCGGGAAGATATCGATGCTCTCGTGGCGCATGCACGAGATTTCCTGGCCGGCGTGCGTCAGTTCCTCGGCTCAAGCGGCCCGTAAGGCGAGCGATTGGTGTAGCGCGACTTGTCCGCCGTCGCTCGTTGGAACGGCCGAAGGGCGAAGGCGGAAAGCTTTAGCCGAGCGTGATTCGGGGGCGACGGTCGAAAGATCGTCGCCTTTTGGTTGAGAACCATCTACCTTGATTCGAGAGGCCTGATCCGCTCGACGATTCTGTGTCGCCGCATCGTCATATGCGAGTCCGGGTGGGAAGTCCACGGGGAGAGCGTCCCGGACAGCAACCAGAATGCGGCGAGCGCTCGCGATGGCGTCCGTGGCCTGCTTCGCGTCGATGCGTACCTCGGTCCCATAATCCCCGACGCCGCGCAACTCGACACAGAAGCTGAAATCAATGTTCCTGCGGCCGCGCAGATGCGTGCGGCGCATGCCCCCGGTGTCGTAGACATGCGCCAACGAGCGTTCGAAGCAAGGAAACCCTACTTCGCCAGCGGGTCGGGACGCACCTGGAACTTCACCAGCTTGCTTGTCGTCCCTTTGCCGCCTTCTTCGTGGAACGGCGCTCGGGTCGCGTAGGTCGTCCAGATGGCCTTGCCCTTCCATCCGGCGTTGGGATCGTCGATTCGACCGTCCATCCCTTTCGCATAGAACCCCATCGGATACGGCACGCGGAATGTCAGGAACTTGCCGTCGACTAACACCAGGAGCGCCTCAGATTCGTTGCCGTTCGCGAGCGGCACACTCTTGCCCACGCCGAGCATGTCGAAACGATCCACGAAGTTGTAATAGGCCGAGTCAGCACTCGCCGAATCTTTCGCTCCCGTGTAGTTCGGGCCAGGCAGCGCGTACAACGACCAGCCTTCAGGGCAGTGCTGGCCGGTCGCGGTCGGTCCGTTGAGCGGACCTTTGCACCTGCGTCGGTCGAAACTGGCCAGTTGCCCGCTCGACAGCACCGTCCAGACGACGAACTTGCCGTCGACTAACACCAGGAGCGCCTCAGATTCGTTGCCGTTCGCGAGCGGCACACTCTTGCCCACGCCGAGCATGTCGAAACGATCCACGAAGTTGTAATAGGCCGAGTCAGCACTCGCCGAATCTTTCGCTCCCGTGTAGTTCGGGCCAGGCAGCGCGTACAACGACCAGCCTTCAGGGCAGTGCTGGCCGGTCGCGGTCGGTCCGTTGAGCGGACCTTTGCACCTGCGTCGGTCGAAACTGGCCAGTTGCCCGCTCGACAGCACCGTCCAGACGACTCCGTTGCCGTCGACGTCCATGCCGCGCGGGGCGAACCCTTGGGCGGACGCCTTCGGGCTGTTCCACGGCACTTCGTAGATCTCGGACAGCGCCGTCGCCGGCGGGTTCGAGCCGGGAACCAGGCGGACAAGCGATCCCGGCATACCGAGGACCGATCCCCAAATCGAGCCATCGACCGGACTCGGCGCCACCCCATAGAAAGGCGCATCGATCCGCTTGTCCTTCGTGGGATCGATCGGCTGGTTTGGCTCTACGTACGCGTCTCGCTTGCCGTTGCCGTTCGTGTCGAGAACGAAGGCCGTCCAGCCCTGCGCCTTCGCTTCGTCCTTGGTCTCCTCATACACCTTGGTGTTGAACCAGCCTTCGACGGGGCCGCCGCCCGTGAACCACAGCGTGCCGTTGGCGTCGAAGTTCAGATGATGCGTGCCGAAGCAGGTGTCGACGGTCGTGACCTGTTTCGTTTTGGGGTCGTACAGCTGCATCTGTCGACCGCTCTGTTTGAGCGGGCACGCGATGGCCGACGGATGCGTCGATCCCGGTTGACAGAAGGCTGCGGTCTGATTGGGACGGATGCGCGCCGCGATCCACACGCGGCCCTGGCGATCCATCGCGAAGCTGTGGGCGTTCGCCCGGCTGGTCCAGATCGCTTCGGTGCCCCAGTACGGCGAGGGCTGCGCCGGCGGCGTGTCTGCTTCGCTGGGTGTCTTCGGATCGCGAACCTGCAGCTGCACCTGGCTGGCGCTATTGCGCGTGGGATCCACAACGGGCATGTAATCGGCGCTTGCCTCGAGCGCTCCATAGATCGGTCCGTTCGCGTTCACGGTTGGATCCCGTTTGTCGGTTGCGATCTCGTCGTGGAGATAAACCTTCGGGTTGGCCCAATCCCACATGGTGATGACGACGTTCCGCTCCCGGCCTTGCGGCCGGGGCGGAGCAACGGGCAGTTCGCCCCTCGCAGCGGAATTGACGAGCATCCGGATCATTGTCAGCCGACCTGTTCTGGTTGGGTCGCGCTCCATCAACACGCCATTCGCGCGCAGTATACAGGGCCTCCACTACCGGGACGTGATTCACCTGAGAAGAACCATACGGTCCGCGTCTACGTCTATCTGGAGATGGAAGGCTTCTTCAAAGATCTGACCCACTCGCTGCGGATGTTCCGGCGGAGCCCCGGCTTCACCATCGCGGCGGTGGCAGCGCTGACCCTCGGCATCGGGACGAACACCGCGATCTTCACCGTCGTGAATGCCGTTCTGCTCAAGCCGGTGCCATTCCCGGATCCGAACAGCCTCGTCATGTTCATGAACACCTCGCCGCAGGGCTCCGGCCCCGCGGCGTCACCGGCGAAATTCGCGCACTGGCGCGCGCAGACGAGCGTCGTCCGGGACGCGGCCGCGTTCCGCACCGGCGTGGTCAACTATACGGGCGGCGAGGTGCCCGAACAGCTTCGTTCCGCCCAGGTCAGCGCGGACTACTTCCGCCTGTTTGGCGCGCCCATCGTCGGTGGACGCGGATTCCGGTCGGAAGAAGATCGCCCGAACGGCGACAAGGTCGTCGTGATCAGCCACGGGCTGTGGACGCGGCGCTTCGGCAGCGACCCGAACGTGGTCGGCAGGACGATCTCCCTCAGCGGGGATCCCTACGTCGTGATCGGGGTTGTCGGCCCGAGCTTCAACGTCGCGGAGTTCGGCCCGCCTCCGGAACTATGGACCCCGTTCCAACTGGACCCGAACACGAGTGATCAGGGGCATTTCTTCCAGGCGGCCGCCCGATTGAAGCCGGGCGTCACGCTCGACCAGGCGAAAGCGCGCCTCCAGCTGTCAGCGAACGAATTCCGGACGAAGTTTCCGACCGCGCTGCAAGCGAATCAGGGATTCAGCGTCACGCCGTTTCAGGAGGCGTTCGTCCAGAACGTACGCACGTCGCTGCTGGTGCTCGTCGGCGCCGTCAGCTTCGTGCTGCTGATCGCGTGCGCCAACGTCGCCAGCCTCCTCCTGGTTCGTGCGACGGCGCGCAAGCGCGAGATCGCGATCCGATCCGCCATCGGTGCCGGCCGCGGCCGGATCGTGCGGCAACTCCTGACGGAAAGCGTCGTGCTCGCGCTGACGGGTGGCGTGTTCGGTCTGGTCCTGGGCGTGGCCGCCATTCGAGCGCTGCTCGCCATCAACACGGCCGGCCTTCCACGTCTCGGTCAGGATGGATCGGCCGTCGCGCTGGATTGGCGCGTGCTGACGTTCACGCTACTCGTGTCGCTCGGAACGGGCATCATCTTCGGTCTGCTGCCGGCGCTGCAAGGGTCGCGCGCCGATCTCAACGCCACGCTGAAGGAAAGCGGCGGACCGTCGGGGACGGCATTCCGGCACAACAAGGCGCGGTCGCTGCTGGTGGTCGCCGAGGTCGCGCTCGCCCTGATTCTGCTCGTGGGATCGGCCCTGCTGATCCGCACGTCGATGGCGCTGCGCGACGTCGACCCGGGTTTCAATCCGCAGAACATCCTCACGATGCGGATGTCGCTCACTGGGCCGCGCTTTCTGAAATCGTCCGGCGTCGAGCAGATGGTACGCGACGGCGTCGAACGGCTCGGCGCGCTGCCTGGCGTCGAGGTGGCCAGCGCCACGTGCTGCATCCCCCTGCAAGGCGGCTACGGCCTGCCGTTCACGATCGTCGGACGACCGCTGCAGGACAGCCCGTATCATGGCGGCGGCGGCTGGATCACGGTGTCGCCGGGATACTTCGAGGTCTTCAGGATCCCGGTGAGGCGCGGCCGCTCGTTCGCCATTCGCGACGACGGCGCGGCGCCGCCGGTGGTCATCATCAACGAATCGATGGCGAAGCGGTTCTGGAAGGACGGCGATCCGATGAACGATCGGATCGTCATCGGCAAAGGCATCATGCGGGAGTTCGCCACCGAACAGCCCCGGCAAATCATCGGCATCGTCGCCGACAGCCGCGATGGCGGACTGAACCGGGATCCAGGGCCCACGATGTTCATCCCGCAGGGCCAGGTGTCGGATGCCGCGAATGCGTTGAACGTGCGGATCACGCCGATCGCGTGGATCGTGCGCACACGCACTGAGCCGCACGGCCTTATCGGCCCGATCCAGGAGCAGCTTCGGCAGGTTACCGGCCTGCCGGTGTCCGACGTCAAGACGATGGACGAAATCGTGACGCTGTCGACGTCGCGCCAGCGATTCAACATGCTGCTGATGGCGGTCTTCGGCGGTTCAGCGCTGCTGCTGGCCGCGATCGGCATCTACGGCTTGATGGCCTACTCCGTTGCGCAGCGAACGCAGGAGATCGGCATCCGGCTTGCGCTCGGCGCCGGAGCGGCCGCGGTCAAACACATGGTCGTCATGCAGGGGATGCGCCTGGCGCTCGTGGGCGTGGTCATCGGCCTCGCGTCGGCGTACGGACTAACCCGATTCATTGCGAGCTTTTTATTTGGCGTGAAGGCGCTGGATCCGGCTGTCTTTGCCGCCATCCCACTTCTACTGACCGCCGTCGCGCTGCTCGCGGTGTGGATTCCTGCGCGGCGCGCGAGCCGCGTGGATCCCGTGATCGCGCTTCGGACTCAGTGATCTGCCGCGCGTCAGTACGCTCGACCAAGAGCCCGAGCACTAACTCGGGGAGAACCGGCGCTACATAGCCGCGCGGGATTGGACAGCCGTGGACGGACAGCCGTGGACTGCGTCGACGCGGCGTCAGCGGGGCGAAGGACCGTCGCCCCGCGCTCGATCGCCTGCTGATTGACGGCCGCCGTCGCCGCTTCGGGTCATTGCCGTACCGTGGTTCCGCGGCGACTTACCCCAGTGCGCCGAGGCGCCACCGCAGTTGACCGCCGAGCGCGGCTGAGCACCGCGGGGTCGGCCGCCGCCCTCTGCACGCTATCCCAGTTTGATTTCCTACGAATACGCTGGCGCGGTTCGCATCATTAATATGAGTGCCCCGACGAAGGCTCCCGGCGACAGTTGGATGGGATGGTCTAATTCAGCCGAGCGTGATTCAAGGGCGACAGTCGTCGCCCTTTTTCTGTCTCTGGCGACCTGGTATCAGTGGCTTAACCCCGGAGTCGATTATTGCGCCACTGCATGACGGCATGATAGCATGATTGCATGAAACGGGTGGCATCGCTCGCCGAGGGCGTTGAGATCAAGGTCGTCGGTAAGAGTGGGCAGATCTCGTTGGGCAAGCGATACGCGGGCAGGACCCTGCGTCTCGAGCGACGCACAGACGGCACCGTGGTCCTCACGGCGGTCGCCATGGTGCCCGAGACTCAACTCTGGACGCTCGAGGAACCGCATCGTTCGCGGATCGAACGGGGACTCACGTGGGCTGCGGCGACAGAGCCTCAAGAGGCCGACGTCGAAGGTCTGCTGAAGGGCCGAACCAAGCGAGTCAAGCGCGCACGTGGCCGCCGCAGGTAACCGTATTCGCCTGGACCTGAACAGCCCGGAGTTTCGGGACGTTTTCTTCCGCCTCGAGGCCGATGCTCTGAAACAAGTCGTCGAGTCCCTGCGCCGGCTGCGCGATCTGGACTGGAACAGCCTCTATCGACACAAGGGCTTCCGCTGGGAGGCGATTGAGCACCTGAAGGCCGCCAATGGCGCCAAGGTGTATTCGCTTCGCTTGAGTCAACGAATTCGCGCCGTGGCGTTCCGTGACGGCGACTTTCTGCGATTAGTGTCTCTTCACCCCGACCACGATTCGGCGTACGAGCGATAGTGTCGGGCTTCACTTCTTCGCCGTCTTCTTCTTGCCCTCCTTCGACATCGCCCAACTCCTGTCCCGAGTCATCGTCTTGATGAATGCCGCGCGCCGAAAGCGCACCGCCGACCAATCTTCATCGATGGCCACCATCCGCACGGGCTCGAAGCCCGCTTTACCAAGAGGAGCCCACCCGGTGTCCCGATTGAACTCGCACGTGTATTTCTTGGACGTTCCCTTGGGATACGCGAACCACACCACGGCATCGCCCTGAGTCTTCTTCCCGACAGCCGTGGCGAGGGCGTTCACTTCCTTTTGCGTGGTGACAAACGCCAGCGAAAAGGCGACAGCTTTGATGTCCGGCACATGACGCCGGATCGCGACGCCTTTGAGCGCGGCAAGCTCCAGCTCAAAGCTGGCCGGGGCATTCAGGACGAGGATTTCTGTCTGGTCTTTCAGGTTGAGCTTGCTGAACACGGCCGACATGCGGCTTCCTTTCTGTGGTTGCGAGCCATCACCACGCCGTCGCTGGCCCGGGGCGCCGCGCCCCGGCCCTCCGTACTTTCACGACCGTCACCACGTCGTCGACCGTTCGCTGACGCGGCCGTTTCAACCCGGCGTGCTTCCGCGCCCGCCGAAGGTACGTTCGAATCTCCGGCCGGTCCAGTTCGGAGAGCCTCTTGACGGTGAGGTGGCGCATCCGTTTGCCAGTTCCTTGCAGGACACCGGCGCCATCCTCCAGCTCGGCGCCCCGGGCAAACCCGAGGTTCACGTGTTTCGCATACACGGAGACGAGACAGATGCAGTCCTTGAGGACGCGCTCCGTCGCGCCATACAACAGCGCGACCCTCTCAGGCATCCGGAAGATGTACTCGTGGCACGGCGCCATCTCTTCGAGCACGACCTTCCTGAGTCCGAGGGCGATCGACTGAACGGCCGGATCGAACGGAAAGAGGAATTCGATCAGTTCGCGCGGCGGCTTCGTCATGACATCCTCCCGCCAGCGGGCGTCCGGACCGCTGCCCTTTGCGCTGCGGCGGCCACACCGACGGGCCACCACGCAGGATCTCGAGACCGTCAATCCCGTTCACTCGGAGTAGCCGAACTGGCGCATCGGCTCCAACTCCATGAACTCCCCGTGCTGGCTCAGGTCGAGGCCGACCGTACGTCCTGGGGTCGCCGATCAGGCCGTTGAGGCTCGTGCCGAAGCAGAGGCTGAAGCCGACGATGACCCACAGCAGGCTGATGACCCCGAGGGCGATGAAGCTCTGCGGCATCGTTTGAGATCACGTTCTTGGTGCTTACCATCCCGGCGTAGAAGAAGGAGAGGCCCGGAGTCATCAGAAGCACCAGCCCGGTGGCAGTCAGGAGCCAGGCGGTGTCGCCCAGATCGATGGGCCCCTCGGTGACCGACGGCGCTTGCTCTGTGGTGGCCAGCGCGCCGACGGCCAGGACCGTGAGGATCCCCAGCGGGACGGTACGGCTGCGATTCATCGGAACACCTTCAAGTGATTTAGCGGCGCTCGCGGGA
>QHWJ01000173.1 GCA_003222535.1 Acidobacteriota bacterium | reverse complement strand
CCGCCGCAAACTACGCGAGATGCCGCCCCCCATCAACGCGGATGGTCTCGCCCGTGATGAAGTCGGTCTGGCAAAGCAGAACGACCGCCTTGGCGATCTCGGCCTCTCCGCCCCAGTGACCGACCGGGGTGGCCCTGGCTACTTCGTTGATTTCCTCCTGGCTCATGTCGGGCGGGGGCACGATCGGACCCGGAGCGATGGCGTTCACGAGGATGTTGTCACCCGCGACTTCCAGCGCCAGCGATTCCGTGAGCGCGACGACCCCCGCCTTGGCCACGTAGTAAGGAGTGAACCCTGTGTAGCGCGGTCTGCCGCTTCGAACCAGCCAGTCAGCGAAATTGACGATCCGCCCGCCGCCGGCGCTCCGCATGTGCGGAATCGCGGCGTGGGAGCACAGAAACGCCGAACGAAGGTTCACATCCAGATCGGTGCTCCAGTAGTCGACCGAGACATCTTGAAGAGGCTTCGATCGGTAGATCGACGCCATATTGACGAGAACGTCAACCCGTCCAAACGTCGCAACGGCATGTGCAATGATAGCCAGGCAATCGGCCGGCTTCGACACATCGCCGACGACGATGGTCGCGCGCCGCCCCGCGTCCTCGACGTCGGCGACCGTCTGCTCGGCCTCGTCCTTCGAACCGCGATATGACAGCACGAGATTCATCCGGTGCGCGGCCAACTCCTGCGCCACGACGCGCCCGATCCGCTTGCCCCCGGTAATGACAGCGACTTTGCCGCAAAGATCCATGGCGTATTGTCCTCGCCGGCCGTTGCAGCCGGCCTGAATCGGGTGACGTCATCTGGGACTCACGTCTGCCTGCTTCGATGACGGCCACGCCCCCGAGGTTTCAGACACGCTCTGAGCCCGAACCTCGCGGCAATTCCGACATCCAACGGCCGGGGTGGAACCCCGGATTTCTCGTCCTTGGGGCGGGATTGAATCAGCGCCGCTTCCTGCCTTCGTGCTGCGCCACCCGCGCCTTCACCAGTTTCTTGATGAGGGCAATCGGCAGCGACTTGTCGGTGGGGAACTGGATCGTCCCTTTCGATGTGGCGAAGCCCTCGAGCTCGTCCTTGAACGCTTCAACAATCGCGGCAGTCGGGAACAAGCTGCAATGGTTCGCAAAGGCGGCGTACCAGACCAGCACGCCGTTGTGCGTGAACGCGGGAATCTGATAACTGACGGTCTCGGTCGCCCCGGTTGGCACCGTCGACCGAATCGTCGCGCGCATCTTCTTCAACATGCGGCGGGAGGGTTCCGGTACACGGGTGGAGATGCCGACCGGCGACTACTACGGCGGCCATCGGCCGGGCACCGGCCTCTTCGGCGAGAGCCTCGTCGCCGTCGACCTGAGGACCGGCCAGCGGAAGTGGCACTACCAGATCGTGCATCACGGCATCTGGGACATGGACATTCCCTGCGCGCCGATCCTCGCCGACATCATCGTCAACGGGAAGGCGATCAAAGCGGTCGCGCTGCCGAGCAAGGAATCGTTCCTCTACGTTTTCGATCGCGTGACCGGTCAGCCGGTGTGGCCGATCGAGGAGCGGCCGGTGCCGCAGGGCGATGTGCCGGGCGAGTGGTACTCGCCGACGCAGCCCTTCCCCACCAGGCCGCCCGCCTACGCGCGTCAGGCGATCACCCCCGACGAGCTGATTGATTTCACGCCGGCGCTTCGCGCGGAAGCGCTCCAGGCGGTCAAGATGTACCGGATGGGACCGATGTTCCTGCCGCCCGTCTTGAGCAAGGTCGGCGGACCGCTCGCGGCGTTGACGATCGGCACGCTCGGCGGCGGCACGAACTGGCCGGGCGCGTCCTACGATCCTGAGACGCACACCGTCTTCGCGCAGGCGGCCAACGCCGGCGTCTCGGCGCTCGGACTCGTCGAACCGCCGCCGGGCTACTCGGACATGCGGTACCTCGCCGGACAGGCCGGGCGGGAATTCCGGATCAACGATGGTCCCGGCTTCGGAAGCGCGGCCGACGCGCCGAAGATCAGCGAAGCGCAAGCGCGTCTTGCAGCGGTCACGGGAAAAGCGCCGGCTCAACCCGCGGCCCCGGCTGCCCCCGCGGCCGGCCGCGCCGCGCCGCCGGCTGGCGGCGGTGGCGGCCTGACGATTCAAGGGCTCTCGCTCGTCAAACCGCCGTACGGCGTGCTCTCGGCGATCAATCTCGATCGCGGCGAACTGGTGTGGCAGGTGCCGCATGGCGATACGCCGGATGCCGTGCGCAATCATCCGGCGCTCAAAGGACTCAACATCCCGAAGACGGGTCAGCAAGGCAGCGTCGGGTTGACGGTGACGAAGACGCTGGTAATCCTCGGCGATCCCCAGGTGACGACGACGCCGGAGCATCCGCGGGGCGCGATGCTGCGGGCATACGACAAGGCGACGGGGAAACAGGTCGGCGCGGTGTGGATGCCGGCCCCGCAGAGCGGCTCACCGATGACCTATTCGGTCGACGGCAAGCAGTTCATCGTCGTCGCGATCAGCGGCGGGAGTTATTCGGGCGAGTACGTGGCGTTCAGCCTTCCGGCCGGCGAGACGCGCACGAATCAGGGCGGGTAACGAAGCTTCGCCTGGAACGAAACCCTACGGCGCGACCTCGTCTGTTTCGTTCGCACGGGGTCAGCTCCGCTGGTAGAGGCCTCAAACCGCCGATGACGATCCGTCGGCGAGCGAATCTTCGTTACTAGGCGGCCGCCGTGCGGCCGCTAAGACAGCTTCTAAAGCCCAACCGGCGAAAACTTGCTTCATTCGCTGCAACCTTGGCTTTAGAGCTAGAAGATGTCTTGAGGCGTTCCCGGCGCTGTGTCGGGGCCCGAGCGTGGCGGATTGAGCGGAACTGTGCGGGCGCGAGTTTGGACGGGGGCGTGATGCACATCACGTCCCCGCCATCGTTCACGAAGAGTCATCGGCGGCCGGCAACCGCCGCCTTATGCCGATCTAACGCCGCATGGACTCGGCGAGAGGGAGCGACGAAGCGCCGGCTTTTTTGATCGTTTCAATGTTCGGCGCGTAGAGGTTGTGCACGGGAAAGAACTGAACCTTCGGTTGAGACGTGATACCGGCCTTCTGCACGGCAGGGGTGAGCCGTTCATTCTGAAAACGCTCGAACGCCTGTTGTGAATCCCAGACATCCAACACGCGGAGGCTGCCTCCCGTGAAGCCGGCCACGTGGAAGATGCCGCCAGTCGGCGGGTTCTTATCGAGGCCCAGATTGGTCATCACGCGATCGTACTGTTCCTGCGTCAAGCCTGGCCATTCCATCAACATCACAGTTCCCATCGGAAACCTCCTTCGTCGACGGACGATACGTTCGCCCATCCGACGTGTCAAGCTGTGCCGTTCGCAGCTGTGCTGTTCGCAGCACTTTCTCCCGGATGGGCGCCATTCTCGTCGACACCGGCTTGTCGGTGACGGTTGCTCCCCCGGAAGTCGCGCTGTGGCTATCCAGACCGCTCCCGCGCCGTCACGCAGAGAACAACAGATGGTCGAGAGGAGCAAGTATCGCTGACCGCAGGATCCGGGGGTCTTTCGCCTGATGTGTTGCGACCCGTCATCAAGAATGATTGTTCTGCACGGCGTAGTGCAGCTGAACTAGACCATCGTCGAAGCGTTCGATGGAGCGCAACTCCAGAGGCGCATGGCGGTGGCGCCGTGCTATCAGGGGGATGCCCTCCCCAATGAAGACCGGGACCACACTGATGACAAACTCGTCGATCGCCTTTTCGTCAAGAAAGGCCGCGATGATCTCACCGCCTCCCATCAGCCAGATATCCTTGCCAGGTTGCTCCCGAAGACGACTGACAAACGGACCTATCGCATCCTTCACGAACTCCACGCCTGGCGGGGCGTTGGCTGGTGACGAGCGCCGAGAAAAGACGAAGGTCCGATTCTCTGAATCGAACTTCGCCCCCATCCGCAGGCTGGCCTCGTACGTCTTGCGGCCAAGGAACTTCGTGTCCACAGACTGCATGAAGGCGTTCATGCCATAGAAACCTTCAGGTGCCGGACGCGACGTCAGCCACTCGAGATCGCCGTCAGGACGAGCGATGTAACCGTCCGCACTAGTCGCGATGTGGACGATGACTTTTCGACGCCTTGCCATGATTGCCGATCTCCGTTGGCGAAAGGCCAGACCAAGCCGATGCGCTCAGCCATTAACGTCGCACGGGCGGACGGCGCCATCTCGTGGCGTCCGCCGCCGTCGCGCGTTCGCACCACCCTGGCGACGTCCCTACGTGCTGGAGACTGTAGGTATCGCCGCGCAACGAGCCGGCAGTGCCGCTGTGATGTTCATCGACGAACTACAGTACGTCGAAGAAGACGAGTTGGCGGCGTTGATTACCGCCCTACACCGCTGCGCGCAGCGTAGGCTTCCCATCGTCCTTGTTGGAGCTGGCCTCCCACAACTCCGTGGGCGCATGGGAAAGGCCAAGTCCTATGCTGAGAGGCTGTTCGATTTTCCAGAGGTCGGTCCTTTGCCCGAAGCAGCGGCGGCTCTCGCCATCACGAAGCCTGCGGGAAAAGAAGGTGTGAAGATCGAACAGGATGCCGTGACGCAGGTTGTCCAGGAGACTCAGGGCTACCCCTACTTCCTACAGGAATGGGGCAAACATGCTTGGGACACTGCGCAATCATCTCCTATCACGCGAGCGGACGTGATGATCGCCTCCGCTTCAGCCGTAGCCGCCCTCGACGAGAGTTTTTTTCGCGTGCGCTTCGACCGCCTCACGCCAGCCGAGAAAAAGTACTTGCGGGCAATGGCTGAGTTGGGGCCAGGCCCTCATCGCTCAGGTGACATTGCCGAGTGCCTGAATCGAAAGGTGACGGCACTGGGTCCCACACGCAATCAACTCATCTCCAAGGGCATGATCTGGAGCCCCAATCACGGGGACACGGCATTCACTGTGCCCCTCTTCGACGAGTTCATGAAACGGATCATACCGGACGACAGCTGGCGAAATTGAACGCACCCCCGGCCTGGTGAAGCGTACGCTGACCATCGCGAACCTCTGCTTCCAGTGGCAGCGCGAACTGAAGGAATAGGTCCGCGAGTGGTCACATCGTAGGTTCGACGAAGAGAGTGGAGCGGTGGCGGTCAGCCAAGGCGAGCGCGCAGTCCGGAGCTTACTGAAGTGGGGCGGGCAGGTCGGAGGTGCCCATCAGGTAGGTATCGACGCCGCGTGCGCAGCTGCGGCCCTCGGCCATCGCCCACACGATCAGCGACTGCCCGCGCTGCATGTCGCCCGCGGTGAAGACGCCCGGCACGTCCGTCATCCAGCGCTCGTCGCGCCAGACGGTGCCCCGCTCGGTCAGGCGGACGCCGAGCTGGTCCAGCATGCCGCCGCGCTCGGGACCGAGGAACCCCATGGCCAGCAGCACGAGATCCGCCTTGATCTCGAACTCGCTGCCGGCGATCGGGTTGAGCTCGAGGCGACCGTCTTTCGTGACCATCTCGACCCTGACCGCGCGAAGCGCACTGATGTGTCCGCGCTCGTCGCCGTCGAACCGCTGCGTGGCCACGGCGTACAGCCGGTCCCCGCCTTCTTCATGCGCCGTCGAGACGCGAAAGATGTTCGGCCAGAGCGGCCACGGGTTGCTCGGCGTGCGCGCATCGGGCGGACGCGGCAGCAGCTCCAGCTGATGCACGGCGCGGGCGCGCTGCCGGTGGACCGTGCCGAGGCAGTCGGCGCCGGTGTCGCCGCCGCCGATGATGACGACGTGTTTGTCTTTCGCCGTGATGAAGCGCTCGTCCGGCACGTCGTCGCCCTCGCAGCGCCGGTTCTGCAGCGACAGGTACTCCATGGCGAAATGAATGCCCGCCAGCTCGCGACCCGGCACGGGCAGGTCGCGCGGACGCGTGGCGCCCCCGGCCAGCACGAGCGCATCGAACTCGGCGCGCACCTCGTCCACCGGCACGTCGATGCCGACGTGGCAGCTGGCGCGAAACGTGATGCCTTCGGCGCTCAGGACCTGCAGCCGCCGGTCGAGCACGCGCTTCTCCAGCTTGAAGGCCGGAATGCCGTAGCGCAGAAGGCCGCCGATGCGGTCGGCCCGCTCGAAGACCGTGACGAGGTGACCGGCCCGGTTCAGCTGATCGGCGGCGGCGAGGCCGGCCGGGCCCGACCCGACGACCGCAACGCGTTTGCCGGTGCGCCGGGCCGGCGGCCTGGGCGCGACCCAGCCCTCGTCGAACGCCCGGTCGATGATCGAGACTTCGATCGACTTGATCGTCACCGGGTCGCTGGTGATGCCCAGGACGCACGCGCCTTCGCAGGGCGCCGGGCAGAGCCGTCCCGTGAATTCCGGAAAGTTATTGGTGGCGTGCAGCCGATCGATCGCCATCCGCCACTGGTTCCGGTACACGAGATCGTTCCAGTCGGGGATGACATTCCCGAGCGGACACCCGTGATGGCAGAACGGAATGCCGCAGTCCATGCAGCGCGCGGCCTGATTGGTGAGCGCGGCCTCCGGATAGGGCACGTACACTTCGCGCCAGTCGCGCAGGCGCTCGACGACCGGACGCACCGGATGTTTCACCCGCCCGACTTCGAGAAAACCGGTGGCCTTACCCACTGGCGGCGACCGCGTTCACCTCGACGAGCTCGGTCGGCCGTCCCGCCGCGGCGGTCCGGGCCTCCGTCTCGAGCACGCGCCGGTAATCGCGCGGCATCACCTTGACGAACATCGCGACCGACCGGCTCCAGTCGTGCAGGATGCGCGCCCCGTGATCGCTGCCCGTGTACGCCACGTGCCGTTCGATGAGCGAGCGAACGAGCTCGCGGTCCTCCATCGTGTCGACCGGCTCGAGATCGACGAGCTCGTGATTGCAGCGGCGGCTGAAATCCCCCGCCGCATCGAGGACGTACGCCATGCCGCCGCTCATCCCGGCCGCAAAATTCCTCCCCGTCTGTCCGAGCACGATCACGCGGCCGCCCGTCATGTACTCGCAGCCATGGTCGCCGACGCCCTCGACCACGGCGTGCGCCCCGCTGTTTCTGACCGCGAATCGCTCGCCCGCGACGCCGCGGATGTACGCCTCGCCGCTCGTCGCGCCATACAACGCGACGTTGCCGATGATGATGTTCTCTTCCGCGACAAACGTCGCCTGCCGCGGCGGATAGACGATGACCTTCCCGCCCGACAGCCCTTTCCCGACATAGTCGTTCGAGTCGCCCTCGAGGCGCAGGGTGATGCCCCGCGGTACGAAGGCGCCGAAGCTCTGCCCCGCCGATCCGATGAACTGCAGCCGGATTGTGTCGTCCGGCAGGCCGTGCGCGCCGTGCCGGCGCGTCACCTCGTAGCCGAGCAGCGTGCCGACCGTCCGGTGCGCGTTGCCGATCGGCAGGCTCAGGGACACGGGCGTCCTGCGCTCGAGCGCGTCGGCGCACCGGGCGATGATCGCGTGGTCGACCGCGTGCTCGAGGCCATGATCCTGGGAGCGCGTCCGCCGCCGCGGCGCGCCGGCCGGGACATCGGGCTGATGCAGGATCGCCGAGAAATCGAGACCCCGTGCTTTCCAGTGATTCACGGCGGGCCGGACGTTGAGGCGGTCGACGCGTCCGATCATCTCGTCCATGGTGCGGAAGCCGAGCGCGGCCATGTACTCGCGGACTTCCTGCGCGATGAACTGGAAAAAATTGACGACGAATTCCGCTTTGCCCGTGAAGTTCTTCCGCAGCTCGGGATCCTGCGTGGCGACGCCGACCGGGCACGTGTTCAAGTGGCACACGCGCATCATCACGCAGCCCGACACCACGAGCGGCGCCGTCGCGAACCCGAATTCCTCCGCCCCCATCAGCGCGGCGACGACGACGTCGCGACCCGTCTTGAGCTGACCGTCGACCTGCACGACGATGCGGTCGCGCAGGTTGTTGCGCATGAGGACCTGCTGCGTTTCGGCGAGCCCCAGCTCCCACGGCACGCCGCCGTGCTTGATGCCCGTCAGCGGCGCCGCGCCGGTGCCGCCGTCGTGTCCCGAGATCAGCACGACGTCGGCGTGCGCCTTCGCCACGCCCGCGGCGACGGTGCCGACCCCGGCCACGGCGACGAGCTTGACGTGGATCCGCGCATGCGGGTTGCCGTTCTTCAGGTCGTAAATGAGCTGCGCGAGATCTTCGATCGAATAGATGTCGTGGTGCGGCGGCGGCGAGATGAGGCCGACGCCGGGCGTCGCATAGCGGACCTTCGCGATCCACGGATAGACCTTGTGGCCGGGCAGTTGCCCGCCCTCACCCGGTTTGGCGCCCTGCGCCATTTTGATCTGCAGGTCCCGGGCGTTGACCAGGTATTCGCTGGTGACGCCGAATCTGGCCGACGCCACCTGCTTGATCGCGCTGTTGCGGGAGTCGCCGTTGGCGTCCGGCGTGTAGCGGGCCGGATCTTCGCCGCCTTCGCCGGTGTTCGACTTCGCGCCGAGCCGGTTCATCGCGATGGCGAGCGTCTCGTGCGCTTCCTGGCTGATCGAGCCGTACGACATCGCGCCGGTCGCGAAGCGCTTCACGATGGACGCCACCGGCTCGACCTCGTCGAGCGGAACCGGCGTGGCGGCATCCTTCAGCTCGAGCAGACCGCGCAAGGTCGCGAGGCGCCGGTTCTGGTCGTCCACCAGACGGGTGTACTCCTTGAACACGCCATACTGACCGCTGCGTGTCGAGTGCTGCAGCTTGAACACCGTCTCGGGGTTGAACAGGTGGTATTCGCCGTCGCGCCGCCACTGATACTCGCCGCCGCAGTCGAGGTCGCCCGGCTCGACGGCTCCGGTCGCGAACGCTTTCCCGTGCCGGCGGCCGATCTCCTCGGCGATCACGCCGGCGCCGACGCCCCCGATGCGCGACGAGGTGCGCGTGAAGCAGCGATCGACGAACGCGCGATCGAGGCCGATGGCCTCGAAGACCTGCGCGCCGCAGTAGCTCTGGAGCGTGGAGATGCCCATCTTGGACATCACCTTCAGGATGCCCTTGTTGAGCGCGTGGATGTAGTTGGCGACCGCCCGCTCGTGCGTGACGCCGTCCAGCCGGCGCTGGCGGATCATATCGTCGAGCGTCTCGAAGGCGAGGTACGGATTCACGGCGCCGGCGCCGTAACCGAGCAGCAGCGCGCAGTGGTGCACCTCGCGCGCGTCGCCCGACTCGATGACCAGCGCGCACCGCGTCCGTTTGCCGAGTCGCACGAGGTGGTGGTGGACGCCCGCCGTGGCGAGCAGGCTCGGCATCGGGGCGCGGTCGCGATCGGCGGCGCGGTCCGACAGAATCAGGATCGTGTAGCCGGCATCGACGGCATCGCTCGCGCGGCGCATGAGATCGTCCAGCGCCTGCTCTAAGCCTTTCCCGTTACCCTTTGTGTCCTTGGTACCCTTTGTGTCCTTGGCTGTGTCCTTGGTACCCTTTGTGTCCTTGGCTGTGTCCTTGGTACCCTTTGTGTCCTTGGCTGTGTCCTTAGTACGCTTTGTGTCCTTGGCGTGATCCGTCCCCGGATCGAAGAGCATGGGCAGCGTGATCGACCGGAACCCGGGCTCGTAGACGTACCGGAGCTTCGCAAGCTGGTCGTTGTCGATCACGGGGTACGTGATCTTGATCTGCCGGCACGACTCCGGCCGCGGGTCGAGCAGGTTGCCCTCCGGCCCGATCGTCGACGCCATCGAGGTGACGAGCTCTTCGCGGATCGCGTCGAGCGGGGGGTTGGTCACCTGCGCGAACAGCTGCTTGAAGTAGTCGTACAGCAGCCGCGGCCGGTCCGAGAGCGCGGCCAGCGACGTGTCGGTGCCCATCGAGCCGAGCGGCTCCTCGCCCGTGGCCGCCATCGGCGCGAGCAGCACGCGGAGGTCCTCGTCCGTATAGCCGAACAGCTGCTGGCGCCGGCGCACCGTCTCGTGGCTCGGCGGGGGCAGATGCGGCGCCGGCGGCAGGTCTTCGATGTCGACCAGGTGCGCGAGCCACTCGCCATACGGCTCGGCCGCCGCCAGCTCGCGCTTGATCTCCTCGTCCTGCACGATGCAGCCGCGCGCCGTGTCGACCAGAAAGATCCGCCCCGGATGCAGCCGCTCCTTGATGAGGATGTGTTCCGGCGGGACGTCGAGCACGCCGACCTCCGACGCCATGATCACGAGGTCGTCCTTCGTCACGTAATAGCGCGACGGCCGCAGTCCGTTTCGATCGAGCACCGCGCCGATCACCGTTCCGTCGGTGAAGGCGATCGACGCCGGACCGTCCCACGGCTCCATCAGCGACGAGTGATACTCGTAGAAGGCCTTGAGATCGGGGGACATGCTCTCGTGGCCCGCCCACGGCTCGGGGATCATCATCAGGAGCGCGTGGGGGAGCGAGCGCCCGGTCATCACCAGGAATTCGAGAACGTTGTCGAACGTCGCGGTGTCGCTGCCGCCCTCCCGGATGACCGGCAGCACGTTCTGCAGATCGTCGCCGAGCACCTCCGAGCGCAGCAATCCCTCGCGGGCGCGCATCCAGTTGATGTTGCCGGTCAGCGTGTTGATCTCGCCGTTGTGCGCGATGTATCGATACGGGTGCGCCAGCGGCCACGAGGGAAACGTGTTCGTGCTGAAGCGCTGGTGCACGAGCGCGAGCGCCGACTCGACGTCGGGATCGGTCAGATCGGGAAACATCGGCTGGATTTGATCGGCCGTCAGCATGCCCTTGTAGATGAGCGTGTTGCAGGAGAGGCTCACGACGTAGGTGACCTGTTTCGCGTGATCGGAAACGGGCAGCGCCTCGGCCGCGCGCTCGAAGCGTTTCCTGATGACATACAGCTTGCGCTCGAACCGCACGCGGGCGTCGGCGCCGTCCAGGCCGGAATCGCGGCGGATGAACACCTGCCGGATGACCGGCTCGACGGCAACCGCGCTCGGCCCGACCTCCCGGTCGTCGGTTGGCACGTCGCGCCAGCCGAGCAGGTGCTGCCCTTCCTCGGCGACGAGCCGCTCGAGAAGCCGCTCGGACACCTCGCGGTGATGCGCCTCGCGCGGCAGGAACACGAGCCCGACGCCGTATTCTCCTTCGGCCGGAAGCGCAAAGGGCGCCACCTTGCGGAAGAACCGATCGGGAACCTGCAGCAGGATGCCGGCGCCGTCGCCGGTGTTGGCCTCGCAGCCGCACGCGCCGCGGTGCCGCAGGTTCATCAGCACCTGCAGCGCCTGCCGCACGATCGCGTGGGAACGACGCCCCTTGATGTGCACGACGAAGCCGACGCCGCAGGCGTCGTGTTCGTGCAGAGGATCGTACAGGCCGGCCGCGCCGGGCGGGGGGGCGACGCACGTCATGACGGACGTTTATCGCAGACCTGGACTCAGAAGAGAAATATAATGATCATATCTGTCGCATGACTAAATAGAATGGGTCGGCGGTTCGTGGTCCCTGGTCCTTGGTCCTTTGTACTTGGTCCGTCCCAAGTCCTTCGTCCGTCCTAAGTCCTCGGTCCGCGGTCCGCGGACCAGGGACTGGGACCAGGGACCAAGGACGGACCAGGGACCAGGGACCAAGAACAAAGCACCAAGGACTAATCGAGCGCGTACGCACTCTCCCCGTGCTCCGCGACGTCGAGCCCCTCGTCTTCCTGCTCCGCCTTCACCCGCAGCCCCATCGTCAGGTCGAGCACTCTGAGCAGCACGTAGGTGACCGCGGCCGAGTAGGCCCACGTCGCCAGCACCGCGACCCCCTGGATGCCGAAGAGGGCCGCGTTACCGAAGAACAGGCCGTCGGCGCCGGCGGCGTTCACCGCCTTCTGCGCGAACAGGCCGGTCATGAGCGCGCCGAGCGTGCCGCCCGTGCCGTGCACGCCGAAGACGTCCAGCGAGTCGTCGGCGGTGGTTTTCGCCCGCAGCGTGACCGCGACGAAGCACACGCACCCGGCGGCGGCGCCGATCGCGATGGCGGACAACGGTCCGACGTATCCCGACGCCGGCGTGATCGCGACCAACCCGGCGACCGCGCCACTGGCGGCGCCAAGCGCCGTCGGTCTGCCTCTGACAATCCAGTCCATCATCACCCAGCCGATCGTCGCGCTCGCCGCCGCCGTATTGGTGGCGATGAAGGCGCTCGTGCTGAGCGCTCCGGCCGTGACGGCGCTGCCGGCGTTGAAACCGAACCAGCCGAACCAGAGCAGGCCGGCGCCCAGCAACGTGAAAGGGAGATTGTGAGGCGGCATCGGCGTGCCCGGATACCCGCGGCGGCGCCCGATCATCAAGGCGGCCACCAGCGCCGAGACGCCCGAGCTGATATGCACGACCGTGCCGCCCGCAAAGTCCAGCGCGCCCATGTTGTGGAGCCAGCCGCCGGCACCCCAGACCCAGTGCGCGATGACGTCGTAGACGAGCGTGCTCCAGAGCAGCATGAAGACGAGATACGTCTTGAACTTCATCCGTTCGGCGACCGCGCCGGTGATGAGTGCCGGCGTGATGATGGCGAACATGCACTGATAGATCATGTAGGCCTGATGCGGGATCGTCGCGGCGTAGTCCGGGTTCGGCGCCATGCCGACGCCGCGGAGTCCGATCCATTCCAGGCCGCCGACCAGATGGCCCCTGTCGGGGCCGAACCCGAGGCTGTAGCCGATCACAATCCACTGGACGCTGATCAGCGCGACCGCCATGAAGCTCTGCATCATCGTGCCGAGGACGTTCTTGGGGCGAACCATGCCGCCATAGAAGAACGCCAGCCCGGGCGTCATGAGCATCACCAGCGCGGCCGACACGAGCATGAATGCGGTGTCGCCCGTATCGACAGCGGGAGCCGCCGGCGCCTGCGCCAGCAGCGCCGGCGACAGACACAAGAGCAAGGCACTCGTCAGCAGAAACCGCCGTCTCATAGGCCTCCTCGTCATAGTTCGTCGCGTATTCTGTCGCGCAGGCCGCACGCTCGGCTGAAGCCTTCGCGCTCCGCGTCATCGCTGGCGCCGGCTCCGGGCGGCGGGTCAGTCAATGTCGCGCTCGCCGGTCCGGATCTTGTAACTCTGCTCGACCGGCATCACGAACACGCGCCCGTCGCCGATTTCCCCGGTGCGCGCCGCCTCGATGACCGCCTTGATGCAGTCGGGCACCAGCAGGTCGGGCACGACGACTTCGATTTCCATCTTCGGCAGCAGGCTGACGTTGTATTCCTTGCCGCGATAGATGGCGGTGTGCCCCTTCTGCTTGCCGTGACCGCGCACCTCGCTCACCGTCATCCCCGAGACGCTCAGCCTGCTCAGCGCGTCCTTCACCTCGTCCACCTTGTTCGGCCGGACGATGCACTTAATCAACTTCATGATCCTCCTCCAGCAGCCGGTGCAGCCTCGCCGCGAGCGCGTCCTGCGCCACGGCGGAGAGCTTCGCGCCATCCCGCGTGATGTGAAACACGTCGATCGCCTTGTGCCCTTCCGTGGAGATCAGCACGAGGTCGACGTCGCACCCCTGCTGCGACATGACGCGGCTGATTCGATAGAGCAGCCCCAGCGCATCATCGGCCACGATCTCGACGATGGTGTACCGCTGCGAGGCGTGATTGTCGCAGTGGACCACCGGCGTCACCCTCGGCGGGCGGTGATGGACGAGGCTTCGCTCGCGGCCGCGCAGCCGCACGGTCACATCGACGCGCCCCGACACCACATCGTCCAGCACCGAGACGAGCTCGTCGCGCGCGTCGGGGTTCAGCTCGAGAAACCGTTCGCCGTCGGTGAATTGGAAGATGTCGAGCACCAGTCCGTTCGGACTGGTCATCGCGTGGCCGCGCAGGATGTCCATGCCGAACGAGGACAGCACGCCCGCGATGTTCGAAAACAGGAACGGTTTGTCCATCGTGACGACCGTCAGCTCCCAGGCGGAGCCCTTCTGTTCGAGCGACACGTGCACTTCATCCGGATGGATGTCGCGCGCGAGGCGGACGTGGCGCTCGATGGCGTCGCGATCGAAGAGCTGCAGGTAGCGCCGGGGAAGGCCCTCGAGGAACCTGGCAATCTCGTCTGCCGGCAGATCGCCGTGACGCGCCCCGAGAAACTGCGCGAGCTCGGACTGGCTCCGATCGATCAGCTCGTCGCCGTATCCCAGCGTCAAGTGGTTGTAGGTGTCGACGTACAGCCGCCACAGCAGCTCTTCCTTCCAGGGGGTGAGCGTCTCGAGGCTGACCGCTTCGACGTCGGCCAGCGTCAGGAGGCAGAGCATTTTCAATCGCTCTTCCACACCGACCAGCGCGGCGAACCGCCGGACCGTGTCCGGATCCTCGGTGTCGCGGCGGAACGCGACCATCGACATCTGCAGGTGGTTGGCGATGAGGAACTCGACCACCTCGCGCGATTCGGCCGGCAGCGCCAGGCGCTCGAAGACGCCCCGGGCCAGGCGAACGCTTTCCGAGACATGCTCCTCGTCGCGCGCTTTCCCGACATCGTGCAGCAGCAGCGCCAGCACCAGCAGCTCGGGGCGTTCGAGGTCCTGCAGGAGGGACGCGAACCGCTCGCGCTCCCGTGGCGGCGGCTCCGGCGACGGACGCGGCGCGGCGAGGCGTTCAAGGGTCCGGATCGTGAGGAGCGTATGCTCGTCGACGGTGTACTTGTGGTAGAAGTCGCGCACCACCCGACACGTGATCGCCCCGAACTCGGGGAGGATGCGGCCGAGCAGCCCGCTGTCGTGCATCTGCGACAGCCGTGCGTACAAGCCGGCGCGTGGCGTCAGGAACTCGAGCCACGCGTCCCGATGGGCTCGATCGAGGAGGAAATCGCGCTCGGTGAAGCGGTCGGCGTGCTGCTGAATGCACGAGAGCGTGTCGTCGGAAACAGCGGTGCCGCAATCGATCGCCGCCTGGAACGCGGAGAGCCACGTGTCCGGCTGATTCGCGGCCACGCCCGCATCGATGAACCGGACGCCGTCGGCGGATTTTACCAGGTTGGGCCCGACCGGCGCCGGCGCCACGCGGCGCATCCACTCCAGCCACCTGGCCACGCCGCGGGCATGACGGAAGTAATCGCCCATCAGGCGCTCGACGCGCGCCTGAGGCAGCGCGCCCGGATACGTCAGCAGCCCTGCCGCCTTCTCCTGCATCGCGTGGCTCAACACGTTCTGGTTGCGCCTGCTCTCGAGGTGCAGGATCGACCGGGTCCGCAACAGGAACTCTTCCGCCTCGTCCAGACGAGCGGCATCCGACGGCCCCTGCTGGAGCAGGGCCGGATCGGTCAACCGGGCGATCGTGCGCACCGCCGCGAGATCGCGCAGGCCGCCCGGTGCGGCTTTGACGTCGGGCTCCAGCTGATAGAACGTGGCATTGTAGAGCGCGTGCCGTTGGTCGGTGAGCTGCAGCAGCGCCTCGACGAGATGTGCGTGGAGCGTGGCTCTGTGAAACGTCGCCGTGAAGCGATTGAAGAGATCGCGATCGCCCGCGATCGGCCGCGCGTCGAGCAGCGCCAGCAGAAACTCCGGATTGTCCGCTTCGATCCATGCGAAGTCCTTCAGCTCGCGGACCTGGTGTCCGACCACGAGCCCGAGATCCCACAGCGGATGGAGAAACTTTCCGACCCGCCCTTCGTCTTGCGCGTTCAGGGCGCCGGCGAACAGCACGAGGAGGTCGACGTCCGAATGGAGGCAGAGGTGACGCCGGCCGTACCCGCCCAGCGCGAGGACCACCGCCGGCGGCGTGTCGCCCAGCGCGCCGGTGAAGACGGCGGCCACGAGCCCGTCGATCGTGTCGGAGTATTGCGCCAGCGCCGCGCGGCCGCCCAGTCCGCGCAGGGTGGCGTCGGACAGTTCCTGCCGGGCGGCGTCGAGCTGCTGCCGACGCGACGAGTGGCCGGAGTCGCCGTCGGGTGCAGCGGCCTGGACCGCATCGGAATTGGCCATACGGTGTCCGCCAAAGCATAGCCAAGCTAGAGCGAGATTAGGAGCTTCACAGATCAGGAGGTAATCTGGCCCGGAAGAGGAAACTGCATTAGCCCCTTCGCGACGCGCGCGATTTGCGCCCTGGCGGCCCCACTCGCCGCCTGCCGCTGGTCGAGACGAAGCGCCACGCCATCAGCAGCAGGTCCCGCAACGCGTCACGGTGAACGCGAGTCAACCGTACGAGCATTGCCGGATAATTCACGTAATGATCCGTCAGATAGTAGGTATTCGGATCCGCGGCGATCAGCTCCTGTCGTTGATCGAAATCGATGCGAACCACGAGCGTGTCGGGCTCGGCCGATCTGTGAACGGCGAGACAGGCGAACATTTTCCCGCGAACCTTCAGTGCCGGCGACCCGTACACCGTCCCCTCGTCCACGTCGGGCAGGGCGAGTCCCATCTCTCGCACCGTGTCAAAGCTGATTCCCGTACGCCGATCTTTCCGTGCGGCTCGCACGCCGCGCTTCGATGATGCGGATCGTTTGGACATCGCCCGACCTCCTCAGCGTGTACGCAACCATCCGGATGTTCTCGAGCGCTCGCGCCGAGATTTGAACAGGAGGTCAGGAGGTCAGGAGACTCGCTCTTGAAGAACAAAGCTCCTGAACTCTTGATCTCCTGTGAACAGTCGAGCGCCGAACGTCCGAGGCGGAGAGACCGGCTTCTGGCGCCGGGCGTCCGGGAACAGCGGCACGATCAGTCTCGTGCGGGCGCGAAGAAGATCCCGGCGAGGCCGGCCCTGTCGTGCGGCGACAGATTGATCTCCAACGCCGACAATGCGGCGTCCAGTTGCGCCGGATGCCGCGGTCCGATGATCGCCGCGTTCATCTGCGGGTGATGCAAGACCCACGCGAGCGCGAGCGCGCTCATCTCGACGCCACGTGAACACGCCGCCGCCGAGAATGCGCTCAATGCGTTGAACACGGCGTCGTTGGCCAGGTGCCGGTACGGCTCCGGTCGCAGCGTCATCCGTGATCCCTCGGGATACGGGCAGCCGCTGCGGTATTTGCCGGTCAACCATCCTCCCGCCAGCGGGCTGAACGCCGTGAATCCGACGCCCTGATCGGCGCAGAGCGGAAAGACTTCCCGCTCCGGCGCACGCTCCAGGAGGCTGTAGGAATTCTGCACCCAGTCGAGGCGGGCCAGCCCGCGTTTGTCGCTGATCCACAGCGAGCGACCCAGCCGCCACGCCTCGATGTTGCTCGCGCCGACATACAGCACCTTGCCCGCCCGGACCAGATCGTTCAGCACCGTCATCGTCTCTTCGAGCGGGGTGTCAGGATCGGGTTCGTGAATCAGATACATGTCCAGCCGATCGGTTTGCAGCCTCGTGAGGCTCGCATCGACCTGCCGAAGGATGTGGCGGCGCGACAGGCCGCGATCGTTCGGCCCGGGGCCGACCGGATTGAACACCTTCGAGCTGAGGAGCAATTGATCGCGTGCTCGCGACCCTTTCCCCTTGAGCCACTGTCCGATGAAGGACTCGCTCCGGCCGCCGCCATAGGCATCGGCGGTGTCGAAGAAATTGATGCCGGCGTCCGACGCGCGGTCCATCAGCTCGAATGCCTGCGCCTGGTTCTCGCCCCGCCCGTAGAATTCGGGCGCCGATCCCACGCCGCCGAAATTGCCGCATCCCAGGCCAAGACACGAAATCTTCAGGCCGGTCGAGCCCAACCGCCGATAGTCCATATCCGTTCTTCGAAGAGCTTAGAGTACAGAGTTTCGTAACATGTCGGCGCCGAATGTTCGTTGCGACGCGCGACAGAGCATGGAGATGGACATGCAGGTTTTGAAAACGTTTCTCGCGGCTTCGGCAATGCTCGCGGCCGGCGCGGGCTCGTCTGGACAACCCGCTCGCGCGGACGGCCGGGCGGTTGTCGTCCTCGACAACGCGAAGGTTCGCGTGCTCAAAACGACTGGCGCGGCACTCGCCGGCGTCGCGCACGGGCCCGGCGTCGTTGTTCCGATCGAGGACGGGCCGACCCGGAAAAAAGGAGAAGCGTACTGGGCGGCCGGCAAAGAATCGAGCGGTTCGGATCCTGGCCCGCTCGTCTTCGTCGAGCCGAAGCCATTCACGACCGGCGCTCCGACATCCCGGATGGGATCGAAGCCGGGCGATGCGCCGTTTGTCGGCATGAGCTTCAAGACGCTATTCGAGAACGAGACCGTCACGGCAATTCGAGCCCGGATGGATGTGAGCGCCCGCGAAGGCCTCCACACGCACGCGTCGGACACGATCGTTGTCCACTTGTCGGGGGGCGCCATCGAGGACACGGCAAACGGGACGACCCGAGTGAATCGCTGGAAGCCGGGCGACGTCGAGCTCGAATCGCGCGGCTCGAGCCATTCGGCTCGGAACGTCGGAGAGGCGATCGACGTCGTCCTGGTCGCGCTCAAGCGGTAGCGGCCCCTTTTTCCGGACTCTCCTCACGTGAAGACCGCCACGCCCGGTCTGCGGCGCATTCTCGGCGTCAGCTTTGGTCTGGCGGTCATCGTTGGCAGCACGCTCGGGATTGGCATTCTCCGGACGCCGGGGTTGGTGGCCGCCCAGATCGCCAACCCTTCGACCATCCTCGCGGTGTGGGTCGTCGGGGGCCTCTATACGCTTCTCGGATCGGTGTGCCTGACCGAGCTCGGCACCATGCTTCCTCAGGCAGGCGGCTACTACGTGTACGCGCGGCGCGCGTTTGGCGACACGGCGGGATTCGCCGTCGGCTGGACCGACTGGCTCACATACTGCGCCGTGCTGGGATACGTTTCGATTGGCATGGGCGAGTTCCTGGCCCTGCTCGTGCCGTCACTCGGCGGCGCCGTCACGCCCATCGCGTCCGCAGTGCTCCTCGGCTTCGTCGCCCTGCAGTGGATGGGTGTACGCGTCAGCAGCCGCTTTCAGGAAATCGCAACCGCGCTCAAGTTCGTCGCGTTCCTGGCACTCGTCGCAGCGTGTTTCGGCGCATCGCCAGGTCCCGCGCCGGCGGCCGGCGCGGAAGCGGCGCTCCCTTCCACGGCGACGCTGGTTGGTGTGGTCGTGGCACTGCAATCGGTTCTCATCACCTATGGCGGCTGGCAGAGCGCGTTGTATTTCACCGAGGAAGACCGCGATTCCGCCCGCAACCTCCCGCGATCGATGATCGGCGGCGAGATCGCGGTCATCGGCATTTACCTGCTGGTGAACCTCGCCCTTCTGGCGGTGCTGCCCGTGCCGAGCCTCGCTCGTTCGACGCTGGCGGCGGCCGACGCCGCGCAGATCATCCTGGGCGTGGGCGGCGCTCAAACGATCACGCTGCTGTCGCTCATCTCGCTGCCGCCCCTGCTCAATGCCATCATGATGATCGGGACGCGCATCCTGTTCGCCATGGGACGCGACGGGCTCCTCTGGTCGCGCACCGCGACAATCAACGCCCGGGGCACGCCGGGCGTCGCGACCCTCGTGACGACGGCGGTGGCGATCGTTTTGATCGTGAGCGGGACGTTCCAGAGACTGGTGGCGATGGCGTCGTTCTTCCTGGCGGCAAACTATGCCGTGTGCTGCCTGGCGCTCGTCGTGCTGCGCCGGCGCGAGCCTGGACTTGCGCGGCCGTTTCGCGCGTGGGGTTATCCGTGGTCCGCAGGTATCGTGCTGGCGGGCGCTGCCGTTTTCCTGGTGGGCGTGCTGGCCGGAGACACGGCCAACGGCGTGGCGGCACTGGCGCTGCTGGCGGTTGGGCTGGCAGGGCGGACTCTTGCGAGAAGTCTGAAGTCTGAAGTCTGAAGTCTGAAGTCTGACGGTTGAGACTTGAGACTTCCGATTTGAGACTTCAGACTTGAGACTGAGACTTGAGACTTCTGACTTCAAACTTCAAACTTCAAACTTCAGACTTCCTAGTGTCCTTGCCAGACGGCTGGCCGCCTGGCCAGAAAGGCATCCATTCCCTCGGCTGCATCGTCGAGGAGCAGATTACACGCCATGGTTTCACCCGTCATCTCGTACGCGTCTTCGATCGGCCGCTCGATTTGCTCGTAGAACGCCTGCTTCCCGAGCCGAATGGTTGCCGGACTGCGGGCGAGAATGATGTCCGTGAAGTGACGGATCTCCTCGTCCAGCGCATCTGACGGGACGACTCGATTGACGAGTCCCCACGCCAGCGCGGTGTGGGCGTCGATCAGTTCACCCGTCAAGAGCATCTCCATCGCGCGTTTTCGGCCGACGTTGCGCGCCACCCCCACGGCGGGCGTGGAGCAGAAGACGCCGATGTTGACGCCGGGCAGGGCGAAGGCCGCCGAATCGGCGGCGACGGCGAGGTCGCACATGGAGACGAGCTGGCAGCCCGCCGCGGTGGCGATGCCGTGGACCCGGGCGATCACCGGCTGGGGCAACGTCGTGAGGCTCATCATCATCCGGCCGCATCGGTCGAAGAGGTCGCGCTGCCACGCGCTGTCCCCCACGTGAGCGCGCATCTCTTTGAGATCGTGGCCCGCGCAGAAGCCCTTCCCGCCGGCGGCGAGAATGACGACCCGCACCGAAGGGTCGCCGGCAATCATACGAAGCTCGGCCGCAAGCGCCGCAATCATGGCTGACGACAACGGATTGAACCGTTCGCCGCGATTGAGCGTGAGCGTCAGCACGCCGGCCGCCTGATCGCGTTGGACCAGTGGACGGTCGTCGGCCTGCTCGTGAGCAAACATGATGTCCTCCCTCGATGAGGTCCCTCGGCCGCTCGGCGGAAATCCCCGAAAGCGCGATGGCCTCCGCGCCGTGCCGTATCCGATTGTATTGACCAAACGTGTGCGGCGGGTGGACTATCTCAGTCGAATGAGGAGGCGGCGATGACCAGCGTGGCTTCGAACACCAGGATTCGTCTCTCGGGCTCTCTCGCGACCCTCGCCGCCGCGGCACTGTTCTGCGCGATCTCCACACCGGTACTTGCGCAGTGGCTGAAATATCCGACCGCCGGAGCTCCCCACAAGACCAACGGCACGCCGAATCTGGAAGCACCCGCGCCGAGAACCACAGATGGCAGGCCCGATTTCTCCGGGATGTGGGCGCCCGAAGACAACCTGCCCTGTCCGCCTGCAGGCTGTCTCGACATGAGGGTCCCGAAGGAGTTCGTCAACATTGGCTGGAGTCTCGAGGGCGGTCTGCCCTACCAGCGCTGGGCGGCGGACCTCGTGAAAAGGCGGCTGGCAGAGAACGGCAAGGACGATCCGGCCTCTCACTGTCTGCCACGAGGCGTTGTGAAAGGACACACGACCCCACTCTTGAGGAAGGTCGTCCAGGTTCCGGGTCTCCTCGTCATTCTCAGCGAGGCGAACGCCAGCTACCGGCAGATCTTCACGGACGGACGAGCGTTGCCCGTCGACCCGCAGCCATCATGGAACGGCTACTCGTCGGCGAAGTGGGAGGGCGACGATCTCGTCGTGAAGACGAACGGATTCCGCGATGAGATGTGGCTGGATCGCCGGGGCAGTCCGATGACGGATGCGGCTGAAATGACAGAGCGATTCCGGCGGGTGAATTACGGGAAGCTGGACATCGACCTCACGATCAACGATCCAAAAGCGTATACGAAGCCGTGGACGGTCAGGCTCCACCAGGTCATCGTGCTCGATACGGAACTGCTGGATTACATCTGCCTGGAGAACGAAAAGAGCCTCTCGCACATGGTTGGCAAGTAGCCGACCCGCTGACGCACTGAGACGAACACATCCGGGAATTGGCGATCGATCGAGTATCCAGACGAAAAGAACCAACGACCGGCCGCCGTCGAGCCGGTTGGACGCGGGGAACGAATTACTGGAGCTTGCCGGTCAGTTGCTGAAACAGCCGCCGCACGGCCGTTTCACGTTGCGTGTCGTATCCCTGCAGTTTTTCATACTGGGGCCATCGGATGGCAGCAACCGCCTGATCCTCGGTTGCGCCGCGCGCAATCTCTTTCTGAACGGCGTCGCGCACATCCACAAGCATCTGCCGGAAGCGGCGGAGCCCTTGTCGGGTTTCTCGAGGGTCTGGCGGAATCGGTCCGTGTCCCGGCACGAAAATGTCGGCTCCGAGCGCTTCGACCGCATCCAGCGCGCGCAGCCAGTCGAGGCCGTACCCGTCGGTGATAAACAGGAACTGGTCGGCAAAATAGAGCTCGCTCAGATAGGCGATGCGATCCTCGGGGACGACAATTATGCTGTCGCCTCGCGTGTGCGCCCGGCCCATGTAGAGAATCTGAATGTCCTTGCCGCCGAGATGGAGCGTGATGCGGTCCCGAAAGGTCTGATTCGGGAGACGGGCTTTTTGTTCCTCGGCCGGCACTTTCTCCCGTTGCATCAATTCGAGCAGATCGGTCCGATAGTTTTCGTGCCCGATCTTCAGCACGTCCGCGTAGGCGACGTTGCCTTTTGAATAATTGTTATGGAACGTCGAGGAAACCAGAATGCGGACCGGTTGCCGGATGGTACTGGCCATCGCTTCCCGTTGGGCCCGCGCAACCGCCTCGGAATTCAAGGCGTCGAGCACGATCACCCCTTCGCTGGTGACGATGATCCCGCTGTTGTACGTGGCGGAGCTGTACACATAGTGGCCGGGAATGATCTGCCGTAAGGTGCCCGCCGGATTGCGCCCGGCCGCGGCCTGGCCGGCGGGGTTGCGCGGCGGCTGCCGGGAGAATGCGGAGACGCAGCCGAGGAGCAACAGGAGTACCCCAAGAGTTGATTTTGTCATCGCGTCTCCCTCCTCTTCACCGGGGGCCGGAAGACCTGACGAGAGGCCGGATCAGCGGCCTCTCGCTGGCAAGATTAGGGCTCGCCCCGGTGGCACGGTCCCCCGCGACACAGAGCACACTGCACGCGGGGTGATTATCCCTCAACAGAGCGCGGTCATGTCCCATCAATGGGGCCGGCCGTCGAATCTGATCGCACACCATCAGGCTGATGGCAAGAGTTTAAGTGCGCTGACATTTCCCGTGGCCGACCTCCAGAGGGAGTGTCCTGGCGTCAGCGTAGACCTGATCCGCGCAACCCTTAAGAAGCTGCGGGCAGCTGGTCGCGTCGAGTGTCTCGGGCGAGGTCAGTCGGCTGAATGGAAGAGAAAAGCCCGGTGGTGAATTGGGTATTACCGTCTTAATTAGGTAGTCAATTGGGTATTTTGAGAGCTGGAGTGATTCCAGGAATGACACCGCGTTCTGTTTTCCCGGCGGATTTCCCGTCAGCGGCCCGCATGTCCGTGCGGCCGTCAGGCGGAAACGCACCAGTCAAGAGAACCGCTCTTTCGAACCCTGAGTGCTGTGCGGACAACCTCATCAATGTGATCATGGGCGCCGGCGCCGGTTCCGTCGCGGGCTGGCGTGTGGCGCTCGGAGCTCCCATGGCGCGTATCCACGAACCCGGTGCGATGAGCGGGCGGTACGCCGCATCGACGAACTGCTGGCCGCGACTGAAAGCGACCAACTATTCGATTGACACTTCGTAAGCATTCCTGTAGAGAACGTTCCGACTCTGGAGGTCTCGATGAGATTGTTGCGACAGGCCCTCGCGATCGCTTCCGTCAGCGTCTTCGTGGTGGCAGCGAACGCCGGTGCTCAGGTCCTTGAAGCCACCTTGTACGGCGTCGTCCACGACAGCACCGGAGCGATCCTGCCCGGTGTCAGCGTCGTCGTCACTCACCGCGGGACCAATCTGGTGAGAGAAACGGTATCGGATGCACGCGGCGAGTTCGCTCTCCCCGCGCTTCCGGCCGGACCGTATGCGATCAGGATTGAGCTCTCGGGGTTCAAGACATATCGCAGCGAGGGCTTGAAGCTCGGCGCGGGCCAGGAAGTGCGGCAGACCTACGTACTCGAAGTGGGCGCGCTCGAAGAGACGATCACGGTCACCGAATCGACGCCGCTCGTGCAGACGACTTCGACCGCGCAGATGCAGACCATTGGCGCCGAGGTGACCGAGATTCCGGTGTCCCGGCGGAATCTGCAGAACGTCATCCTGCTGGGCTCGGGTGTCAGTTCGAGCGACCAGGCAGTCGGCGGTGGCCGGGCGTTCCGCGTGAACGGCGTCGGCGACGGCGGCAGCGCCATCACGGTGGACGGCAGCAGCGCCCAAACCAACCCGGAAAACCGCGGCTTCGGCAACTACGGCGGCCAGAACCAGATCGAGATCCTGAGCGTCGAGGCGGTCGCCGAGGTGCAGGTCGTCAAGGGCGTCCTGGCGGCGGAGTACGGCGGCTCGATCGGCGGGCAGGTCAACATGATCACGCGATCGGGGACCAATCAGTTCCACGGATCGCTGCTCGAAAACTTCCAGAGCGACGCGTTCGCGTCGCGCGATCCATTCCTGCCGCCGACGACAGCCAAGCCGAAGATCCGATTCAACCAGTTCGGCGGATCGCTCGGCGGGCCCATCCTGCGGAATCGGGTCTTGTTCTTCACCAGCTACGAGGGCTATCGCGAGGAGTCGGGTGTAACCGTGCAGGGGAACGTCGCTACGCAGGCGACGCGCAATCGTATGCTGGCGGCGCTGCCGTATCCCGAGACCAGACTCGTGCTCGATAACATGCCGCAGCCCAATGTGCCAATCAACGACGCGATTGGCCGATACACGGATGCCAAGACGCTCGTCCGGCACGACAACACGTTCCTCGGGAAAGTGGACTTCGAAGCTGGCAAGGGCAGATTGTCGGTGACCGCTTCTCGGATGCGGCCGTTTGCCTCCGTTCCGCGAATCCAGATCAACAACGATCAGCAGTACACGAACGGCTCGAAGCGCCTCTCGACCAACTACGTGCTGACGAGCAATTCGTGGATCTCCGAAAGCCGGTTCGGCTGGAATCGCAATACACTCGACCGGTTCGACGCGTTCTGGCTGGCGGAATCGCCGACACGAGGGGCGCAGTCGGACCTCTACAATGTACGCAAGCGCATCCCAACCTTCAGCGTGACGGGTTTATTTGGCAGCGGGGATACCGAAATCCTCGCACTGACCTACGACGCGTACAACCTGGATCAGAAGGTAACCCGGCTCATGGGACCTCACTCGGTGAAGTTCGGGTTCCGCTGGGCGCGCGAGATCGGTTTTAAGTCGAATCCGCAGACAAACCGGTTTACCTTCCCCAGCCTCGACGACCTGCTGGCGAACAAGGCGAGCGATTTCCTGCTCGCCATGGGCAACCCGCCGCATCGCGCGTGGGTCGACCAGCTGGGGGGCTTCCTCCAGGACGACTGGCGCGTCACGGATCGGTTCGTGCTCAACCTGGGTCTGCGCTACGACTACTACCCAGGGTTTGGCTACAAGTCTCTCGATCCCAACGATCCGGCGGAGGTCAACAACCTGAACAATCCGACCGACATCCGCAGGATGGATTTCGGCGCGCCCCGCGATCTGCACAATGTGGTCGATGCGGACAAAGTGAACGTCGCCCCCCGCGCCGGATTTGCGTGGACCGTTGATAGGGCGGGCAGAACCGTCGTGCGTGGTGGTGTAGGGGTCTTTACTACCGGAAACATCATGGCGTTGTTCCAGAACGCGGTGGCGCGCCCCTTCACCCCGGTCCGCCAGGGTTGGAATCGCACGGAGCAGGAGGCGCGCGGCATCGGCTGGCCGTTCTCCTATGCGGAGGACGCCGAGAAGATCGTCATCGGCGACTCGGCCGGCAGGAAAAACCTCTACTACATGTTTCAGACCGACATGAAGAGTCCAGAGACCGTGCAAGCCACCTTCGATGTGCAGCGACAGATCGGACGCCTGGCGTCGGTCTCAGCCGGCTACGTCCACACCAGCGGAGAGAACCTGCCGATCCTCTTGAACTTTGCGAACGCCTACGATCGAGTCACTGGCGTCCGGCCCAACCCGGCCATCACCCCCGGGGGGTGGTACATCACCAGCGGGCAGACGATGAAATACAACGCGTTCGAGGGCAACGCCAGGCTCAGCCGGTTCCATGGCCTCGACCTGGCGCTGCACTACACGTTGTCGAAAGGCTGGGCGCAACAGGGCGCCAACCTGGTGGGCAACTTCAACAGCTCGATCGGTGATACCACCTACAACAATACCCAGGACTTCTTCGATCCCTACCTCGACGTCGACTACTCGCCGCTCATCGGCGAGGTCCGCCATCGCGTCACCGGTACGGTCGTCTACGACGTCCCGTGGCTGGCCGACCGTCACGACGTGGTGGGCAGCGTGATCGGCGGATGGCAGCTTTCGAGCGTGCTCAATTTCCGAACGGGCGAACCGCTGCGGATCACCCAGGCGTCGGGCATTGCGAACAGCCGGCCCGATTACAACGGCGGGAACCAGGTGTTCGACGACTGGCGCGATACGATGCAGTACCTCGACCGCAGCGCGTACACGCTTGTGCCGATCTCCCCGGCTACGGGGGCGACGGTGCGGCCGGGCAACCAGAACTCCGCTCAGGTGCAGGGGCCCGGCCGTCGGCGCGTGGACCTGACGATTGCGAAGGCGTTCCACCTGGCTGGCCAGGCTCGGCTCCAGGTTCGCTTTGAGTCGTTCAACGTGTTCAACTGGCGGCTGTACAACAACCCCAACACCATCGTCACCTCGCCCACCTTCGGGTTGATTACAGGCGTGCAGTCGACCCGAACCGGGCAGGTCGGTCTGCGACTGACTTTCTGAGGCGAGAGGTCAGGCAGGTCGGGTGGGTCAGGCACGTCCACAATCGCACCGGGTACGCGTCCACAATCGCCCCGAGTACAGGCATACTGGAACACTGGAATTCAACTCGCGCCGGAGTCACATGACGAAGCTGTCCAGAGTGGTGACGCTGGGGTCCGTCGGAGTGGCTGTCGCCCTGTGTGTCAGCCTGCAAGTGCAAACGTCTGCACAGCAGGCAGGTCGGCCGCAGGTGGGGAGCCCCCCGTCAAGCTCGGCCGCCGGTCGGGTCACGCCCGCGTCGAGCCCCCGTCGTCTGCTCGATCGGTACTGCGTCACGTGCCACAACGAACGGCTCAAGACTGCGGGCCTGAGGCTGGACCGGATCGACGTCGCGGACCCCGGCGCTGAAGCCGAAGTCTGGGAAAAGGTGGTGCGCAAGGTGCACACGGGCACCATGCCGCCGCCGAACATGCCACAGCTTTCCCAGGACGACCGGCACGCGCTGCTGACGTGGCTTGAGACATCGCTCGATGCGGCGTCCGCCGCCAAGCCAAATCCCGGCCGCACGGAAACGCTCCGCCGCCTGAATCGGACCGAGTATCAGAACGCCGTCAGAGACCTGCTGGCTCTCGACATCGACGGCACCTCGCTCCTGCCACCCGATGAAAGCGGTCACGGCTTCGACAACGTGACGGTCGGCGACCTGCCGCCGACGCTCCTGGACCGCTACATCTCGGCCGCCCAGAAAATCAGCCGCCTGGCGATCGGCAGCACGGACTCGTCTGTTCAGAGCGACATCATTCGCCTGCCGGCCGACCTCACGCAGGAAGATCATCTGGAAGGCCTGCCCCTGGGCACGCGCGGCGGCGTGTCGGTGTCCCACACGTTCGTCCAGGACGGCGAGTACGAGATCCAGATCTGGCTCATGCGCGATCTGGAAGGAAACGTCAGCGGGTTGCGGGAGCCGCGTGCGCACGAGCTGATGGTGCT
>QHWJ01000214.1 GCA_003222535.1 Acidobacteriota bacterium | reverse complement strand
GCTCAATCGCGTGCTCGAAGCCGAGTTCCGGACAATCTTTCCGGACCAGGTGCTCGCTTACGTCGACCGGCTGTCGATGGCGCACTCGCTCGAAGTTCGCACCGCGTATCTCGACACTGACCTGGTCACGTTCGTCGCCGGCCTGCCTGGACGCGTGAAGATCAAGCAGGGCGACACGAAATACCTTCTCAAGCAGGCGGCGCTCAGGTACTTCCCCGCGGAGATGGTCAACCGGCCGAAGGAAGGCTTTCTCATGCCGGTGACACAGTGGTTTCTGAACGACCTCCAGGGCTACGTCCGCGCGACGCTCAGTCCCGACCGTCTGGCCAGCCACGGCTTCTTCTGCCAGAAGCAGGTCGATTGGCTCATCGACCGTCTGTATCAGCCCGGGAGCGACCACACGCACGTGAACAAGGTGCTGGCCCTGGTGGTGTTCCAGGAGTGGTATGAGCTGTACATGTCATGACGCGGCGTCAGGTCTGGCTCACGCTGCAGGTCGTCGTGACCGTCATCCTGCTGGCGCTGTTGTTCCGGCGGTTCGACTGGGCGGCGTTCGGATTGGTGCTCCGCCGCATGTCCCTGGGCTTCTATGTCGGCTCGCTGCTCGCGATCGTCGCCGGGCAGCTGCTGTATGCGCTCCGGTGGCAGGTCGTCCTCCGGGGAATGGGACGCACGGTCTCCTATCGGGACGTGCTCGAGCAATATCTGATCGGGCTCTTCTTCAGCAATCTGATCCCGACGGCCGTCGGGGGTGATGCCGCGAAGGTCTACTATCTGGGCCGCCGGGCCGGGTACGTCGAAGTCGGCGCCTCGGTGTTCGTCGACCGCTTTCTCGGGTTTCTGTGGCTCGCGATCGTCGGAGCGACGCTCGCCTGGTACGTCGGGGCCGGCACGCCGCTGTTCATCCTCAATCGAAATCTCCTGACGATCTTCGCGTTCGCCTTCGCCACGATGCTCGCGGCGGCGTGGGTGGTTCCGTTCGACCGCGTGCTGGCGGCCGGGCCGTGGCCCAGGCGTTTCGCGCCGTGGATGCCGCGTCTGCGCGAGCTCGTCACCGTCGTTCGCGCGGGCGCGTGCCGGCCGGCGACGCTTGCGGTGTCGGCGTCGGTGACACTCGGCTACGTGCTGCTCGTCTCGCTCGTGTACGTGCGCTACTTCGAGGAAAGCGGCGTGCCGGTCGCGGCCCTGCTGCCCGTCACGAGCATCATCATCAGCATGGCGATATTCGTGAACGTTCCGATCTCGGTGAATGGCATCGGCCTTCGGGAGCAGCTGCACTCGCTCCTCTTCGCGACGATCGGCGTGCCGAAGGAAGTCTCGGTCAGCCTCGCGCTCCTCGTGTTCGCTCACATGCTGCTGCTCAGCGCCGCCGGCTATCTGGCGTGGCTGCGCGCGCGTCCGGTCGGCGGTCTTTCGCCTTCATGACCCTACCCGACGTTTCGTCGAATCCATGCGCCGGCCGCCGCACGCTGGTTGTGCTCCAGCCCGGGTATCTGCCGTGGCTCGGGTTCTTCGATCAGATGCGCCGCGCCGACGTCTTCGTCTACTACGACGATGTTCGCTTCGACAAGCACGGATGGCGGAACCGAAATCGAATCAAGTCGCCCGCCGGACCGCAGTGGCTGACGGTGCCGGTCCTGCATCACGGGAAAGGGCAGCCTCTCATCACGGAAACGCTCATCGACGCGAGGTCGGACTGGCCGCGCAAGCACGTCGGCACGCTCAGGCAGTACTATGCGCGGGCGCCGTACGTGAAGCAGTACCTGCCTGAGCTCGAAGAACTGCTCAACCGGCCCTGGACGCACATCGCGGACCTCGATATCGCGGTCGTCGATCTCATGGCGGGTTGGTTGAAGCTGTCGCCCAACGTCGTCCGGGCGTCGGAGCTCGGCATCGGCGGCACGCAGTCGGAACGGCTGATCAATTTCTGTCTGCATTTCGGGGCGCAGCGGTATTTCAGCGGCAGCGCGGCGCGCGATTATCTCGATGTCGGCGCGTTCGAGCGTCGCGGGATCGAGGTCGTCTGGCAGGAGTATCAGCACCCCGTCTATCTCCAGCAATACGAACCCTTCGTTCCGTACCTGTCCGCGATCGACCTCCTGCTCAATTGCGGCGACGACAGCGCGCTGATTCTGGAAGACAGCCACCTCCCATGAAGACATTTCTCGTCACAGGCGGCGCCGGATTCATCGGCAGCAATTTCGTGCACCACATCTTCACCAAGTATCCGGACGATCGGATCCTGGTGCTCGACCTGCTGACCTACGCCGGCAGCGTGGACAACCTGCCGACCGATTTCCAGTCCGCCAACGCGAGCGGGCGCATCGAGTTCTGGTACGGCGACGTCCGCAACGCGTCGCTGGTCGAGAACCTGATGCGCCGGACCGACGTCGTCGTGCACTTTGCGGCCGAGACCCACGTGACCCGGTCCATCTTCGACAACTACCACTTCTTCGAGACCGACGTGCTGGGGACGCAGGTCGTCTCGAATGCGGTGCTGCGTTGTGCCGACCGGATCGAGCGGTTCGTGCACATTTCGACCTCCGAAGTGTACGGGACGGCGGAAACGCCCTTGATGAACGAAGAGCACTCCCTCAAACCTCTCAGTCCGTACGCGAGCGCGAAAGCCGGAGCCGACCGCCTCGTCTACTCGTACTGGGCCACGTATCAGCTGCCTGCCGTGATCGTGCGGCCATTCAACAACTTCGGACCGAGGCAGCATCTCGAAAAGGCGGTCCCGCGGTTCATCACCAGTTGCCTGCTGGACGAGCCACTGCGACTGCACGGTCAGGGCGTCGCCCAGCGGGACTGGATCTACGTGGAGGACACGTGCGAGGCGATCGACCGGATCGTTCACGCACCGCGTGAGCGTGTCGTCGGCGAAGCGATCAACATTGGGGCCGACGTCAGTCTGAGTGTGGCCGAGGTGGCCCACCACGTCGTGAAGCAGATGCAGAAGCCAGACTCGTTGATCACGTACGTGGGCGACCGGCCCGGCCAGGTGTTCCGGCACACCGCGGACGCATCGAAGGCCAAGCGGCTCCTCGGTTGGGCACCAACGATGACCTTCGACGAGGGATTGGCGAAAACGATTGAGTGGTACCGGATGCATCGCCACGTCTGGGAAAAGCAGCTCTGGATGCGCGAGATTCCCATTGTCACCGGATCTGGAAAACAAGAGCTCCACTAGTCCGGCAGTCCTGATGTCGGCATTGCGCGGATGCGCGCCCGACATCGTCTTCGTCCTGATCCTCCTGGTGGGCGCCTGGGTTCTAGGATCGCGCACGACTCGGGCCCATCGTCAGTCCGGATCGATTGCGCACCAGCCAGCGTTCGATCTGCAGTTCTTCGGTGTGGCCCTGATGAATGCGTGCGGTCGTGGAGCGGTCGGGATCGTCACGGGCGATCGCGAAATCCTGCCATCGGCGACGGGCCAGGACCGGATCGATCGGGCCCCAGTCGGCGATTTTCTCGACGGTCGCCGCGAGCGTGTCGGCTGCGACCGGATTGGGAAGGTTGCCTCGATGCCTCTCGATCCCATGCTGCGGTCATCGAGTTACTTGATCACGATGGCCTCGGCGGCGTGGCGATTGACACAACCGAACTGGCCGTCGATCGACGCACTCATGGGTGGCCTGTTCGCGGTGACGATTGCCGCGTCGTACGGCATTGGCCGTCTCGGCATGGGGCCGATAGCGAGCGCAATCGTGGCGGTATTCTTCGCGCTCTCTCCCCTGCATCTTTCTGGTCTTTCGAACCTCCGCGATTATTCAAAGGCTCCATTTTTTGCGATCGCGCTGCTGGTGTGCGGCGTCCTTGCCCGAAAACGCCTGACGAGCATCCAGACGCTCGCGCTTGTGGTGGCCTCGGGCGTGGTGCTCGGCCTGGGATTCGGGATGCGAACAGACGTGGGGGTGTATCTTCCGTTGATCGTCGCCACGCTGCTCCTGTTCACGCCCGATTCGATGATCCGGTCTTGGCGCGTCCACGTGGGTGGCGCGCTGGTGTGTCTGGCGGCGTTCCTCTCAATCGCGTGGCCGGTCATCGCCGTGCACGCCGGCGGGAATACGTCGCACTGGGCCATACTCGGCTTCAGTCACGAGTTCGATTCGGCACTCGGCGTGCGGCCCGGACCCTATCGCCTCAACTATTTCTACAACGACGGCGCTGTGGCGACCATCGTCACGGCTTTCGGGCAGCGGACCGCGCCCACGGACGGCGACACGGTCGTGAATTTGCGAAACTACGACGCGTTCAGCCGAGACTACCTTTCGACGCTCGTCAGGGCGTTTCCTGCGGATGCGCTCGTACGCATGTGGGCGGGCGTGCTCACGATCGCCAACCTTCCATTCTCGGATGCGGCGAGTCGCTCGTCGGAATATGGACTGCCCATGGGTCTGCTTCCCGCGGGGGTGGTCTGGGCGTTGGACCAGCGGAGGCAGTGGCTGGCCTCGTTGAACGGCGCCGGATTCATCTTCCTGACGACGGCCATCGTCGGCATTGCGGCATTGGACGTGCGCCTGGCGGCGTTTATCTTTGTTGCATTCTGTTGTCTCGCTGGATCTTCAGCGATCCAGTTTCAGCCACGACACGTGTTCCACCTGGAGCTCCTGACGCTCTGGATACTGTCGTTCGTGCTGGCCCAGGCATTCGGTCTGGCTCGAACGGGGTGTGACTTGCGGTGGGCCTGGCCAGTGTGTGTTCGCCGACTTCCCGTTACCGCATCGTTCGTGGTGGTGATCGCGGGCGCTGTCGTTGTGCCGCTTGCTGCCGCGCGCGTCTATCAGCGAGGGAGCGCCGAGAGATTGTTGTCTGGATACGAACGCGCTCCCAGGGATCCCGTCCCGCCGGAACCGCAGCAGTTGGAGGGTGGATGGACCAGACTCGGAGCGTCGGCAATAGCCCGTCACTCGACGTGCGCTTCACCTATGACGCGCGCACACCAGCATCGGACTTCTCGCGAACGCTCAGCGTGCGTACGCCGCCCGAAGCGGAAGCGCCAGTCGATGTGTTCATGCCGGTGTACTACGCCGGTGCTGATCTACCCAACCCGCGTGCTTACAGGTTTTCAGGCATTGACATCCCCGCGTCGCGGACCTCCTGCGTCCAGGGGTTGTTCAGGCTTCGCGAACCCTCCCGGCACAAGCTGTTGCTCGAAGCTGTCTTGCCAAGGAATTGGCGCGATTTGTCGCTGTTTCAATCGCTCGAAGTGGCGGAGCACCCGCGCACGTACGCCGGTGGTGTTTCCCGATGAGCAGCGCCGAGCTCGAGACCCGCGACGCGCTGGCTGCGCGCACCCCGAAGAGGACAGCAGATTTCCTCATTGCCCTGTTCTTGTTCTTCGGCTCTGCAGCGATTGCCAGTTGGTACGTGCCGTACTTCTCGAGCTCGGGCGGGAAGCCGTGGTTCTATCAGGAGCAGTTCGGCCCGGCAGTGATGGCGGCCTGCGGCTACGGCTACGTCAATCCCAATACCCCTCAGGTTCAAGGCCTCGATGCGTTCCTGAAACGATCGCGCGATTCGATCTCGTGCAGCGAAGTCGACGGCGCTCCGACATTGCCTCTGGCGTCGATGCAGCGGGCGTTTCGCTACTTGATGCTCACGGTCAACTGGACCTGGCGCCTCCAGGGTCGAGTGGCATGGAGCGCGTTGACGCCGCTCTTCGCACTGCTCTACGGCATCACGATTGTTCTCGCATACTTCATCTTCCGGCAGGGGATTGGGCGTCCGCTATCGGCGATGGCCGCCTCCGCGCTGGCTGTCTCCACGCTGCATCTGAATAATCTTCCGCACCTGCGCGACTACGCCAAAGCGCCCTTTGTGCTGGCGCTCGTGCTTCTCGCGATCCGACTCGTCTCTCGGCCTCTGACCCCCCGGCGGACTCTGCGCCTCGCGCTGATAGCGGGCTTGGTGACCGGCATCGGCGTCGGATTTCGAAACGATCTTCTCGTCGCGATTCCCGCATTCATGGCGGTCCTGGCTTTCTTCCTGCCCGTCGGCCCGTTCGAGCGGATCGGGCTGCGGGCGTCCGCGCTCGCCGTCTACGCGGCAACGGTCTTCCTGACGATGGCGCCGATGTGGTCGATCTACACCACCGGAGGAGGAAACTCGAGCCAGCACCTCGTGCTGCTGGGGCTCGGCGAGCCCTTCACGGAAGAGCTCGGCATCGACAACAGCCACTTGTATCAGTGGGCGTACGACTATCGCGACGAGTTGGCGCAGGTCATGATCAGCGACTACGCAGACCGTCGCCTTGGGCAGCACGAGTTTCTCCGGATGTACGGGCCCGATTACGACCGCGCGGGCTCCAGGTATCTGGCCGAGATCGCCAGCGGATTTCCTGCAGACATGCTCGTACGCGCCTACGCGTCGGCGCTGGGCGTCCTCGAACTGCCATACTCGGCGACGACGACGTCGCTGATGCCGCCGGCGTTTGTTGGCGAGCCCCACCTGAGATTCCCTCGAGCCAGGACCTGGGTGCTCCGGCGTCTCACCCCCTTCTGGCCGTGGATGTACGTCATCACATTGCTCGCGCTGAGTCTCGCGAGCGTCCGGCTGGGATTGTTTGCGGGATTGTTGGTCCTGTACGTCTCCGGGTATCCGGCGCTCCAGTTTCAGGAACGGCATTTCTTTCACCTCGAGTTCATCGGCTGGTGGGCCTTTGCCTTCGCCTTGTCGCTCGCGGGCCGCTCCATCTGGGCGCTCTTTGAACGCGAGCGCCGCGTCGCGCTGGTGGACGGCTGGCGGCCGGCCGGTGGCTGGCCCAGAGCATTCGCCATGGCTCTGGCCCTCTGGTGCGTGCTGGGCGTGGCCATCGTCGGGCCGTTATGGATGCTCCGGCGATACCAGCAGGGGCGCGTTCGTGAAGTGCTGCAGACGATCGTCGATGCACCCAGGACCGAATTGCCAACCGTGCGAGCTCAGGCTGGAGACGGGCGTGTTCGACTTGAAGCGCCTTCGCTTGCACCGGCGCTCGAGACCGACGATGCGGTGCATGCCGCGTACGTGGTGGCGGAATTCGGCGGCGGCCGCTGCGAGACGCTCAAGCTGGACATGACGTATCGCTACGCGGCGACCGAGCGGGCATTTGATTTCACGCGCACGGTTCACGTGCAGCCCCCGCTGTCCGATCGGCCCGTGCAGATTTTCATGCCCGCGTACTTTCGTCGAGAGTGTCCCTCGTGTTCGGTCCATGACGGGTTCGGCCTCACGGGTGTGGAGCTGCCCGAGTCGGCCGCCGAGTGTTTGACGAGCCTGTCCACGGTGCGCGATCCATCGAAGATACCCGTGTTGCTCGATTTGCATCTGAGGCCGCATTGGGAAGACGCGACGCTCTACGGCACGATCGCCGGTGTGGAATCTCGCGTCAACCCCGACGAGTTTCCGGAGGTTCACACGTTTCCGGCGGATCTGGCGGTGAAGCGGAGTCTGTTGATGACCGAGCCGGAACCATTTCACAAGGCCGACATCGCCAAGCAGTCGCGCACGTTCCAGATGCTGGAGCACGAATGGCGGGTGGCGGGCGTCGGCGGTGTCGGCGGGCGCGGACCGTTTCTCTATCTTGTCGAGATGAAGCTGCGGCTGCTGAAAAAAGACAGCTTCGTCATTGCCCAGGGGAAAATCGAAAAGGGAGGCCTCAGCTTCGGCCTCGTTCGCGACGTCGAGTGGGTCGCCCAGGTTCCCGTCACGCATCCCGGTCCGTTCGCTGTCGTGGTCAAAGTACCGGAAGACGCCGAGTACAAGGTCATTCTCGCCAACAACCTGACCGGCACGTCGCTGGACAACAGACTGGTGGTCACCCGCGTCGGCGTGATTGCCGCCGTACCTGGCAACAGCAAGTGAGAGCGACGCCATCCGGCGCCCAGCAGCGCGTCCTCGACGCGATCGATCGTCTCGAGCCGGCGTATCGACGTCTGCTGCAGACGCTCGTGCGCATTCCCAGCCAGGCCCGTGAGGAAGAAACGGAAGCGCAGGCGCTCGTGAGCGAGCACATGCGCGAGATTGGACTCACGGTCGACAGCTTCGACGTTGATGTACAGGCATTGAAGCACCTGGCGGCCTTCAATCCTTCGCCGCGCAACTACGCGGGCCGGCCGTGCGTGGTTGGACGGCGACCTGGCACCGGTGGTGGCCGCTCGCTGCTGCTGAACGCACACATCGATACGGTGCCTGTGGAGACGCCGGACGCGTGGGCGCATCCGCCGTTTGGCGGAGCGATCGAGGACGGCCGCCTGTATGGCCGTGGCGCCTGCGACGACAAGGCGGGCATCGTCGAATGCCTGCTGGTGGCACACGCGATCAAGGACGCCGCGGTCGAACTGGAAGGCGATCTCACGGTGGCCAGCGTCATCGAAGATGAGACGACCGGCAACGGTTCGCTGGCTTGTGTGGAACGGGGCTACACGGCGGACGGCGTCATCATCGTCGATGGTACGTGCGGAAGTTTGTTGAACGCCGCAATGCCGAGCACGCGCAGCACTGGGGTGCCAAAGAGAACCCGATCTTCATCAATCTCGGAATGGTGCACGGTGGCGTGTGGCCCGGATCGGTGCCCGGCGAGTGCGTCCTGGAAGGGCAGTACGGCTTTCCACCGCCGGGTTCCTGTGAGAGCGCGAAGCAGGAGCTGCGCGACCTGCTGGCAACCGTTGCGCATCGATCTGATTGGCCGCTCCGCGCGGCCCCGTCGATTGAGTTCGTTGGTCTGGAGACGCCGCCGGAAGTGGGCGATCCAGCCAACCCAATCGCGCAGTTACTGTCCGCGACCGTGCGCCGCCTTCGCGGAGCGACCCTTCAGGAAAGCGTCATCGTCGGTCACTGCGATCTCCGCCACTACACGAGGGCGCGTGAGAGACCGACCACCGCGGCATGCCTGTACGGCCCCGGCGGCGGGCGCAACGTCCACGGGGCCGACGAGTATTTCGAGCTCGCACATTTGAGGCTCGTCGCTGGCAATCTGGCCGGTGTCGCGCTCGAGTGGTGCGGCGTGACACGTGACCGGTAGCCGCCCCGGCCGTGGACTCGCACATGTGCTCGAAGAGCTGCGAGTGCCCAGGCAGCGACTCCTCTACGTCCAGGCTTCCGCCGACTGGATTCAGCGCGCGGGACTCGATGTGTCCGACGTGGTTCCGGCGTTGGTCGCCTGGTCAGGTCCTGGCGGCACATTGGTGATGCCAAGCTACCCATTTTTCACCACGCATCAAGAGTATCTGGAGAGCCGTCCCGTCTATGACGTTCGCCGGACGCCGTCGATGATCGGCCTGCTGCCGGAGATCTTTCGACGATCCAGGGGTGTTGTCCGAGGTCTCGATCCTGATTTCTGTGTGGCGGCAGTCGGCCAGGAAGCTGAAGCCATCGTGGGAACTGCGCCGGCGGCGCCTGACCCTTTCGGGCCCGATTCCAGTTATCAGCGGATGCTCGGTCGTGGTGCCACGCTTGTCGGTCTCGGCGTCAGCCTCAACACCAGCAGCTTCATTCACGTGATCGATTCGCGCGCAGAAGCCTGCTATCCGTCCCCGGTTTACGGCGAGCGGCTGTTTTCCACGACGGTCATCGACCTAGCCGGCCGCTCGCAGGAGGTGCCGCGGAAAGCCCTGCAGCCCCGGTTTCAGCAACTGACCAGCCCCTCGACGATCGTCGCCGAGATGAAGCCGGCTGATTCCCTGTTTGCCACCACGGAGATCAATGGCGCGCGGTTTTTCAAATGGGATCTCGACCAGTGGTCCTCCTGGTGTCTCGCACACGCCGGTGAGCGGGCTGCTGGTGGCGCGTGGCCTTGTTGGCTGAGTCGCTTGAGCAGCCACACAGAATGACCGATGCGACCTATCGACCCAGCTTGTCGATGCTGGGGTGGGCGCTCAACGAAGAACAGAATCTCGGCGAGTACGTCGACCGGGCCGAGGTCTTTCTGCGAAGCGTATCGGACGACTTCGAGCTGATCCTGATTGACGATGGGAGCAGTGACAGCACCTGGGCGCTGGCCGGCCAGCTCCAGGCCAGTCGTCCCTGGCTCAAGCCACTGAAAAACGACGGCAATCGTGGACCTGGCTATTGCTACCGTCGTGGGATCAGCGCGGCGACGAAGGACTACTTCATGGCACAGACCGTCGACTGGGCCTATGACATCGACGCGTTCCGTCCGGTCTTCTCCGAGTTGCAACGCTACGACATCCTGCAGGGCATTCGGCCCGGCGAGTTCTCCATCGGCACGCTGCGCCGCCGGTCCGACAGCCTCTACAAAGGGATCGTCTCGCTGACGAACTACGCGCTGATCCGCATTCTCTTCCAGTTGCCGTTTGCCGATTTTCAGAACGTCACCGTGTGCCCGACTCGCCTGGCCCGGCCCCTTGACCTCGAGTCGGAGGGTTCGTTTACGAATCCCGAAGTGATGATGAAGCTGTATTGGGGTGGCGCGTCGTTCCTGCAGGTACCCGTCGTCTTCCAGAAGCGCGGGCGCGGCAAGGGGACGGGCACGCGTGTGCGCGCGGTCGTCACGTCGATCGCCGATATCATCGGTTCCTGGTTCAGATGGATTGTCCTCGGCGGGTACCCGAACAGAAAGACGGGACGTGTCGTGCCCTCCCAGGCGCGCGCGTCGAGTTCTGCTGACGTTCCTGTCGTACATGCCAACGAGCCGGCCGCGCGTGGTCGTCGCGAGGCGTTTCTGATTGGTCCGCCCCGCTCGGCGCTCCGCGCAGCGGCTTACACGGCGTTGGCCTTTCTGTGCTTCTGGCTATTGGCGGCCGAGTGGTTGTCGATCGAACGATCGCCGACCTTCGATCGAGACGCCCTCGATCTTCTGAACGTCGCCATTCACCGGGGCGTGTGCGGCGCCGCGGTTTCTGGAACCCCCTCGATTGACATCGCTCGATACGCCGCTGACGGCGGCGAACTTCAGATCATCCCCGTCAGGTCGCTCATCGTCGACAAAGCGGGAAGCCTCGACATCTACTGCCGGGCGACGTCGGACTCACCGGTACCCGGGCGGAGCGCGCTGCTGTTGCTGGAGACGTCGCTCGTTCGAATGCGGCCGCAGATTTCGGTCGCAGGTGTGGGCAAGGCGCTCCACTTCATCCGGGTGGCGGGAATTCTTCCGTTCGTGTTCGTTCTGATGAGCGCGGGTTACGGGCTCGCGATCGGGTGCACCGCAATCCTGGTCGGTGTCTGGCTGCTGGTGACGCTGAGCCATCATCTGTATTCCGCCGCGGCGTTCGGCCCTGTCCTTCTCCTGCAGACGGTGGCGCTCTGGGTGCTGGCGGCGAGGTACCGCTGGGCGGCGAACGTGTACACGTGCGCGGCGCTGGGAATCGCCGCCGCAGCCTGGGCGGCAATCGTGGTCAACCTCCGGCCGGACTACCTGACCCTCGAGATGGCGATGCCTGCAGCGTTTCTCATCTGCGACCACATCATGGGGACGGCCGACGCACCCGGGCAGAGGATGTCGCGGTGGTCGCTGCTGCTGTCTGCGTTCGCCACGTCGTATCTGGCGTTCCACTACGGCTTTTTCGGGTCAGGTACGGCGACCGGCCTGCCGATGATGTCTGGCCTGTCGACCGAGGTGTGGATGCGGGGACTCGTGGTGTGTGCGACGGCGACGACCCTGATCTGGTTCGTGCGATCGCGATCGATAGCTGCACTTGTGCCGGCATTGCTCAGCACCGCCATCTGCCTGCTGTCACTTCCCGCATGATGCGATATCGCACAGCTTCGATGGAAGTGGCGCTGGTGATCGTGCTGTTCAGCGCCTCCTTCACGACTTGCTATCTGGCGATGCGTACGTTCCGGAGCGCGGGTATCCAGCCATTTTTCTACCAGACGAACTTCGAGCCGGCCGTGATGATGGCCTGTGGACGCGGGTTCGTCACCGCCTCAACGGCCACGATACCGTCGGCCCTGCTCGAGTTCCTGCGGGTGAGCCGGAACACCTTCGACTGTTCGTTGCTGCCAGCCTCGCTCCCCCGCCTGCCGCTGACGTCACCCGGGAATGCGACCTGGTACTACCTGTACGGAACGACCGCCATCCTCTGGCGTCTCACCGGAATCTCGTGGACCGCTCTTGACATCCTGGTCTCGCTTTCTGGCGGTGTGTTCACCGTCCTGTTGTATGGGCTCTTCCGTCTTGTGTCCTCATGGGGCGTGGCGGCGGCCGTCGCGCTGTTGTTGACGATCTCGCCGGCGAACCTCACCCACCTCCTCTCGGTGCGCGACTACAGCAAAGCCCCGTTCGTCCTCGCGGCAATTCTGATTCTCGCCGTGCTGGTGCTTCGGCCTCTGCGGTTCGCTCCGACGCTGGCCCTTACCGGAATGTACGGCGCGGTCGTGGGACTCGGCTACGGCTTTCGAAGTGATTTGGCGGTGATGGTGCTTTTTGGCGCTCTCGTCGTCCTGCTGTTCCTGCCTGGTTCGCTGAGAGTTCACGCAGCCCGCAATGGTCTGGCGGCGGCAATTCTCCTTGCGGGATTCCTCGCGCTGGCGTGGCCGGTCCTGATCGGGCTCAAGTGGGGTGGATGTCAGTTCCATGTGGTGCTCCTGGGCCTGACG
>QHWJ01000172.1 GCA_003222535.1 Acidobacteriota bacterium | reverse complement strand
ATGTCGTTCTCCGTCACTTCCACGATGAGTCCGCGTTTGGCGGGCATCATGGCGAGTGCCGCATACTTCGCCGTCATGATGCGGGATGTGAGCCCCTGCCGAAAGATCGCGTCCGCGCTCTTCAGGTCCGCCTGCCAGAGGAAGCCGTACAACAACGAGATGAGTCCACGGCGCCGCAAGGCAGAGGATGTCGATGTGTTCGCGGCACTGGTGCGGGTCATGCTGCGCTGCGGACCTGCGGAGCTGACACTGCGGGCGATCGCCGCGGAGGCGGGCGTGACGGCGGGCGCTCTGGTGCAGCGCTTTGGTTCCAACCGAGAACTGCTGCACGCGCACGCCCGGCACGGCGCCTCCACCGGCGACATCGGCTTTGGCGCGCCGCTGGACGCCCGGACGGCTTCGCCGCTCCAGGCGGTGCGTGCCGCCACGGCGGTTCATGCCAGGTTGGCGGAGTCACCTCGCGCCGCACTGCGGAATCTCGCCTACCTGCAGAACGACCTGGCGGACCCGGTGCTGCGCCGCCACCTGCTGCGGCTCAAGCGGGCGGCGCGGGCTCGTTACGAGCAGCTGGTGGCCGATGCCGTATCTGTGGGCGAACTCCGGGCCGATACCGACGTTCGGGCGCTGGCGCGCATGATCGAGGTCACGCTCGATGGTTCTTTCCTGGCGTGGACGCTGTATCGGGAGGGCTCCGCTGCTGAGCGCTTGCGCGACGACCTCGAGGCCACGCTCCGGCCATATCTGGTGCGTGGCGTGAAGCGGCGAAGTTGACGACATGAAGGACGCGCCGTGCGTGGTGAGCGTGGCCGAGCATACCGGATGGGCGCATCTGGTCTCGGTCGCGGCGCCTGGCCGGGTGCCGGCCGTCATCGAGCGGCGGCGCGTGACGCTGATCGATTCGGGCTTGCCGAGGCAGCCGTATGAACACGAATCGGTCGGCATGACGGAAGACCAGGGCAACGCGCTCATCGCGCAGGTGCGGCGGTCAATCGCGGTCCGCACCTCCGACGTATTGACGCGCGTCGTGACCGAACTGGCGCGCTCGTACGCCGTCGTCGCCCTCGCGATTCGGAAGCCCCCGTTTGCCGGCCTTCCCGAAACGGTCGCTGCTGTTTGGAAATCGTATCGGCTGCAATGCGCCGCGGACGGGATGCTGTATCAGCTGGCCATCTGCCGCGCGGCGCGGCAGCTCGGACTCGATGTCCACATGTGCCGTCGTGGCGAGGAGACTTCGCTCGCCGCGGAGCAGCTCGGCGTGACACTTCGTGAGGTCGAGGACTTCGTCAGTCGTTCCGGCCGGCCGGCCGGTCCGCCGTGGACGCAGGAGCACCGGCGGGCCTACGCAGCGGGCATAGCAGTGCTGGCGGCGCACGCGCACAGGCGTCTCAAGATTCAGATCTGACCAAACCGGTGATCTACTGGACGCCCATCATCGCGCCGGGCAATCTCACTTCTACAACGGCGCGATGTTCCCCGAGTGGCGGGGCTCCGCGCTGATGAGCGGCATTGCAACGCGGACCCTCAACCGCATCACGTTCGACGGCAAGGGCGGAGCCAAACCTGCCGAACGCTGGGATGTCGGGCACCGCATTCGCGACGTGGAAGCCGGTCCCGACAGCGCGCTGTGGATGCTCGAGGACGCCAATCCCGGCGGGCTGTTCCGTGTGACGCCGAAGTAGATCGCGAGGCGAATGATTGAGTGAGGGCAACAACGGCCCGGCATCCACCGGGGAAAGCCGGGCCCGTTCAATGCGGCCGTTCGAACCTGATCAGAAGTTGATCGTGTAGTTGATCCGCATGAACCGCGGCGTGTAAAGGCTGGTCGGGTTGCCCCATGTGCCGCCCTGCAGCGTGTTGCCGGCGCTGTACGTGTACGTCGTGCTGTAGCCCGTCGCGTAGTTCGTGTTGAGCAGGTTGTTGAGGTCGATCCCGATGTCCGACCGCGTGCGGCCCAGGCGCACGACCTTGGCAAAGCGCATGTCGATCTGATTCCGGCGATTATCCGCGTACACGCGCCTGACGTTGTCTGCGATCGGAATCGTCGTCGTGCCGGTTGCCGTCGCGCCAACCGGCAGGTGACCGAGCGCCGCCGCGACGACGGAGTTCGGCACGATCCACTGCGCCGAGTTGCCGCCGCCCGCGATCGTGGCGCCGGCCGGAGCCGCGCCGAACTGGACGGGCGGCTGCGACCGCACAGTCGCGCTGACGAGCACATCGATCTTCGGGATGATGTAGATGGCGAGGCCGCGGACCGTCGTCTGGAACGGATCGACGCTGTGGCAGGCGCGCGGATCGGGGCCGGCGGCGACGTTGGTGACCGCGTTCACCTGGTTGTACTTCGTCGCCGTTGCGCAGTCGTCGAGCACCGCGCGGCCGGTGCTTGTGCCGACCGAGGTGGTCAGGCCTTCGCGCAGGCGCGCGTTGAGGGTGAAATCGACCCCGTGCCAGTAGCTGGTACGCTCCGGACCGTAGTCGCTTTCCCACGTCAGATAGGTCTTCGAAGGAGTCGCATTGGCCGCGGCCGTCGGCACGAACACGGTGATCGGGTAGCCGCCGCCGTTGGGCAGCCGCGGGTCCTCGGGTGCCGTCAGCGTGTAGGTTTCGTACGCCGTGTTGACGTTGCGATTCAGGTCGTCGGTGACGAAGAACCCGAAGAAGTTCCGGCGGGTGTAGCTGACTTCCGCCGTGACGCGCGTGACGATCTGCTGCTGCAGCGTGGCCGCCCATTGATAGTCGCCCGGACGCTTGCCCCAGCCGTGCAGCACGTCGGGATTGACGATCGTCGCCGCACCCACCTGACCGAAGTTCGCCTGGTTGCCGACGGCGGCGGCGCAGACGTCGCCGCCGCCTGCGGCGTTGTTCTGGGCGCCGGGATTGAGGAAGTCGCAATCGGCGACCTTGTTATTGTTCGAGTCCGTCCAGCCGCGGTTGCTGACCACCGAGACGGTGGTCACCGCCGGATTGCTCGACGTGTACGGCGGATCGTTCGCGGCGTACGCAAGATAACGACCCCAGTTGAACTTCAGCGCCGTCCTCCCGCCGCCGAACACGTCGTAGGTAACAGCAGCGCGCGGCGTGATGTCGTTGTACGCATCGACGCCCGGAACCACCGGGAACGAGATCGGCGCCGCGTTGAAGACCGACGATCGCGTCGTGCCGTTGCCCTCGACCGGCGAGTAGCTCGAGACCCGGTCGTAGCGCAGCGCGCCCTGCAGCGTGAGGCGGCCTCGGGTCCAGCCGTCCTGAACGTACATGCCGTGCAGGTTCGTGAGCGTGCGGTGGCCGAAGTCAGGCAGCCGGTAGGTCACCGCGTTCGGCACGCCCTGGCTGAACCGGTAGGCGAGCTGGGTTGAGCCGGTCAGTGTCTGATCCAGCTGGTCCAATCGGTTACCCTGATACCCGATCTTCATGTTGTGCGCGCCGGTGACGTACGACGCGGCCACCTGCCACCCTTCGGTCTTGCCCACGGCCCAGCCCCATTGCTCGACACCGCGATAGGTGAAGTTGGGCTGCGGCGCAAAGCGCAGGCCGGTGGCCGGATTGACCGCGTTCGACTGCTCTTGCACCGGGATCAGGGTCGTGATGCCGTCCGGCGGTGGAAAGCCGAAGAGCGGGTTGTAGCGGAACGCGGCAAAGCCGGCCTCGACGAGCAGTTTGTTGGTCGCCGGCATCGTCCAGGAAATCTGATTCAGGTAGTACGGCGCATCGAAGTAGCCGCGCGCGGCCGTCGACGTCGCTTCCGGCGACTGGAACGGCGCGGCGTTGTTGCCAAGGCCGATCCAGTCCTCGCCGCGATTGTGGCACCCGGGCGTGTCGACTTTCAGCGGCGTGCCCTCGCAGCGATGCTGGTATTCGGAATTGAACGAGATCCTGTTTCTTCCAACCTGGCCCGTCAGACGGCCGATGATCATCTGGCGGTCCTGCACCAGACGGGCGTTGATCGGTGAGCCCACCCAGTCCCAGCGCGACGCGTCGCCGGCGTTGGCGTTGGCGGTGATGCCTTCCATCGCCGTCTGCGTGTCGAGGTTGCGATAGCTGCCGTAGAACCAGAGGCGGTCCTTCCTGATCGGACCGCCGAACGATCCGCTTGCGTCATACGACCGGATGATGCCGGGGGTTTGCGTCAGGCCTATCGCGCGGAGGTCGTCGGTCAGGTTCGTGCCGCGCGACCAACCGCCGGCCTCATTGAAGAACGCGGTGCCTGCGAAGGTGTTGCCGCCCGACTTCGGCACCAGGTTCATCACCGGGCCTCCGATGTCGCTTTCGCCGAGTCCGCCGCCGACGGTGATGGCCACTTCCTGCGAGTTGGGCGTGTCATACACGTACGACGACACACCGCCGCTCCTCGCGGCCGCGATGGTCATGCCGTTGACCGTCATCCGGCCTTCGCCGGCAACCCCGGTCGAATTCGCCGCGCTCGAGTGCGCATTGAAGAACGTCATCGTTGGCGACAGCGCCGGACCGTTGTTGTCGACGGTCAGGCCCGGAGTCGCGTTGAGCAGCGCCCCGACGGCGCGCGCCGCCGGCAGCGCCTGGATGACGTCCTTGTTCATGACGACCTCCCGCCTGGCGCTCTGCACGTCGACCAGCGGCGTTTCGCCCGTGACCGTCACCGTTTCCGCGATGGCGCCCAGGCGCATTTCGATCGGAAGCGTGACCGTCTGCGTGCCGGAGAGCTCGATGTTCGCGCGTCTGACGGTGGTGAAGCCGGGGAGCGTGAACGTCAGGGCATAGGTGCCCGGCCGCAGATCGATGATCCGGTACTGCCCCGTTCCGTCGGTCGTCCCCGAGCGCGTTCTTTCGATAAGCGCCGGGCTGGCGGCCTCGACGGTGACGCCGGGCAGCACCGCCCCCGATGGGTCACGAACCGTGCCCGTCAGGACGGCTTGCGCAAAGACAGTTCCGGGCAGGAGAAGGACCGCGAGAATTGCCAGGCCCTTCGTCGAGACGCGCATGATAGATGTCCTCTTTCGAACACTCGCTCCCAAAAGGCGAGAAGTCACGAACGTGTCGACGGCCTGCATACATGACACCCACGGGAGGCATGCAGAGCGAAGAATATTCAGGCGATCCGCGAAAAGTCAATGAATTAGCGACAGATCCAGTCGAAGAATCGCGGTCCGATGTCCGTTGCATTCCAAAACATGGATCCGACGGTCTGCTGCCGCGATCCGCTTGATGATGTACCTCGTGGTCTGCTCCGCCGTGTCGCGATGGCACGACGGACGTCGTGTTCGATTCCGTTGAGTTTCTCAATCGACTACACTGCGTGCGACGCACGAAGACGCTCGCCGCGATCATGAGGGCGTACTCGAGGGCCTGGAGTGACAACCATGATCCGCTGGGGACTTCCGCTCCTGACGATCGTCTGTGAGCTCGGTTGTGGAGGAAATCCGATGCCACCCTCGCGCGTGGCAGTCGTCACCTTTCAGGTAGGAGACGAGAGCTTCAGGGTGCGGCTCGTCGGGGAAGATCAGATTGCCGCGGCGCTCCGGGCCCAGGCAGGTTCCGGGGGTCGAATACCGAATGGAAGAATCGTGGACGGCACCGAGGTGAATCGCGGGTGGAGCTGGCACCTTGTGGACGTCTCCTTTGCGGAGGGCACGATCGAGCTGTGCGATGGACGTCCTTCGGATGTCGAAAAAGCAGGCGTGAGCTTCGGAGGTGGCCGCTTCTGCCCATGGACTGCCCGCGTGGTGGCCATTAATGACATGTGACGACCATGGACGAGCTGCTCGCGACCCTGGTGCGCGACTGCGAGCGGGGCTTCGGCCGCCTCAGGGTCCCCGGCGCACGACGAGCCGGAAGACGAGCGGGTTCATCGCGATCGAGAGCAGCGAGCCGGCAAGGACGAGGCTCTGCCCTTCCTTCGGCAGCAACCCGAGCGCGACGCCGAGTCCGATGAGGATGAAGGAGAACTCTCCGATTTGCGCCAGGGCCGCCGAAACGGTCAGCGCCGTTCGCACCGGCTGCTTCAGGAGCAGCACGACGCCGAACGCGGCAAGCGACTTCCCCGCGACGATGACCCCGAGCACCATGAGCACGCGCAGCGGCTCCTGCACCAGGATCGCCGGATCGAACAGCATTCCGACCGCGACGAAGAAGAGGGCCGAGAATGCGTCCTCGAAGGGCTTGATGTCCGCGGCGGCCCGGTCGGAGAGGTGCGAGCCGTTCACGAGGACGCCGGCGCAGAAGGCCCCGAGCGCGAACGAGACTCCGAAGAGGTGCGCCGAGAAATAGGCCACGCCGAGCGACAAGGCGATCACGCCGAGCGTGAAGAGCTCGCGCGAGCCGGTGCGGCTGACGTGATGGAGGATCCAGGGGAACAGGCGGGCGCCGACGATGAACATCGCGGCGACGAAGACGGCGAGCTTTCCGAGCGTGATCCCGAGGGTCGCGACGAGCCCCGACGAAACAGTCCTCGACGCGTCCGACCCCGAGCCGGAGAGAACCGGCAGGAGCACGAGCACGAGCACCATCAGCAGGTCCTCGACGATCAGCCAGCCGACCGCGATGCGTCCCTCGGTCGTCCCCGCTCCTCCGCGTGACTCGAGGGCCTTCATCAGCACGACCGTGCTCGCAACGGAGAGGGCCAGCCCGAAGACGATGCCGCCACCGGCGCTCCACCCCCAGAGGTGCGCGAGGCCCAGCCCCAGTGCCGTCGCGACGATGATCTGCGCGACCGCCCCCGGGATCGCGACGGCGCGGACCGCGAGCAGATCGCGCACCGAGAAGTGCATCCCGACGCCGAACATCAGGAGGATGACGCCGATCTCCGCGAGCTCCGGCGCGAGCTTCGTGTCGGCGACGAACCCGGGCGTGAACGGGCCGACCACGATCCCCGCGAGGAGGTAGCCGACGAGCGGCGGCAGCCTCAGCCGGAAAGCGACGTAACCCCCGACGAAGGCGAGGGCGAGGCAGACGGCGATCGTCGAGATCAGCGCCGTTTCGTGGGGCACGGGATCACCGGCGGTCGCGGCTCGCCGGCCATGATGGCCTCAGGGCGCTACTCGACGAACGTCACCTTCCCCGTCTTGACGTCGAGCATCGCGCCGACGATCTTGATCTCGCCCTTGTCGGCCATCCCGCGCAGCAGGGAGCTCTTGTCCCGGATCCGCTTCACCGCCAGCGTGACGTTCTTGTCGGCCACGCGCTGCACGAACGCATAGTTCTTGCTGTTGCGCGGCGAGCCGTCGTTGGGCACCGCGTCGATCGCAGGCTTGATGCTGGCCAGCGTGGCGGGAAGGAGATCGCCGAGCTTCACGTTGTCGCACGCGCCCTTGATGGCGCCGCAGTCGGAATGTCCGAGCACGACGATCACCCTGGCGCCCATCGCCCCGGAGCCGTACTCGAGGCTCCCGATGATGTCGTCGTTCGCGAAGTTGCCGGCGACGCGCGGCGAGAACACGTCGCCGATGCCCTGGTCGAAAATCAACTCCGGTGCGGCGCGCGAATCCATGCAGCCGACGATGGTGGCGAACGGGAACTGTCCGGTGCTGGTCGCCTTCACCTGCTTCGTCAAGTCCCGCTTCTTCATCGTTCCGCTGACAAACCGTTCGTTGCCGTCCTTCAGCATCTGCAGCGCCATCTGCGGCGTGATGGCGGCCTGGGTTTCCTTCGTCTGAGCGATCGCGGCGACGACCTGCGGTCTGGCCGGCGCTTTCACCGGCGCGGGTTGCTGCGCCGACGCCGCGACAAACAGCATGAGCACCAGCGTCGGGAACCCAACCAGCGCCTTCACTCGCATGTCTCGCTCCTTCAAATGGGCGGAACGCGCTCCGCTGTCCAAAGAGCGCTCATTCTAAGCGAAGCCGTTGACAATGCGTCAGTTTTCGCGGCCCGCGACGCCGCTCGCTGGGGCGCCGCGGCCGCGAGCGGGGGCCGGCGGCAGCGTGCCGCCTTCAGCGAGGATTTTCATGTTCGCGAGCGCCGCGTTGAACTGTGTCACTCTTCGCGCCCTGTCCGCTTCGCGGGCGGCGTCGGGCGTCACGGGCCTCGCCTCGAGCGTGCCGTGATAGAGATTGTACGGCCGGCCGTCCCTCACCGGTTGGGTGTAGGTGTAGGACAGTTCGGTCTTTCCTACGAGGACCTCGTTCGCGACGGAACGTACCGCGCCAAATTCACCGTCCTTGCCCGACGTGATCGTGCACGGGATCCGCAGCCATTCGCCGATATCGCAGAACTTGCCGATGCGCTTCCACACCTCGGCCGCGGGCCGGTTGACGGCGATTTCCAGAGGAATGGAGGTGTAGGTCGGCGCGGCGACCGCGCTGCTGACGGGGGGAGCCGGCGCGGCCTGAGCCGCCGGTGCCGGAGTCCGCGCGCCGGCGGCGCTCGCCAGACAGGCGATCGCGAGCGCACACGCGGCAGCTGTGTTGCTGAATTGATTTCGCATGCATTCCTCCAGAAGACTTCGCCCTGTGGGTCGGGCTGACGGCACATCTTGGCACAGGCAGGCTGGAGCACCAACCGGGATTGATTGCGCGAGCAGGACGCAGGAAGGGAGCGGGGCCTGGACCGTCAGAATGTGATCTCCGCCGAGAACTTGATCAGTCGAGCCGTGAGTACGGTCTGCGGCTGCAGCCACGTTCCACCCGGGACGAAGGCGTTGTTGTAGGTGAGCACCGCGCTGGCGTTGAGAGCGTTGTAGAGATCGATCCCGACCATCGTGCGCGTGCGCCCGAACTTCAGGATTTTCGCCGCGCGGAAGTCGAGCTGGTTGACGCGATCGCCATACCTCTCACCGGGCGCAAGGATATTGATCGTGACGTTGGCCGGGTTGCCGGCAGGGGCGCGACCAAGAATCCGCGCGATCTCCGCGCCTGGAACAGCGTAGTTCGCCGCAAGCAGCGCCCCTGGCTTGCTCTGGAAGACGCCGCTGAACTGGACGTCGATTTTCGGAATGACGTAGGACGACAGCGCCCGCAATTGCGTCAGCCAGCCGTAGTTGACGTGGCAGTACGGGTTTGTCGGGCTCACGGGTGAGGTCGTGAGACCAGGGAGTCCCTGCGCGAGGTTGACGGCGGGCGTGCTGCCCATTTCCGGCAGGCTGTTCCTCACCTCGCAGTTGTCGGCTGCTGTCTGGCCCGTGCTGGTACCGCCCTGCAACGTCCAGCCCGCGCCGGTCCGCACGTTCAGCGTGAGGTCGACCCCGTTGAAGTTGTTGGTCCACTTGCCGTAGTTCTTCGCGTCCGTGACGAGATTGCTCACGCGTCCGGCGAGGCTGGGCGCCACGTCGTAGAGACCCGACACGACGTATCCGCCTCCGCCGGGCAGCCGTGTGTCCGAAGGCACCGTGATGCTGTACTGCGTGTAATCTCCCGCCGCTGCAAGCTGGTTGTCATAGACGGTGAAATGGTTGTACCAGCGCCGCGTGTACGCCACCTCAATCGACGCGCGAGGCAGAATCTGCTGCTGGACGGCGGCGCCGAGTGTCCAGTCCGACGGGCGAACGCCCCAGCCGGTCAGCAGCGCCGGATCGAAATTGTTGGTCTGTGTCGTCGTTCCAAAGGCCAGATTCGAGATCACCCCACAGACATCGCCGCCGCTGGTCCGGAGATCCTGTGCGGCGCCGTCCAGCAGATCGCAGTCGGGCCTCAAGTTGTTGTTGGAGTCGGTCCACGCCCGTGTGACGCCGCACGGCGCAAACGGACCAACCGTGCAGGGCATCCGCAGCGTCGGATTCGCATTGGCCCAGTTGTTGGAAATCCCCATGCCTTCGAGGTACTCCCCGACGTTGAACTTGAAGGCCGTCCTGCCGTTGCCGAACACGTCGTATGCCACGCCCATTCTCGGCGTGATGTCCTTGTAGGCATCGACGCCCGGCGTTCTGGGAATGACGAGCGCCGTGGGCAGGAATCGTGACGGCCCTTCCTTCTGCTCCGGGTACCAACTGGCGGAATGGTCGAACCTGAGCGCGCCTTGAAGAGTGAGGCGTCCGGACGTGTACTGCTCCTGCACGAACACCGCATGCCAGGCTCCCTGCCCATCGTTCACCCATGGCGATATTGATTCGGTGAGCCGGTTCGGCACGCCGTTGTTGAATTGAAAAGCGAGATTCTGGCTGTTCGTGGACCAGGTCCGGATGTCGCTCATGTAGGTACCTTGGTATCCCACCTTGAGGCTCTGGCGCCCGGTCACGTACGAGGCGGATGCGCGCCAGTTGTACGAGCCGGCGGCGTTCTGACCCCAGTCCTGCGATCGGTACACCAGGCCCGGAATGCCGCCGTTCGCCGCGCACCCGGCGGCACATTGTTCGACGACGTTGATCAGATCGTGTGTCGGGTTCGGATTGCGCTCGAAATTGCCCCACCCGTAATAGATTCCGCCCCAGCCGGCATCGAGGAGCAGCTTGTTCGTGTAGGGCGACGACCAGGTCAGCTGCGTGACGCGGAGCGGCTTGGTCTGGCTGATGCCGCGGGCTTCGGGCGACACGCGCGGCGGATCGGTGATCCCCGTCGTCAGACCCGTGCACGTCCGGCAGTTCGCCTGCTCGTCCCAGAAAACGCCCACCTTGTTGCGCGTGCTCACCTGCCAGGTGATGCGTCCACTGACGTTTTCGGAGGTCCGATCGTTGAAGGCGGGACGGCTCAAATCCGGCGAGTACAACCACTGGGTCGCGTCGCCTGCGCTCAGGTTGTAGTACACGTTTGCGATGGTTCTCCGGCTGCCCTGCGTGCGTGCGTTCACGAAGTACCAGACTTTGTCGTGCATGATCGGACCACCGAAGGCTCCGTTCAAGTCGTACACCTTCGAGAGCGGCGTCGGGGCGGTGAGCCCGGCAGTCCTCAGCGAGTCGTTGAAATTGTCACCGGACAACTTCTCGCCGGTGAAACTCATGAAGAACGACCCCGATGTTCTGTTGCCGCCGGTTTTGGGCACGACGCTCATCACCAGGCCGGCAGTTTCCGATTCGCCCAGTCCGCCAGCCGTCGTGAAGGTGACTTCCTGGGCGTTGCCGACGTCCGCAATGTACGAGGTCGGTTGATTGCCCCCCGGCGGATTCCCGATGTTCAGCCCGTCGATCATCAGGCGCCCTTCGTTGTTGCGCCCGCCGTGGATTGGAAACTGCGTCGTCGCCGTTGCGGTGACGACGTCGTTCAGATTGGTGGTGACGCCGGGCACGACAGAGACCATCGCGTTGTAGCTGCGGACCGTGGGGAGGGCCTTGAGGACGTCATTGTTCAACGTCAATTCCCGCCGTGCGCTCTGAATGTTGACGACCGGGCTCTCACCGGTGACCGTCACCGTTTCCGCGACGGCGCCGATCTTGAGCTCGACCGCGATCGTCGCCACGAACGTTCCGGTCAGCTCGATGCCTTCGCGCCTCAGGGTCGCGAATCCCGGCAGGGTGAACGTCACCGTGTAGGTGCCGGGTCGAAGGTCTTCGATGCGGTACTGACCCGTGCCGTCGGTGACCGCCGTCCGGATTCTCTCGATCAACTCGGGGCTGGCCGCCTCCACAGTGACGCCGGGGAGCACGGCGCCGGAGGGATCTTTGACCGATCCGGCAATGACTGCCTGCGCGAGCGCGATGGCCGGCATCATCGCGACGCCCGCCGACAAGACCAGGGTCCGCATCACTGCGTGCATCTCTCCACCTCGCATTCGTCGAATGCGGACGTTCGTTCGCTCCCGCGCCGAGGCTTTCTGAACCGGATCCTTGCGCGCTGAGGTATACGTCCGCGCGCCCACGGAGTCAAGGTCCTGATGTGGACGCCGCCCGCAAACGTCGGGTGCTCGAGGTCAGGGTTCCGGACGTCGTACCGTATTCCAGCGTTTGTACGCGAAGATGCAGCAGGAGGTGGCGGCTCGTCCTCTACAGCCCACGGAATCCGGCTGGCAGCTCACCGCCGACCGCGGCTCGTCGGGCACATTGAATGGAACCCGGACACGGGCGGTGCCGTTGCTCGTCATTGACGGCAAGGCGTTCACCTGGGAACAGATCGGCCGCATCCTCATGAGGAGGACACCGTGAAGTATCTGCTGTCGTCGACCATCGCGGTTCTCTCTGTCGTGACCTCATACGTGGCGGCGGCCGACGAGGTCACGCTCATCGCGCCCGGCGGCATGCGATGCGCGGTCGATCGCATCGCGCCGGAGTTCGAACGCAAGACCGGCCACAAGCTCACCGCGACCATCGGCTCGGGCGGAGCTACGCACCAGCGGGTCGTTCAGGGCGACGTGTTCGATGTACCCATCGTGCAGCCGCCGTATCAGGACGTGATCGCATCCGGACACGTCATCGCGAGCACGGAGACGCCGCTGGCGAAGGTTCCCATGGTGATCGTCGTGAAAAGGGGGGCGCCCAGGCCGGACATCTCGACGCCCGACGCGGTCAAGCGACTGCTCCTCGGAGCGAAGTTCATTTCATTTCCGGACGGGGCGGGCGGCCGTGGAGGCGCTGCCGGCGTCAGCTTCGATGCGACGCAGAAGCAGCTGGGGATTTACGACCAGCTGCAGCCGAAGATCAAGCGGATCCAGGGCGTCAGCCTCATGCAGCTGGTCACGAGGGGCGAGATCGATTTCGCGGTGACGTTCTCGAGCGAAGTAAATGATCCGGGCGTCGAGATGGTGGGACAGCTGCCGCGCGAGATCTCGACGCCGACGGGGCTGGTCGGGTTCATCTCGACGCATGCGAAAGCGCCGGAGGCCGCGCGAGCACTCTTGAGCTACCTGTCTTCAGCGGACGGCGCTGCGGCATACAAGGCGTGCGGGATGCAACCGGGGAAATAAGACGCTTCGGGCCTCGTTGACAAGGGAGCCCGATGTGGTCATCATGACCACATGGCCCATGCGAGGGTTGGTGCCCGCGAATTGAAGACCAGGCTCGGAGGGTACCTGCAGAGAGTCCGTCAGGGCCAGACGCTGGTGATTACCGATCGAGGCCAGGCGGTGGCGGAGCTGAAACCTCTCGCCGGGGCCGGGACGGACGACGCTGCTCTGGAGCGCCTGAAGGATATTGGCGCGGTGACACGTCTCGAGAACCGGCGGCTCGTGCCGTTTCGCCCCGTTCGCAGTCGCGGCCCGTCGGTTGCGGAAGCGATCGTCGAGGATCGGATCGATCGGGCGTGACGCGCTACTTTGACGCGAGCGCGCTCGTGAAGCGGTACGTCCGCGAGGCGGGCAGTACGTCGGTCCGCCGGCTGCTCGCCTCGGGCACGGCGGCAACGAGTGACCTCCCCGCGCTCGCGATTGTCGAGTTGATTCCTGAGGTGACGGCGGGTGCGCGAGCGCTGCTCCTCCGGCATCCACTGCGAGCCGGCGATGCCGTGCAGCTTGCCAGTTGCCTGTACCTTCAGCGGCAGCTGGCGCGACCTGTTACGTTCGTGGCGTTCGATGGACGATTGGTGACAGCGGCTCGCGCCGAGGGATTGCCGGTCGCCGGCACCGGGCGTGCAACTCCGGGCGGGACGTTGCGAAAAGCGTCGCGCATTCTGAAGCGACCCGGTGTGGGGAAGCCGTAGGCGACGTGATGAGATTCACAGACCTTGCTTCCGGTTTGCGATCCCCCACGCGTTGATGAACCTGCTCACTTCTTCCTTGACCGCGGCGCGCAACCGCGTCCCAAGATCAGCGGCCACCGTCCATTCGGACGCCGCATCCTCGAACGTGCGAACCGACAACGCTTGACCGCTCGTGAGAACCGCCGATTGCCGCATGGTGATCAGGACGATGTAGAAGTGAATATTGTCCATCGAGTCATACTGTCTCCCCTGCGGCCCTGCGAAGCAGGACGCGCTCGCGAGAATCTCCGTCCTGCGCACGGCCGTTGATTCTACCCACGGCGCGCCTCCCAAGCCTCCCCGGAAGCCCGTCGACGCCGGGCGTCGCCGGGTCGCCTGCACGACCGGATCCCGAACGTCGGGGAATCCGTCACCGTGCCAGGCGAATCCCGTGATGGCGCGACTCATGCTGATCGCGTCGCATGGATGGAGCAGAGAAGCGGTTCGTATACATCCTTCGCAGCCATGCGGATCCTGAACGGCACTATGTGGGGATCGCGAGCAAACCGAAGGAGCGCCAGGACGATGACGATGCGACTCAATGTAACATTTGCTCGCGTGCCCTTCAGTAGCTCAATGAAGGGAGCGCCGCATTGGAGCGCTTGGCGAAGTCATGAAGAGACCGACATCCACATATCGTTCTCGCCGCTGGAGGGTCTGCGTCCTGTTGTCCGTTGTGCTGCTCGCGACGGCTGGGTGCGCCACCGTGAAGCGAGTGGCGATCAACAAGCTGGGCGACTCGCTGGCCGCCAGCGGGACCACGTTCGCCGCCGACGATGACGTGGAGCTGATCGGACAGGCGGTGCCGTTCAGCCTGAAGCTGGTCGAGAGCCTGCTGGCCGAAAGCCCGAACCATCAGGGCCTGCTGTTCGCCGCGGCGAGTGGCTTCACGCAATACGCCAACGTCTACGTCCATCAGGACGCCGACGTCATGGAGACGCAGAACTTGGAGAAGGCGACGGCGCTGCGCGTCAGAGCGCGACGGCTCTACCTGCGCGCGCGCGATTACGGCCTCCGCGGCCTGGACGTGCGGCATCGCGGCTTCAGTCAGGCGCTGCGGCGCGACCCCAAACCGGCCGTGCGCGTGACGAAAGCGGCCGACGTGCCGCTCTTGTACTGGAGCGCCTCCGCGTGGGGGCTCGCGATTTCATTGGCCAAGGACAATCCCGACCTCATCGCCGATCAACCGATCGTCGAAGCGCTGATCGATCGGGCGTTCGAGCTGGACCCGGACTTCGGCTCGGGCGCGATTCACGAATTCCTGATCACCTACGAGCTCTCGCGACAGGGTGTCAGCGGCGATCCGATCGTCCGAGCACGGCAGCACTTCGATCGAGAGGTGGCGCTGACCAAGGGGCAGCTCGCATCGCCGTTCGTCTCGCTCGCCGAATCGGTGTCGGTGCCGAACCAGGATCGCGCGGAGTTCGATTCGCTGATCACACGCGCTCTGGCGATCGACCCGGATGCGAAGCCGGAGTGGCGGCTGCAGAACCTCGTGTCGCAACGCCGCGCGCGCTGGCTGCGCACGCGCGAAGACGATCTGTTCGCCAGGTAGATCCAGGAGGTCGATGATGCGTCCGCGTTCACGACTGATTCCGGCCGCGCTCGCGGCGATCGTGATTGGTTCGTCTCCCGCAACGGTCGTGGGGGGTGCTGCCGAGCGGGTCCGGATCAAGCTCGCGACGGTCGCTCCCAGAGATTCCTCGTATCACCGCATGCTCCTCGAGATGGGCGAGAAGTGGCGCAAGGCGAGCGACAGCCAGGTCGATCTCGTGGTCTATCCCGGCGGCACGCAGGGCAGCGAGGCCGACGTCGTCAAGCGCATGAGTACGGGCCAGTTGCAGGCCGGGATGCTGTCGGTCGGCGGTCTGACGGAGATCGATCCGTCGGTCGCCGCGCTGCAGGAAATCCCGATGCTGTTCAAGTCGCTGGCGGAAGAAGAGTACGTGATCGACAAGCTGCGCCCCGATCTCGAAAAGCGGCTGGCGGCCAGGGGGTTCGTCGCGTTGTTCTGGGGCGACAGCGGCTGGGCGCGTTTCTTCTCGCGCAGCCCGGCGACGCGTCCTGCCGACTTCAAGGGCATGAAGATTTTCGTCACGGCGTCGGGCAGCACCAAACAAATGCAGATCATGCAGGCGTTCGGCTACAAACCGGTGCCGCTCGAGGTTGCCGACGCGCTCATCCAACTGCAGACCGGCGGCGTCGACGCCGTGCCCACGTTGCCGCTGCTGGCGCTGGCTGGGCAGTACTACACGGTCACGAAACACATGCTCGAACTGAACTGGGCGCCGATCGTCGGCGCGACGGTCGTCACCAAACAGACGTGGGACGCGGTACCGCCGGCGCTCCGCGATCAGTTCCTGCAGATCGCCACAGAGACCGGCAACCGGATCCGCCAGGCGAGCCGCCAGGAGAACGACCAGGCGGTGGCGACCATGAAGGCGAGGTCGGGCCTGCAGGTGCACGCTGTGACACCGCAGCTCGAAGACGAGTGGCGGGTGTTCGCCGAAGGCGCCTACCCGCGGCTTCGCGGGGCGATGGTGCCTGAAGACATGTTCGACCAGGCCAGAGCGCGCGTCGCGGAGTACCGGTCCGCTCACCGGTAGCACGACCATGTCGACCGCACCGACAGCGGCCGGGCCCGCGACGAGCCCGGCGATCGCCGGGCGTTCGCAGGCTCGTGGTCCGCTGCAGCGAGCAGAAGACCTCGCGATTTCGATCACTCTCGCGGCAATGGTCGTCGTGCCGATCGCCGACGCCCTCCTGAGAGGCATCGTTGGCGTCGGCATCGCGGCCGCGCCGCTCATCGTTCAACACCTCGGCCTGGTGGCCGGCATGCTCGGCGGCATGATCGCCGCGCGCGAGGGGCGCCTGCTCCTGCTGTCGACGCTTGGCGACAGCGTGCTGAAAGGCCGCGCGCAAACGATCGCGCGCATATTCACGGGTGCGGTCGGCTGCCTCGTGGCGGTGTTCCTCTCGGTTGGAAGCTATCAGTTCGTCCAGGCCGAGCAGCGGTTCGGAAAGATCCTGGTATATGGCGTCCCGGTATGGGCGATCGAGGCCGCGCTGCCGATTGGATTCGCCGCGATCGCCGCGCGGCTGCTGTATCGCGCGTCGAGCGACTGGAACGGACGCCTGATGGCGCTCGCATCGGCAATCGCCGCCGGAATCCTGGTCGCCACCGTGCCGGACGCATCGACGCGACTCTTCGTGCCGGCGCTGGTGACGCTCGCGGTGGCCACCGTGCTGGGCACGCCGGCGTTCGTGACGCTCGGCGGCACCGCGCTCGTCCTGTTCTGGTGGAGCGAGAATCCGATCGCGGCGATTTCGGTCTCGCATTACTCGCTCGTCACCAACCCGGCGATCCCGGCGCTTCCGCTGTTCACGCTGGCCGGCTATCTGCTCGCCGAAAGCGCCGCGCCCGAGCGGCTGGTGCGCGTATTCAATGTGCTGTTCGGTCGATTCCGCGGTGGACCGGCCATCGTGACGGTGCTGGTCTGCACGTTCTTTACGTCGTTCACGGGCGCGTCCGGCGTCACCATTCTGGCGCTCGGCGGCCTGCTCATGCCGATTCTGATCGGCGCCCGGTACTCAGAGCGCGATGCGCTGGGGCTCGTCACCGGGGCCGGCTCGCTCGGCATGCTCCTTCCGCCCTGCCTCCCGCTTATCGTCTACGGGATCGTCGCGCGCATCGATATCAAGCAGATGTTCCTCGGCGGCCTCGTGCCGGCGGCGTTCATGACACTGGTCACCGCATGGTGGGGCGTTCGCCAGGGACGAGCGAGCGCGCGGGCGGAGGGGCGCTTCGACGTGCGTGAGGCGCGAGCGGCGCTGTGGGACGCGAAATGGGAGCTGCTGACGCCGGTCGTCGCGTTCGCCGCCCTGTTCAACGGCCTGGCGACGACGGTCGAGGCTGCCGCTGTGACGGCACTCTACGTCTTCATCGTCGAAACCGTGCTGCATCGCGATTTGGGTGTAGTCCGCGATCTGCCGCGTGTGCTGACCGAGTGCGGGCTGCTCATCGGCGGCATCCTGCTCGTGCTGGGCGTGGCGCTTGGTTTTACGAATTATCTTGTCGATGCGGAGATCCCCGCTCGCGCGGTGGACTGGACCGTGAGCGCCGTGCACTCGAAGATCCTGTTCCTGCTCCTCCTCAACCTGTTTCTCATCGTCGTCGGCTGCCTGATGGACATCTACTCGGCGATCGTGATTCAGGTGCCGCTGCTCGTGCCGCTCGGGCACGCATACGGCGTTGACCCGATCCAGCTCGGAGTCATCTTTCTGGCGAACATGGAGCTCGGGTATCTGACGCCACCTGTGGGGCTGAACGTGTACATGGCGTCCTACCGTTTCGGCAAGCCGGTGCCGACGGTCTTCCGTGCCGTGCTGCCGATTATCATCGTGCTGCACGTCGGCGTGCTGCTCATCACCTACGTGCCCTGGCTCACCACCGCACTCCCGCATTGGGCGGCACGGTAATCGTTGCCGTTGATCGTGGGTGGAGTTCTGGTGGCCACCGGAATTGATCCCGTCACTGCGCTCAGGACGATCGCGCAGTCACGCGGTCTCGAGGTACCGGAGACTGATGAACAGCGACAATGGCTGAGAGACTTTGCTTCGTGGCTGGCTTCGACGAAGGCCGCCCAACAGGCCGCCGCAGCCGACGAGCGGCGCGCCGCCGCTCGGCCCACTTCGTGAGTTCGTGAGCGCCGCTCGCGGCTGAGCGGCAGAACGTTGGGCGGACAAGAACGAGCGCCTCCCTGTTCGTGAGTGGACAATTCGAGATGGGACCGCAAGGATTGCTTTTTGATTACGGCGGCACACTCGTCGAAGAAGTCAGTGTCGACCTGCGGGCCGGGAATGAATGGTTGCTGTCGCGCGCCTCTTTTCGACCGGCATCCGTCAGTTTGGAGCAGGTTCTGGAGAGGGCGAGTCGGGTCACGACTGAGGTCGCGGGCCGCCGGGACGGCGTCCATCTCGAGGCGGCGTGGCCGGCGCTCACCAGACTGATTCATGATTTCTTTGGGATTCGATTCGACGTCCCAATGGCCGAACTCGAAATGGGGTTTTGGAAGGCGTCGGTGCAGGCGAGGGCGATGCCAGGGGCCCGTCAGGCGCTCGAGCAGTGCCATCGATTGAGTCTGCCGTCCGCCGTCGTGAGCAACACAAGCTTCAGCGAACCGGTCATTCGCTACGAACTCAGCAAGCACGGTCTCGCTGACTACCTCGCGTTTGTCGTCGTGTCCGCGGACTACTCGGTCCGAAAGCCGAACGTGCTCCTGTTCGAGACAGCGGCGGCAAGACTCGGAATTCAGCCAGGCGACATCTGGTTTGTGGGAGATCGACTGGACACGGACGTCGCGGGTGCCAAGGCGGCTGGCATGACGGCCGTCTGGTTCAACGCGAACAAGCTGCAAGACCCATCACCGGACGCCGATCTTACCGTGGCCGATTGGGACGATTTCATGCGGCACGTTCTGGAGCCGATGTAAGACGATTAGGAGACGCGGCGCGATCCCCGAGGCCAACCAGTCGCGCGCGTCTCCCAGCTTTCAGCAGCCAGTTGCGGAAATCGTCCCGCACACCCAGCCAGACTTCGCTCGGCCTTCGGCCGAGCTTCGTCCAGGCAGGCGAGTCTGGAGCCAGCGAGCATTAACCTTTTCAGCGAAGCAAGTAACGCGCAGGCGAAGTCTGTCTCGCCGTAGCGGCGAAGCCGCGAAGGCGGACAGGGGTTCAGGTCAGCGCCAGGTATTCGTGAACGAACCGCACCGCCATCGATCCCTCGCCGACGGCTGACGCCACCCGGTTCATCGCGCCGGCGCGGATATCGCCAGCCGCGAACACGCCCGCCACGCTGGTTTCGAGGGGCAGCGGCTCGCGCGGCTCCTTCCAGGTGCGCGCGTACGCGCCGTCCGTGAACAGGTCCCGGCCGGTGAGCACGAACCCCTTCGGATCGCGCAGCACGCCGGCGGGGAGCCAGTCGCTTCGCGGCCTGGTGCCGATGAACACGAACACCGCGTCGACATCCTCCACCTGACTTGCGTCGTCCAGCTTGAGCGCGACACGTTCCACGTGGCCGCTTCCTTCGACACGTTCGACCTCCGTCCGGGCCCGGAGCCGGATGTTCGCGGTCTTTTCGATCTGATCGACGAGGTACTGCGACATGGTGTCGCGCAGGGACTCGCGGCGCACCACGATCTGCACGTCCTTCGCGTAGCGCGCCAGATACATGGCCGCTTGTCCGGCCGAGTTCCCGCCGCCGATCACGAGAACACGCCGGTCGCTGAACGCCGGCGCCTCCGTCGTCGCCGTCCCGTAATACACCCCCGCGCCCGTGTGGGCCGCCACGCCCGGCGCAGGATGCTCGCGGTACTCCATGCCGGTCGCGGCCAGCATGGTCCGCGTGAGGATCTCCCGGCCGTCGCTGAGCGTCAGGTGCTTGTATCCCGCGTCGATGGACACCCCGGTCACTTCGAGCGGCACGAGGAACTCCGCGCCAAGGCGCTGCGCCTGCGTCACGGCGCGCCGCGTCAGTTCGCTGCCGGTGACCCCGGCTGGAAACCCGAGATAATTCTCGATTCTGGCACTGCTGCCCGCCTGCCCGCCGGGCGCGTGCCGATCGAGCAGCAAGGTCCGCAACCCCTCTGATGCGCCGTACACCGCCGCCCCGAGGCCCGAGGGACCGGCGCCCACAATCACAAGGTCGTACAGATCGTGGGTGGCCGAAAGCGATCGACCGAGGCGTTCGGCCACTTGACGTGGCTCGGGGTTGCGCAGCGCGGACCCATCCTCGAAGAACAGCGCGGGAAGCTCGCCGGCGCCAATCCCGGCAGCGTCCAGCAGGCTTCGCGTGTCCGGGTTCCGCGCCACATCGAGCCAGCGATAGGGGATGAGATTGCCGGCGAGGAAGTCTTTGATCTCGTGCGATCGAGGCGACCACTGGTGTCCGACCAGCCTCAGTCCCTTCGCCTCGGGGAGATACTCGGCCTGCCAGTCGTCGAGCAGATCGTCGACTACCGGGAAGAGGCGTTCCAGCGGATACACGTCGCGGGACTGCGCGAGCACGTCGGTCCCCTGGATGCCCGGCATCCGCTGGTCGCTGATCACGATGGCCAGCGAGTCGCCTCGCGCCTTGAGTTCGCGGATGGTGGCGAGCGCCTCTTCGCCCGAGGACGCGCTGACGATCGTGTAGGACTCACGGTACCGCGCGCGGAGATCGCGGCGCACCGCCGCGAGCACCTGCGCATCGTCGTCAACGACAAGAAGTACGGGCTTGTTCACCGTGATCCGCCGGCTCCATCGATCTCGGCGAGCGGAAGGGAGACCCGAAACTCTGTTCGCCCGGGAGCCGTCTCGACCTCGATCTCGGCGTCGTTGTGGCTGACCAGGCGCCGCACGATATCGAGGCCCAGGCCGGTGCCTTTCCCGACCGGCTTGGTGGTGAAGAACGGTTCGAACAGGCGCTCGCGGATCTCGGGTGGAATGCCCGCCCCGTTGTCGACGACGCGAACCACGACGCGCTGCCGCTCACGGTTCGCGGTCACCTCGACCCGACCGGAGTCAGGAACGGCATCGAGCGCGTTGTCGATCAGATTCGCCCAGATCTGGTTGAGCTCGCCGCCGAAGCCGCGGACGCGCGGGAGGCCGGGTTCCACGGTCACCTCGACGGCGACCGATTTCGCCCGCGCCTTGGATTTGAGCACGGTGACGGTGTTGCCCAGGCTCAACGTCAGGTCCACGGGCTCCGCCACCGTGGCCTGGTCCATGTGCGTGAATCCCTTGATGGCCATGACGAGGCCGGAGATCCGCATCGCGGCTTCCTGAATCTCCGAGGCGATGCCGCGGACCGAACAGCCGGCGGCTGTCCACCGGAGGGCCGCGTCGAGCGGCGGTCCGCCGACCGCCTCGGCAATCCGGTCGAGTGCGTCGAGCGTCACGGCAGTTTCGGCAAGCGGTCCCGCAATGCCGGCGTCGAGGCCGTGATCGGTGAGCCAGTCGGCGATGGCGTCCTCGCGCTCGGCCTGCTGGATCGGAGACAGCACGCTCCGCACAGGCGCGGCGAGGCAGGACGCACGCACCGCATCGATCGCGGCGAGCTGAAGGTCTGTCAGTCTCGAGGCGCCCAGCGCGCGCGCGGCCTGTTCGGCCTCGTTCAGGCGCTCCTCGAGGAGCGCCGCGCTTCGTTCGATCGCGGAGGCCGGGTTGTTCAGCTCGTGGGCCAGTCCGGCGGACAGCTTCCCGAGCGAGACCATCTTCTCGTCGTGCAGGCCGCTCGACGTGAAGACCCGGGCGCGATCGACCATCTTGTGGACGAGGATCGACGTGATCTCATGGCAGTCGCGAATCATCACGGCGAGGTCGCCGCGAGGGACGGCGAGAATCTCCGAGGGCTCCTGGGCGACCGAGTCGCCAGGGGGACTGACCAGGCGGGAGTAGGGGAGCATGCCCGCGACGTCCCCGGCGCGCCACTCCAGCACTTTGTGCCGCCCGGCGCCACGATCGACAAAAATGGCGATATGGCCCGTCAGCACGACGAAGAGGCCCGCCACCGGCACGCCTTTCGCGCTCAGCACCTCTCCCTCGTTGAGATGTCGAAGGGACCCGTGCGAGACCAGCCACAGGAGCTCCTCGCGCGGCGCCGCGCCGACGGTCTTGTGCCCCGCGAGCCGATCGACGAGATCCGTCGCTGTCACCTGGCTGCTCCCTGATGAGTCGTTACGATTGTCTCAGTCTTCCGCCGGTTCACCGCCCGGGGCCATCTTCACGAGTCGAGGCTCAAACCTCGCCAGGGGTTCGACGAGATCGCTCTGGGCCGCCATCACCTCGTCGATGTCCTTGTAGGCCATTGGCAATTCGTCGAGGCCCGCTGACAGGAGCGTCACGCCGCGCTCGCGAAGGAACCGCCGGGCGACGTCCCACGTGAACATCTCTTTCGCTTTGGTGCGGCTCATTCGACGGCCCGCGCCATGCGCGGCAGAATTCAATGAAGCGGCCGCGCCCTTTCCGCGGACGACGTATCCGGGCGTGCCCATCGAGCCCGGGATGATGCCGAGCACGCCCGCACCGGCTGGCGTCGCTCCCTTCCGGTGCACGATGACTTCAGCTTCCGACCCATCCGGGAGACGATGCCGCTCGCGCCAGGCGAAGTTGTGATGGTTCTCGATGTCGAGCAAGACGTCGACGCCCAGGGCACGGGCAATGTAAGCGTGAATGAGCGCGTGATTCGCCGCGGCATACCGGCCCATCAGCTCCATCGCCGCCCAGTACTCCTGGCCGGCTTCAGTCGACAGATCGAGCCACGCCAGATTCGAGAGTTCCCGCGGCAACTCGGGGTGGAGCTCGCGCGCCAGCCGGCTGTAATGCTGAGCGATCTGCGCACCGGTGCCACGGCTGCCGGAGTGGCTGAGAAGCGCGAGGTACTCACCGCGCGGGAGTCCCGCCGCATCGTCAAACACCGCGAGCTGACCGAACTCGACGAAATGATTGCCGCTCCCACTCGTGCCGAGTTGTGCCCAGGCGCGATCTTTCAGTCCCGAAGTCACGCTCGTCACTCGCCAATCGGCGTCCATGACGTCGTGTTGCCGGCGGGATCGGAACGAGGCGCCAATCCCGAAACGGGTCTCACGTTCGAGCGCCCCTGCCAGGCGCGTCTGGTCGTCCATCACCGCGCTCACGGGCAGGTCCAACACCGTCAGTTTCATCCGGCAGGCGATGTCGACGCCGACGGCGTATGGAATGACCGCTTCGCTCGTCGCCAGCACGCCGCCGATGGGTAGCCCGTAGCCGACGTGCGCATCCGGCATGAGAGCGCCCGACACGGCAACGGGCAGTTTGCATGCGTTCTTCAACTGCTGCACGGCGGTCGACTCGAGGTTGTCTCCCCAGATTCGATAGGGAGCGTCGACCTCCCTCGGAACGAACGTCCGTTCGGCCACGGCGTGATCAACCAGGAGCCGTGCGAGTCGCGCATAGGCGGCATCGTCGAGAAATGCAGCCGGGGTTGCGGCGACGCGCCCCAGGTCATCCGACACGGTCGCCATGCTGCGTTTCGCAGCATGAGCTTTCTGCAGGATCTGCCTGGCCGCCTCCGCGCAGCGGCCGGCGGGAATGCCGATCTTCGCCAGGTCGCGTGTCTTCACAGATTCTCTGAACTGATCATTCGGATCTGAGGGCCTGCATGACGTCCACGCGCGACGCCCGCGCAGCGGGCATCAGCGACGCGAGAATCGCCGCCGCGAACAGAATCGTGGCGGCGCCGAGAAGCGGCAGTGCTCCCGGAAGGGACACGTCCTCGAGGAATACGGAAACGACTCGCGCGAGCGCGATTCCCCCGACGACGCCTGTGGCGATGCCCGCGCAGGCAATCATCGCGCCCTCTCCGAGGATCCGCGTCAGCAAGTGCCGGGGCGTCGATCCGATCGCGAGGCGGACTCCGAACTCGCGCGTGCGCGCGCTCACCGAGAACGCCAGCACGCCGGCGACGCCGACCACGGCAATCATCAGCGCCACGCCGGCAAATCCACCGAAGACGAGCGCGTTCAGCCGGCTCGGCGCGAGAACCTCCTCTCGCACATCCTCGAGCGTCGCGGCCCGTTCCACCGGTTGTTCCGCCGACAGGTCTCGAATGATCCTGGTGATCGTCGGGACCAGCGCGTAGGGATCCGTCCGCGCGTGCACGAAGAGCCGGCCTCCGCCCACCTCCTGATCCAGCGGGTGGTAAACCGCCATCACCGGGCCGGGGACGAGGTTCTCGTCGTCGAGGTCGGCGGCGATGCCGATGATCCGCCGCGGCCCGGTGCTCACGTCGATGAACTTCATCACGGGATCGGTCCACGTGAGCCGGCGATTCACAGCATCCTGATTGGGAAACAGCCGCTGGGCCAGGCTCTGGCTGACGATGACGACCTTCTCGCTGTCGCGGCGATCGCCGGCGTTGAAGTCCCGTCCGGCGACGATCGGCACACCGAGAGCGGCAAAGAAGCCGGGCGACACGGTTCGGAACCGCCCGCGCGGATCTTCTTCGCCGTCGGCTTTGGACAATCCTTCCACCGTGAACTGGGCGTCGAACCACGCACCCGCCTCGCGCCACGGCACGAGCGTGCCGACGGCGACCCGCTCGACGCCAGGCAACTCGCCGATGCGCCTGATCGCTTCCTTGTAGAGAGGCAGCGTCTGCTCCGGCGGCCGTGTATAGGAGACGGGCACGTGCAGCGTCAGGACGTTTCGGGTGTTCATGCCCGTGTGGACTCGCTGCAGCGCCAACAACGTCGTCAGCAGCGCGCCGGCGCCCGCCAGGAGCACGAACGACGCGGCGATCTGCGTGACGGCGAACAGGCGCAAACGCCGGTTCGTGCCGGACGTGATCCGGACGCTGCCGTTCGACAAGCCGAGGCCGTTCGATGCCTCTGCAGAGGGCAGCCGCGGAACGAACGCCAGGAGCACCGAGGACACCAGCGCCAGGCCCACGCCGACCCACAGGAGGGTTGCATCGACCGTGAGGTCCAGCGCGCGGACGGAAAAGCGCGACGCATAGCGAGCCAGGACAGCGACCATCGGCCGGGCGATGAGGACGCCGAGCGCCGCGCCGGCGCCGCACAGCAACAGGCTCTCGGCGAGCAGCGTTCGACGCAGCGCGCCCGTGCCGGCGCCCAGCGCCGCGCGAATGGCCAGCTCGCCTTCGCGCCGCACCGATCGCGCCAGGATCAGGTTGGCGACGTTCGAGCACGCGATGACAAAGATCAAACCGGATGCCGCGAGCAGCACCAGCAGCACGGTCCTTGCCGGCGACGTGATCTGATCGCGCAGTCGCACCGCATCGATTCGAAAATCATGCTTGGGAGGATAGGCTTCGCGGTGCTCCGCGAGCATGGCGCCATGCGCGGCGCGAAGCTCGGCGCGCGCCGTGTCGAGGTCGGCGCCGGGGGCGAGCCGGGCGAAAAGATCAGTCATCCGGTGCACGCGGCCCTCCACCATTGTCGCCGACAGGTGGTGCGGGCTCGTCACGATGTTGGCGATGATCTCGGTTTGCGCCGGGTAGGGGACCGACGGCTCGACAACGCCGACAATGGTCGCCGAGCGATCGCCCAGCCTCAGTGTCTTTCCAATCACCGTCGGGTCGCCGGCCAGCGCGGTGGTCCAGAACCGATGGGTCAGCACCGCCGCGCCCACGGCTTGTGGCCCATCGTCTGTCGCGTTCAGCAGGCGGCCCCGCACGGGACGAAGTCCCATGACCTCGAAATACGATCCCCCGACGACCCCGGCGCGCACGACGCGAGGCTCGCCCAGGCCGACCATCGTGAAGTCGATGGTGGAGAAGTCGCCAAAGGCGGTCAGCGTCTTGACCCGCGCGCGGAGGTCCCGGATCTCCGGAACCGAGAACTTCGCATTCTCGGCGCCGACGCCGCGCGCGCTCTGGCGTATGTAAATCAGGCGATCTTCATCCTTGTTGACCAGCGGTCGCAGGAGGACGCCCCGGACGACGCTGAAGATCGCCGCATTGGCGCCAATGCCAAGCGCCAGGGTGAGGATGACCGTGACCGCCAGGCCTTTGACTCCGGCCAGCGACCGTGACGCAAATCTGATGTCGGTTATGAGGCTCATACTTACCTGTCGATTGAGGGGGCGTGAAATCGACACATCGGAATGAATTCTTTCATTTGATCTGCGTGCGGTGCATCACGCGACGGGTCGCCGGATCGAAGGCGTCGCGGCGATGCATCGTGCAGCGGTTGTCCCAGAGCACGAGATCACCGGCCCGCCACCGATGCCGCCAGGTGAGCGGCTCACGCGTGGCCTGGGCCCAGATTTCGTCGAGCAGCGCGCTGGAATCCTCGAGCGACAACCCTTCGATGTAGGCATTGCGCCGCCGGCCGAGATAAAGGCCCCGCCGCCCTGTTTCCGGATGGACGGCCACGAGCGGGTGAAAGGTGCCGGGCGACGTGCGTGGATCGCCGGTCGGCGTGACGCCCTCGCGCGTGTAGCCGCCGCTGTTGTAAGTGCCGTCGTGTTTCACGCGCAGCCCTTCGACGCGCCGTCGCAACCGGCCGGGCAGCTCGTCCCACGCGGCATACATGGAACAGAAGCTGGTGTCGCCGCCGCAGGGCGGCACTTCGAGCGCATAGAGCACGCTCGCTTTCGGCGGGTCGGGAAGGTACGACATGTCGGTGTGCCACACCGCTTCGCCCGACCCGAGGCTGCCGATCGGCATGCCGTCCCGCACCACGTTCGAGACCACGTAGATCTCCGGGTGCCCCTCGACGAACCGCTGCCCGGTCTCCTGCACGGGCGCTTCGTCGAGGTCGCCGAAGCGGCGGCTGAAGGCCACCAGATCCTCGTCGCTCAGCCCCTGATCCGTGAAGAGCAGCACCTGATAATCGAGCCACGCCCGATGGATCGCCGCGAAGGCGTCCGAGTCGAGGGCGCGGAGATCGACGCCCTGAACGTTCGCACCGAGGACGGCGTCCGTGGGGACTATGCGCATGAGGCTAATGGGGCACATCCGCGAATCGGCAGACCAGAACCTGTCTCACCAACCTACGTTGTGTCCGCCTTCAGGCGGACCGTCACGGTCCGCGAACACGACCGACGAGATCACGGTCCGGCTAAAGCCGGACACCACGCACGTGTTGCCTTAAACGGCTTCGACCTTCAGGGTCGGATCGATTCCCATCGAGCAGAGCGCGCCGACCAGCAGCAGCCCCGCCGAGATGAAGAACGGCAGCTCGTAGTGCCCTGTCCGCTCGATGAGCACGCCGAACACCACGGGCGAAATCATACCCGCCACGCCGAAGCCGGTGTTCATGATCCCGCCGGCAGTGCCCGCATATTGTCCGGCGATGTCGAGCGGCAGCGTCCAGAGCACGGCATTGGTCAACTCGAGAAAGAAGAACGCCGCCGCGAGCAGGTACACGGCGCCGAGCGCGCTCCCGGTGGCGATGGCCGGCAGGATGAACGCGAATGCTCCGCCCAGGCCGACGACGAGCAGCGTGCGCCGCGCCAGCGGGAGCCTGCCGGTGCGCCGGAAGATTGTGTCCGAGATCACTCCCCCGAGCGTGTCGCCCACCACGCCGCCGAGCAGCGGCAGCGTCGTCATGAGCGCAATCCGATCGAGCTTGAACCCGCGGGCATCCGACAGGTACGACGGCAGCCACGTCAGGAACACCCACAGCGACCATCCGTAGCAGAAATCGACCACGGTGACGAGCCACATGCGACTGAGAATCTTCCGCCAGGGCGTCGGTCCGCGCGCCGCGCGCGTCGATTCGCAGTCCGCGCTGATTGCCGCCAGCTCCGAGCCGGAGACCCATGGGTGCTCGTCCGGCGTGTCCCTGAATGATGCCACCCACACGGCCGTCCAGGCCAGGCTCACCGCGCCGAGAACATAGAAAGCTTCGCGCCACCCATATCGCGCCACGATCGCGAGGACGATGGGTGGCGTGACCGCGCCGCCGAGCCGCGCGAAACTGTGGGTGATGCCCTGCGCGAAGCCCCGCTCCCGGACCGGCAGCCAGCAGGCGAACGCACGCGTGGCTGTTGGAAACGCACCGCCCTCTCCGATGCCGACGAGAATGCGGAACACAACCAGCGAAGCGACGCTCCAGGACACGCCGGTCAGGATGGTGGCCGTCGCCCACACCAGGCTCAGCATCGCGAGCACGAGGCGCGGGCCGAACCGATCCGACATCCACCCGCCGGCGATTTGCATGGCGGCGTACGGATATGCGAATGCCGAGAAGATGAGCCCGAGCTCGGTCGGCGTCAGCTCGAGCTCTTTCCGAATCGTCGGCCCGGCCACCGAGATGTTCACCCGATCGATGTACGCGATGAAGTACATCAGGCACAAGACGAACAGAATGAGGTGCCTGATTTTCAGCGCGCCCCGCGTCGCACCTGCCGTGCGAGCTTCGCTCCGGTCCACAGCAGACGCGGCGGGACGTGCTGGCCGGCCCAATGGACGTCGTATCACGCTTTCTCACGACTGGAAGAGCACGAAGTCTTCGTTCTTTGTGAGAAACCGTCGCGGAGAGACGCGTCAGCGCGTGACGCTGACCGTCACGTTGTCGTACGTGAACAAGGCGCCGTCACTGGCAACGGCACGGAGCACATAGGTTCCCGGTTCCTGGAAGGTCGCCTGAACCACCCATTTGTTGTCTGGAGGCGGCTCAGGGATGAAGTACGGAGGCGACCACGGAGAGTTCGCGTACGCCCGCGTGTCGGTCCACGTCTTCATCTGGTCGGGGCTGAAGGTCACCGTTGCGGCCTTGCCCCGGTAGACGATCCATGACAGCCGCAGGCCCGGTCCGCTTGCGGGGACGAGCGATGAGGGAGGCCGATACAGGAGGTTTGCGACGGCCGCGGCGTTTGGCGGTGCCGCGCTCGAAGCACCTCTTCCGTCTCGCCTGGCCGGTATGTTGTCGGGATCCTTTGCAAACGCGATCAACGTCAGCGCTTCTCCCACCTTGACGCTCCGGTGCGCGTCCCCTTCGACTTTGAGCTCCGGGGGAAGGTTCGTGCGAAGCTCGTCGCGGAGGCTGCCGCCGTCCCCGCCCACTTCAGTGGAGATCACCTGGTTGTCGATCATGTAATCGTTTTTGAGTGACGCGTAGGCGTGCTCCGTCTTCCCGTTCGTCGTGAGGGTCCAGATCAGCTCCTTGCTGCCGAGATCCTTCGGCACGCGGATCATGAACAGGAACGGGTTGCGTCGGGGATAAAAATGCGTCGGCTGCCCCTGATCGGGCCCTCCCGGCTCGATGTTGTTGTCGGGTCCAATCGGAACGTCGAGCTCCTGCTGCCAGTTCTGGTTCATGTACCCGAACAACATCGTGAACGATCCATCCTCGTTGGGCCGCCACCCCTCGTATGCCGGCGACACGACCTGGCCGCTCGAGTAAGTGAATCTGGTCTGGGCGCTGGCAGATTGGAACAACAGGAGAGCTGCCAGGGGGGCGAGCAACAGCCGCGCCCCTGGCATTACTGCTTTCCTGCCGCTGCCGTAGTCGGCTGCGTCTGCTGCTGCAGCGGAGGGGCCCAGCACAGCGGACACCCGATATCGAAGTCGTTCCTGCTCTTCAGGTTCTTGCGTCGTCTGGCCATCTCGGCCTGAAACTGTTCTTCGGTGAGCGACACCGAGTAGCCAAGATCGATGAACATGTTGGCGACCGACCGCCGGCCGCCTCCAGCCCAGTTTCTCGGGTCCGCCGGATTCTTGTTGGCGGGAGTGGTGTCGAGGAAACCAATGAGGTGCACGATGGTCCCCTTCGGCAAGAGCGGCGCCGCATCGTCGTCGTATACGTATTGCTTCACCCAGTTGTGGTCGTATCCCACGCAGTTGAGCGTCTGAATGTTGTGGCCCCAGATCGCCTCGAGGCACATGCGCACGCCCGGCGCGTGCAGGTGGGGCTCGAAGGTGATGTATTTGGTGTGCTCCTGCAGCGTGGCATACGCATGGAGCTCCTGATTGCCTTGATTCGGCCTCACATCGATGTCGATGCCATTGCCCAGACGCAGGGCTGACCGGCGGTAGATCGGCTTGTATCCTCTTGGAAAGAACTTGAACGCGAATTCAAGATGCCCGGTGGTCTCCCGGCCGTTCGAGTGGACATGGCCCGCGGTCAGAGCCAGGGCCGAATTCGCAGCCAGGAGCCTGCCAGCCTCGGGCGGAAAGATATCCGCGTTGCGCCCGACTTCGTGAATGGGCCAGCTGCTGCCGCCTTCGTCGGCGCCGTTGGACGCACGCTCGCCCTGAACCACACTGGAATACGTCATGTGGTGAAACGCGTACCGTCCGCCGACCGTGCTGGTCGCGCCACCCCTCGGAATGTCGTTGACCTCTCTGACCTCGACGGCTGAGACGTACCGGTCCTCTGTGAGACCCGTCGGCACGAGCCCGAAGTCTCCCCACCTGTCGGGCCCGACAGCAGGGACCGTGACGTCCTTCGACCGCAGGACCAGATCCGGTTCACCGATCGTCCATTTGTCGGTGCTGTCGAACTGACGGAGCGGAGGCATGTCGGCCGGGTTGCCTCGAGGCGCGCCACTGTCGGCCCATTTCGCAATCCTGGCGATCTCCTCTTCACTGAGAGAGGGGTCGTGCTTGAATTTCTGGATCCCGATGTTCCTCTCGACGAAGAACGGCGGCATCGCGCCTCTCTGGCTCCGAAGGGCGGTCCGCGTCTTCATGGCCCTGGCCCAGGGTCTCACTTCGTCATACGTCACGAGCGACATCGGCGCGACGCCGTCCGCGTGATGGCACTCCTGACAGCTCCGCTGGAGGATGGGCGCAATATCCCTGGTGAATGTCACTTCACCGGAAGTTGACGCGGGCGCCTGTGCGGTTGGGCCCGCGGTCGCAGCGAGAAGCGCGGCCGGCAGCAGGCTGAAAAGCCCAAGAACTCGTGGCAGACCGTCGTTCGACATTGCGACCTCCTCAGGGTCCCATCCCTCAGCCGGACAAGTCTAAGGCGGGTTGCGCACATTGTCCATGCACAAAGGCGCTAACGCTAACCCACCGGGACGCTTTTCATAGCACAATCTAGCCCTGAACGTCGGGCCGGTTGGAGCGCGAAGGCTTCAGCCGAGCGTCGGGGACAGATGGGTCGGGTAGGGTGCCCGAGTCACCAACCAGAGGCAGCGTGCGGTTTTCACCATCGTCGCGCGGACGCCTGGCCCAGCGGGACGTCGATCGCTTTCCTGGCGACACGCTCTTTGCTCGCGTGGCGCGCGCCGTGTGCCGTGCGCGGTGTCTGCCGCGTAAAGAGCTGTATGAAGCGTGGGAGATGGCGCGGCGCGTGCGAAGGCTCTTTCGAAGTGGACGCATCGTCGACCTCGGGGGCGGACACGGCTTGCTCGCCCACATCATGCTCCTGCTCGACGATTCTTCGCCCGGCGCGCTCGTGGTCGACAAAGCCTTGCCGGCCTCGAGCGCGAAGCTGCACGAGGCTCTGGTACAGACCTGGCCGAGGCTGTCCGGACGCGTGGCATTTGTCGCCCGCGCGCTCGAAGACGTCGATATTCTGCACACCGACGTCGTTGTTTCGAGCCACGCCTGCGGAGCCCTGACCGATCGGGTGCTCGATCGTGCCGTGGCGGCGCGCGCACGCGTCGCCGTGCTGCCGTGCTGTCACGACCTCGGCACCTGCAATGCGGGTGCACTATCCGGGTGGGTCGACGGCCCGGTCGCGATCGACATCGTGAGGGCGATGCGCCTCGAACAGCAGGGCTATCGCATCTGGACGCAGACCATTCCCGCCAACATCAGCCCGAAGAACCGCCTGCTGATTGCGCAGCCGCGCTGTAACGACGCTTCGCCTCGAACCGCCGAGTGACGGCGAATGTCGCTCAGCGAATCTTCGTTGCCAGGCGATGATGCCCGTTTCTGGCTGGAGCCGCGCTGAGCGTCGAGCTATGCTCGCCGAACGGAGCGTGGTGGAGTCCGCCCCGGATGCAGCCGGACTTTCATCGCTGGCTGGCAATCATGGAACTGGATCAACGCGCATGCGACCGCGCGCGCCGATCGCGGGACGCGCGCTTCGACGGCCGCTTCTTCATCGCCGTCACCAGCACCGGTGTCTATTGCCGTCCAATTTGTCCGGCACGCGCGCCAAAGGACGAACACGTCCGGTATTTTCCGTCCGCCGCCGCCGCCGAAACGGCGGGATTCCGCCCATGCCTTCGCTGCCGGCCGGAAGCCTCGCCCGGCACGCCCGCCTGGCTCGGCACCTCCGCGCTCGTATCCCGCGCGCTCCGGCTGATCACCGAGGGTGCTCTGGATGACGGCGGGGTGGAGCGGCTGGCCGATCGGGTCGGCGTCACGGGCCGCCATCTTCGGCGTCTCTTCCTGCAGCATCTCGGCGCGACGCCGCTCGACGTCGCGCTCACGCGTCGTGTGCACTTCGCGAAAAAACTGCTCGACGAAACGACCCTCGCGATCAATCAGGTCGCGTACGCGTCGGGCTTCGGGAGCCTCCGCCGCTTCAACAGCCAGATCCGCCGCACCTACAAACGAACGCCGACGGAGCTGCGGCGACTGGCACGACGCCACGTCGTTGCCGATCCGGGTTGCTATCGGTTCCACCTCGCGTACCGGCCTCCGTACGACTGGGACGCGGCGCTCGCATTCCTCAGCGCGCGTGCCACACCCGGCGTCGAGTCCGTCATCGGATCACACTACCGGCGCAGCATCCAGATCGAAGGGAAGACCGGCTTCATCGGCGTCTCCCATCTGGAGTCCCGCTCCGCGCTCGTGCTGGACGTTCGCTTTTCCGATGCTCGGGCCTTGCTGTTCATCGTGGAGCGCGTCCGGCGCGTGTTCGATCTGGGTGCCGATCCCGCGGTGATCGAGCAACACCTGAGGCCGGATCCGCTGCTCCGTCAGCCGCTGGCGAGGCATCCGGGCATTCGAACCCCGGGCGCGTGGGATGGCTTCGAGCTCGCGGTGCGGGCGATTGTGGGCCAGCAGATCTCCGTCCGGGCGGCGACGACGATAGCCGGGCGAATCGCCTCGATGTTCGGCTCGCCTGTCGCGGACGGTCGGGGGATCGACCGGCTGTTTCCGGCGCCTGCGCAGCTCGCGAACGCGGCCATCGAACGCGCGGGCGTGACGACGGCGCGTGCCGGGACGATCCGGTCCCTGGCGCGCACGGTGGCCGACGGGACGATATCGTTCAAACCATCCCTTGATGGACGAGGCACCGTCTCGGCGCTCAGGGCGGTTCCGGGCATCGGCGCCTGGACGGCGGAGTACATCGCGATGCGCGCGTTCGGTGAGCCCGACGCGTTTCCGAGCGGCGATCTTGCCCTGCGCCGCGCCGCAGGCGGCTGCACGCCGCGGGAGCTCGAACGTAAATCGGAGGCGTGGCGCCCGTGGCGGGCCTATGCGGTCATGCTGCTCTGGCAGGGGGCGACGGATAACGGCAAAGAATCAGGAAGGATGAAGCGCCGCAACTGCCTCGGAAGCCCGGCGGAACAGAAATCTCCCGCGGCGCTGGAAGGTCATCGTGGCGGAACGTAATGTCATGCAGACGGCGGACTTGTTCGCGCGCCGGCGTTGTTATTCCACACTACTCTCCGGTACGGCGTTTGCGAACTCGCAACACAAGCGCATGCCCACAACTTGCGGCGGAGACCTGGCCCTGATCGAGCGCGGTCGAGTAAGCATCAAGCGCGAACGCGACTGCAAGGCATGGCGGCGTCGCGCAGGATCGCTGCGGAACACCGTGGGATTTGGCGCGCCCACGCTGTTCGTGTTCGTCGCCGTCCAGTGCACCGATGCGTGGCTGACGGCCATCGGCATCGACCGGTTTGGGTCCGCCGTCGAGGCCAATCCGATTCTCGCGTGGTATGTGACCGCCTTCGGTGCCGGCATCGCGCTCGTCTCGGCCAAGGCGATCGCCGTCGGATGCGCTGCCGCGCTCTACGCTCACGCCTGGCACCGCACGCTGTCGGCGCTGACCCTGCTGTACCTGATCTTCGCGATCATCCCGTGGATGCTCGCGTTGCATTGGTAATCCGCCCTCTGTGAATTCTGAATTCAGAATTCACAATTCAGAATTCTTAGGATGCCGTACGCGATCGCTCCGCCAGGTTCAGCGCGCGCCGTACTTCATTCAGCATCGTCGCCAGGGGAAACGGCTTGATGAGCACGCCGGTCGCCTCGGGCGGCACCGGACCGGCGTGATCGGTCGTCGTGACGATGACGGGGATGTGAAATTCCTTTGCCACAGTCGTCGTGATTCGTGAGGCGCTCGACAACGTCGCGTCAGCAATGACGAGCTGGGGCCGACACGAGTTGAAAGCGACGACGGCCTCGTCGCCGGTCGCAGCCTCCTCGACGTCAAATCCAAAGAGGCTCAGATAGCGCACACATGGCCTTCGCGCGCCGGCGTCGCTGTCGGCGACCAGCACGCGCGGATGCCGGCCCTGCAGGTCGGTTGCACGCCGGCCACCGCGCGAGATGCGGCGTCGATCGGGACCATCGACAGAACGGCGTTCAGGTGTCATCGCCACCCCACTGGCAAGAATTCCGCCACTGCGCACGAGATAGGACGACCTTTTCCCCATCGGCTCTGCTGGAATCCGGCGGGCTTCCTGGCGCTCGCCGGAGCGGGGAAGCGTGAGGCGGCAGGGTCGCCGAGGCGAGCCCGAAAAAACTCGCCCGACCTCAGGTTGCCGGCGTCCTCACCATCAGTTTCGGCGTCACGGCTTGACCGTCGCGCCCGTCAACTGGCCAACCGCCCCCAGCGTCGTCTGCGCCGCGTTGAGGCCGAGACGGAAGTCCTTGTCGTTGTAGGTCGCGAACACATCGGTCGGCTGATGCCACTGCGGATCCCATCCGCTGCCGATGTGTACGCCGCGTTCGTTCTCGCGCAGGCTGATGGCGGGTATGAGATCCTGGAACGGACCGGAGTCGGTGTTGGTCATGTGGCTGCCGACCGCGGCCGGGTAGTCCGTCGCGTACCTTTCGTTGGCGACCTCGAACGCCCACGCCAGCTTCTGGCTCGCCGCGGCCATCGTCGAGCTCACCTGGAATTCGATGTTGACGTCGGCTTCGGGGCGCTGCTCCTTGCTCATCGTGCCGTCGGCGCGCGGCATGCCGTGGTCGAACATCATCATGTCGTGCTGGATCATCCCGAGCCACTTCGGTTCCGGGTAGCGACCCGAGCCTGGCGGGTCTTCTTTCCCCTGAAGCCCCTGCCGCTGCGCGATGTACGCGCGGGCCGCCTGCGATCCGGTTTCCTCGTTGTTCCACAACACGAATCGGATCGTCCGCTCTGTCCGGACGTCCGGGCCGCTGAGCACGCGCGCGAGCTCCATCACCAGAGCGGTCCCGGACCCGTCGTCGTTCGCGGCCTCACCCCAGCCGTGGCCGTCCATGTGAGCGCTCACGATGTACATCTCGTCCGGCCGGGTCGTCCCCACCTTCGTGCAGTACACCGCGTTGCGCGGCCCGGCTGTCGTCGGCTGCATGTTGAGAGCGCGGAGCTTTTCGTCCGGCTGCTTCATGGGGTCCGTGTTCACGCCAGTGGGCGTGCGGACGCCGCGCGGCTTGCCGCCGCCCTGAGCGAGACCGGCGTTCCCGCGGCCGCGTCCGCCACCCGGATTCGCCGTCGGCGGGTCGTAGACGTAATTGATCCGCTCGGTGGGACAGCCGTAGCTTTTCAGCTGCGCCTCTATCCAGTCGACCGCTGCTCTGTTGCGATCCGTGCCCTGCCGGCGATCGCCGAATTGCGTGAGGCCTTTGACCGTCGCCTTGTACTTCTCCAGATCGAGCCGTTCCACCAACACCTTCACGGGATCGGCAGCAGGGTCACCCTGCGCGAACGCCGGCGAGGCGACGCCTGCGGTCAAACAGCAGGTCACGACGGCGACAGAAAACAAATGGAGAGCGCCCTTTTCAGGGTTGCCGATCAATGAGCGCATGGCCGCATCCTCGGCAGAAAGTGTACTGCAAAAGAACTCGAGTACGGCCGGGGGTGACGAGCCATGAACGGCATGAACCGGACGTGGAAGACGGCCGTCCGTGCGGCTCAGGGCTCAGGGCTCAGGGCTCAGGGTGAACGGTAAACACTCCGCGCCGGCGGCCGTCGGCGAGCCTCGCCGAAGCTCGGTCGGATCGGAGCGGATGGAGGCGGGAGGCGTTCAGTCAAGCGCCGCGCTGATCACGTTCAGCACGGGTACGTGAAGAGGGTATCGGGCCTGCTGGGCGCGACGGGCGGCTGATCCACCGACGCGTGGATGCGCCTCGCCGCCTGGCGCTCCGCGCTTGCGCTTCCCGCGCCATCAGAGCAGACGAAATCGAACTGCTGCTGGTCGCGCGACACGCGCACGATGAGGACGCGGCGCCGCTCGCCGCGCTGCGCCGGGCGTTGTGCGGCGCGGGCGGCGGTGCCTTCGTCGGTGCCGAGCAAACTCAGAATCTCGACGTGCAGATCCGCGTCCTGCGGCGACGCCGACACGCGCAGATCGCCTATCTGCAGCAGCTCGTCGCGGAGGGCGAGCAGCGCATTCAGCCTGCGTTGCATCACCGGCGGCGCGCTGTCGTCGGTCGACTGCGTGAAGAGGTAAACACTCAGATTATTCATCGTCGCTGCCATTCCGAAGGGAAGCTGCAACGACTTGAGCAAGCCGGGTACCGCCGGGATCCGCGAGGCTGTGGCGCTATCTTGTTGAAAATGCAGGCCGCGTCCGTGGCGGTGACGCTCAGTGTCAGTCTCGACTGACAATGATTGTCCCGCTTACAAAGCTGACGGCGCGACGCGCGTGACGAACTCTTCGATGGCAGCGGCGTCCACGCTGGTGAAGTAGATCCCGCCGCGATACCTCATCGCATCCGACGAGGCCTCCAGCCGCGCCCAGACGACCTTCCCGACGCATCGCAGGGAACGCCCGCCGAAAGGCAGCAGCAGCGTCACGGAGCGATTCGGCTTCAACGCTGTTGGCGACAGAATCTGCGCGCCGTTCACCGATATGTCCACGAGGACTGCCGGCAGGTCGTCGACGTGGACTTCAAGCTCTTCGTAGAGCGCCGTGCGGCTCGCTCGACGTGTCGGCAGATCCACATACGACGGGACGGCGGCTGAAGGCGCCGCGGCGGTTTGGGTGCTGTCCGCCTCCAATCCAAATAGCTCGTCGTCCTCCACGTTGATATCGAGGTTCGCCGGAGCGGCGCTGGCATTGACCGAAGCCGCTTCGAGCAAATCGA
>QHWJ01000171.1 GCA_003222535.1 Acidobacteriota bacterium | reverse complement strand
TGTCCACGACCGTGACGAGCGTGGTCCCGAATTCACCTTCTGCCGATTGATTCGATCGGCCCCGATCGGCTTCGACGATGTATTCACCCGGCGGGACGTTTGGGAATTCGAAGGCGCCGCCGGGCAGAATCCGCGCGCCGACAGGAATACTCACCGCTGCGGAGGTGGATCGGGCACTCGGACGCAACTCGACGTGGCCGCCGGTCGATGGTTCGCCGTCGGCGCTATAGATGTGGCCGCTCACGAGCGCCGTACGTGTGCGTGCGAGCGGCACGTCCACGCCGACGCGGTCGCCCTGCGCGAGCGTGACAAATTGTGCTTCGGCCGGATTCGTGGACCCTGGAAAATACATTCGCGTGTACTCGGGTACGTCGGCGGTACCGACCGCGCCGATTGAGACGCTGACGATGTAGCGTCCTTGCGGTACATCGTGCAGACGGTATTCGCCGCGATCGTTCGTCGCCCGCGCCGCCAAACCCGCATCCACCAGGCGGCGTCGCCCGGCTTGGTATTGGACCGTCAGCAGTTGCACCCGCGCACCTTCGACAGGATCGCCGCGCTCATCCAGCACGCGACCGGCGATCGTGGCCAGATGCTTCATCCGAATCTTTACGCTTTCGCGGGCTTGCGCAGCGGACACGGTCACGGTCGGTCCCGAGCCGAGTACCGGCAAGCCCGGAAGCACGGGTGCGCCGTCTATTGGCGCATAGCCGGCAGCGGAGGCCGTGACGCGGAACGTGCCCGCGGCGAGGTCCGCAAACTCGAAGCGACCGTCCGACTCCGCGCGGATCGCGCGCAACGCGTAGGGCATGCCTTGCGGAAACAACCGCACGAAGGCGTACGGAACCCCCCGGTTCTCGTCGTCGACCACCTGCCCACGAATCGCCGCAGGATCAATCTTTGGATGATCGTGGATCGTCGTCCCTGGCCGGCCGCCGAAGATGCCAAATGGCTGACCGCCCGACTGATCACCAACCACGACGATGTCGACGTTCCCGCGCTCTTCACCGAAGTCGACGTGCACCAGCCGCGCATCCGCCAGCGTCGCTGTGCCGGGGAAATATGTCTTCTGGGTCGCTGTTGAGAACACCATCCGAGGAGCGGCGCCGCGCACCGTTGCATTGGCGTTGATCGTCATGACGGACACGACGAAGTCACCAGCCGCAAATCCTCCGGCGCGATACTCACCGTGGTCATCGGTCTCCACCGACTTTGACACCTTCGGCGCGTCGGGCGACATCGCAGCAGCCTGCTCAATCACCACACGCGCGTCCACGACGGGCTGACCGTACGCATCGGCGATGCGGCCGGCGATGGCGGCAGCCCGTCGCAAACGGATTTCGAATGGCGCGCCATCCAATAACGGCAGCGCGCTGTGGGTGGCATAACCCGTCTTGCTGGCCTCGATGCGCCGCGCCGGTGCCGACGCGGTCAAGGTGAATCGTCCCTCGCCGTCGGTCAGGACGACCTGCGCTCCAGCGGTGAGCGGCGTCGCGGTGACACGCACGTTCGGAATCGGGTCGCCAGTGTCATCGGCGACAACACGCCCTTTGATCGTGAGCGGAGTCGTGCGCGGCGCCGGCAGCGATTGCGCGCGCCCCATTTGGTGCGAACACAAGCGAGATAGCGACGGTCGCGATCAGACGTCGCAGACGCGCGACGTTTTGCGAGGAGTCTTTGTCGGGCCGATTCATATAAAGCCGGCGGCGGTGCTCTCGATCACCTCGCCCCGCAGTGGCGCGACGAGGATCGCGAAGAGGATCGCAAGAGTCGCGTGATTCGATAGCATCGTTCGGCTCCTCTCACAGACGTCGCCAATTCTCCCGCGCTGGTTCGCGCCCCGATGCTCGTGGCGAGTGTGGCTCCTCACTGGTCGCCTTGGGTAGAATAGCGGCGCTTTTGCTCTTTTCGATGGAGGCGGCAACGCGTACTGCCTCGCGGGACGGAGCAATCGCGCGAGCGAATGCGCGATGCGGATATTGCCGGGCCGCCAAGTTTGCGAATTCGATCGGCCTCGCGCAGGGTAGAATCGCGCCGGAGGTAGGTTGATGAAACACGGCAGGCCGAGCCGGCGGCAACTTCTGCAGATCGGGGCGGCGGTTGGCGGAAGCCTGCTGGCCGGCCGGAAGACGTCCGCGCTCGAAACCAATCCGCGGAAACTCGGAGAGCCGCTGGGCCCGTACAGCGAGCGATCGCCGTTCGAGAAGGCAGTCCGCTGGCGGCGCGAGTCGAAGACGCCGGAAACCGGATCGAGCTTCACGCCGCTCCACGATTCCGTTGGCACCGCGACGCCGTCAGCGCTCCACTACGAAAGGCATCACTCGGGCATACCCACGATCGATCCCGCGCGGCACCGCCTCATCATTCACGGCATGGTGGATCGCCCGCTCTCCTTGTCGATGACCGACATCCGGCGCCTGCCGTCGGTGACGCGCCTCTTGGTGCTCGAGTGTGGCGGCAACAGCGCCGGTGAGTGGGCGGCCTCCGGAGCTGACGTGCAGCGGAGTTACGGCCTCGTCAGCGGCAGCGAGTGGACCGGAGTTGCCTTGTCGCTGCTCCTCGCCGAGGCCGGCGCGCAGCCGCGCGCGTCGTGGGTAATCGCCGAAGGCGCGGATGCCTGTCGCATGATGCGCAGCATTCCGCTGGCGACAGCGCTGGAGAGCTCGATGCTCGCCTACGGTCAGAACGGCGAGGCCATGCGTCCCTCCCAAGGTTATCCGCTGCGCCTGATCAACCCCGGGTGGGAGGGCAACACGAACGTGAAGTGGCTGCACAGCCTGAAGCTCACCGATCAGCCGTACATGGCCCGCGACGAAACATCCAAGTACTCGGACCTGATGCCGGACGGCAAGGCGCGCATCTTCACCTACGCGATGGAGGCGAAGTCGGTCATCACGTTTCCGTCCGGCGGGCAGACGCTGCCGGCGCACGGTCTGTACGAACTGACCGGGCTGGCGTGGTCCGGCCGCGGACGGATCGATCGAGTCGAAGTGACGACCAACGGTGGACGCACTTGGGTCCAGGCCGCGTTGCAAGAGCCACGGCTGCCGATTGCGTTGACGCGGTTCCGGCTGGCATGGCGGTTCGACGGTCAGGACGCCCTCATCGCCTCGCGCGCGATCGATGAGACCGGCTACGTTCAGCCCACGCGCGCGGCCTTGATTGCTGCCCGCGGGACCAATTCCATCTACCACTACAACGGGATCAAGTTCTGGAGCGTCCGATCGGACGGGACGGTGACCAATGTGGAAAGTTAGCGCGATCCTGCTGTTGATGGCTGTCACGTTGTCGGCGCAGCCGCCAGGCTATCAAGTGGGACGGCCTCCGACGCCGGAAGAGGTCCGCGACCTGGGGTCGGCCATTGCGCCTGATGGCACCGGCCTGCCCGAAGGCTCGGGCACGGTCGCGGCGGGGCGAGAACTATTCGCGGCGCAGTGCGCGCGGTGTCATGGGCCCAACGGTGAAGGCGACGTCGGCGCCAGACTCATAGGTGGACAAGGAACGCTCGCGACCCCGCGGCCAATCAAGACGGTCGGGAGCTTCTGGCCGTACGCGACGACGCTGTGGGATTACATCAACCGGGCGATGCCGTTCGATCGTCCGGGCTTGCTTCAGCCGCTGGAGGTGTACGCCGCTGTTGCGTACGTGCTGAACCTGAATGGCATCATCGAAGCGGATCAGGTGATGGACGCGACGAGCCTCCCGAAGGTGAAGATGCCGAACCGCGACGGCTTCGTTGCCGATCCCCGGCCCGATGTCCCCAGGGAACGCCGCCCCCGCTGAACGCCGATCCGATTCGGCGACACTGGCGAGCGGGTTTGGAGGGGAGAAGGCGTTTGTCTGATGTTTGACGCGAATCGAGGAACCGTGGCCCGTTGCAATCAGCATGAAGTGGCCAGCCTCGTCGGGTAAACTCAGTCCAGTCCGGGAGGACGCGAATATGGATGATCCGACAAGACGCAACATACTGAAAGCCGGGGCCGCGGCAGCGGCGATGGCCGCGATGCCAGGCGTATTTGCTCAGCAGGCGGGCAAAGGAGGAACTGGCAAGTTCTACGAAAAAGGACCGGTTCGCATCCGCTATGAGGAGGCCGGGGCCGGTTTCCCTCTGATGCTGCTTCCCGGCGGGGGATTGAACGCGACGATCTCGTTCTTCACGGGCAACTCGCCCTTCAACGCGATCGAGGAGTTCAAGGGAGAGTATCGCTGCATCACGGCGGACTTGCGCAACGCCACCACCGGCCAGTCCACCGGTCCCGTCGAGGTCGATCGGCCGTGGGAGTCCTACGCCGACGACCAACTCGGCCTGATGGATCATCTGGGCATCGACAAGTTCATGGTGATGGGGTTCTGCATCGGCGGCCCCTTCATTTGGAGTCTCCTGCAGCGCGCGCCCAGTCGTGTTGTCGCGGCTGTGCTGGCGCAGCCCGTGGGGTGGCGGCCGGAGATGCGCGACCCGAAGTACCCAGGCGTATTCTGGAAGACCTGGGGTCCGGCACTGACTGCCCGGCGGCCCGAGATCTCGATGGCGACGGTCGACAAATTCGTGACCAGGATGTTCGAGACCGACCCCGACTTCGTCTTCACCGTGACACGGGATTTCGTGCGTGGTTGCCAAACCCCGATTCTGGTCCTGCCCGACGATGTCCCGGCTCACCCTTACGCCGTCGCTATGGAGAGCGCGATGCTCGCGCCGAAATCCGAAGTGAGCATGTTCCCTTGGAAAGAACCCAAAGAGCGGATTCCCCTGGCGGTGCGCCAAATCCATTCCTTCCTCAAGGCGCATCGGCCTGCTTAGTGTCCAGACAACCCTTCGGCGCCGCCCCCCGTCCAAGCCGCCATGACTGCTTCGACGGGAGATTTGCGCCTCGCCATCCGCGGCCTGCGCCGCAGTCCGCTGTTTGCCATCGTCGCAACGCTGTCGCTCGCGCTTGGAATTGGCGCGAACACGGCGATCTTCACGCTGATGGACCAAATCTTGTTGCGTAAGCTCCCCGTCAAGGATCCCGACCGGCTCGTGATGCTGTATCAGCAGGGCGCGCACAACGGCAGCAACATGGGCACGCGCATGCATTCGTATCCCGTGTACCAGGACCTGCAGCAGCGCGCCGACCCGCTCGCCGAAGTGATCTGCCGTCGTCTCGCCCCGGCGTCGGTCAGCATCGACAACCAGACCGAGCGCGTCAGCGCTGAGCTGGTGTCCGGAAACTACTTCACAACGCTCGGCGTGAAGCCCGCGATCGGCCGCGTGTTCTCCTCCGAAGAGGACGACCGCTTCTACGGCGGCCATCCCGTCGTCGTACTCAGCTACGACTATTGGGTCCGCCGCTTTGCGCGCGATCCAAACGTCATCGGCAAGAAGATCCTCGTCAACGACTACCCGATGAACATCGTCGGCGTGTCGTCCACCGAATTTCGCGGCCTCGATCCGACGCAGTCGCCGCAGATCCGCGTGCCGGTTCTGATGAAGCGCGTAATGTTGCCGGAATGGACGTGGATGCGCGCTGACGATCGGCGCGCGCGCTGGATCCAGGTCTTCGCGCGCCTCAAGCCGGGATCCACCGTCGAGAGCGCCGCTGCGCCGCTGCAACTGCTGTTCACCCAGATCCGGCAGTACGAGCTCACGCTGCCGGCGGCGAAGGACTGGTCCGCGTATTCCCGCGATCAGTTCATGAAAGGGAAGATGCTCCTCACGAGCGCCGCGACCGGGTTCTCGCCGCTGCGGAACGATTTCTCGACCGGGCTCATCGTCCTGATGTGCATGGTCGGTCTCGTCCTGCTGATTGCATGCGCGAACGTCGCGAACCTGCTGATCGCGCGCGCATTCATGCGGCAGAAAGAGCTCGCGGTGCGGCTGTCGCTCGGGGCATCGCGCGGACGTCTGATCCGTCAAATGCTCGTCGAGAGCTGCGTGCTCTCGTCGCTCGGCGGTATCGTTGGAATTGGACTCGCCGTCGCGTTGACACGCACCCTGCTGGCACTCGTGCCGACGGACGGTCAGCCGCTGTCGATTACACCGCGCCCTGACCTGCGGATCCTCACGTTCACGGTTGTGTTGACGGCGGCGACCGGCATCATCTTCGGGATGATTCCCGCGATTCGCGCGAGTCGCTCGGATCCGTGGACGACGCTCAAGGACACGATGGGGTCGATTGCCGGCGGCGGCGGCTCGCTGTTCCTGCGCAAAGGGCTCGTCACGGCGCAAGTCGCGCTCAGCTTCTTGCTGCTGTTCGGCGCCGGCCTGTTCGTCCGAAGCCTGCAGAACCTGAAGACGACCGACACCGGGGTTGCGCTGGACAACCTTGTCACGTTTCAGCTCGCGCCTCAATTGAACGGCTACGACGATGCGCGAGGGACACAGCTATATCAGGAACTGCTCGATCGGCTGCGCGGATCGGCTGGCGTGACGTCGTCGGCGCTGGCCGCCGTCCCAATCCTGAGCGGCAGCGAGTGGGACAACCGAACCGCCGTTGAGGGACACAAGGCGGCCGACGGCGAAGACATGCAGGCGTACATGAATGCGCTGTCGCCGGAATATTTCAAGACAATGCGAATCCCGATTCTCGAGGGTCGCGACTTCACGCTGGCGGACGTGAAGAAGGACCCGAAGCTCGCGATCGTCAACAAGCGCTTCGCCACCTATTTCTTCGGGGATGAGAGCGCTGTCGGTCGACACCTCGGACAAGGTGGCGGCCCGAATCCCAAGCTCGACATCGAGATCATCGGCGTCGTCGACGACTCGTTGTACGAAGGGCCGCGCCAGGGTGTCCGGCGGCAAGTCTTCATTCCGGCGTGGGGCGCAGGGAGCGCGACCATCTACGTGCGAACGACGATGGGATCTTCGGCGGCGTTCGCGTTGATCCGGCGCGAATTGCAGACGCTCGACCGATCGCTGCCGGTCTTCGAAACAAAGACAGTGCAGGCGCAGCTTGACGAGACGCTGCTGACCGATCGCCTCGTCGCGCTGCTGTCAGCCGGATTCGGCATGCTGGCGACGGTGCTCGCATCCATCGGCCTCTACGGCGTCATGGCGTTCGTCGTCGCGCGACGGCGAAAGGAGCTCGGGATCCGCATCGCGCTCGGCGCGCAGCGCACCGCGATTCTCTGGTCGGTCATGCAGGAAGTGCTGATCCTGCTGTCGATTGGGTTGGCCGTCGGGATCCCAACCGGACTGGCACTCGGAAAGTTCGTGTCAGCTCAGCTGTATGGGATCCAAGGCCATGACCCATCGGTCGCGGTCGGGACGATGCTGCTGCTGACGATCGTTTCCGCGCTGGCCGGACTGATCCCGGCGCATCGCGCCAGCCGCGTCGATCCGATCCTCGCGCTCCGCTACGAATGACACGCTAGTCGAAGATCGTGCGATTCAGGACACTCGCCGTGCTATTCGATCTTGAGTGCGAGCATTGGATCGACCCGCGCGGCTCGTGCGGCGGGGATGCAGCACGCGATTATCGCAATCGCCGTCAGGCCGAGTGATACCGCTGCGAACGTCGCGGGATCGTGGGGCGTCAAGCCGAATAGCAGGCTCGCGATCGTTCGCGTCGCTGCAAGGGCGCCCACGACTCCCACGCCGACACCGGCAACGGCCAGCACGAGGGTCTCTCGGAACACCATTGCCACCACCGTACGCCGCTCCGCACCGAGCGCCATGCGAATGCCGATCTCCTGGGTCCGCTGAGCGACCCAGTAGTGCATTGTCGCGAAGATGCCGGCCGCTGCGAGCAGCAGCGCGAGCACCGCGAACGCTGTGAGCAGATAGGTCTGGAACCGGCGCTGCGCACTCTGCTCGACGAGGCGATCGTCAAGCGTCGACACATCCGAGAGCACCGCGGTCGGATCGAATTCACGAATCGCGCGGCGCAGCGTTTCGGGCAACCCCGATGTTGCCGCCGACACGACGAGATTTTCGGTTTCATCGAGCGACTGCGACTGCGCTTCGAAGATCTGCGCCGCGGGCGCGCGGTCGAGCCCACGGCTGTGCACGTCCTTGACGACACCGATGACGGTCACCCATTCGTCGTTCGTTCCTCTCGCGTCGAATCCTTTGATTCGATGTCCGATCGGATCCTCACCGGGCCAATATCGGCGCGCCATCGTTTCATTGATGAGCACGACGGGCGGCGCGTTCCTGGTATCCGTATCACGGAAGAATCGGCCTCGCAGCAGCGGAACGCCGAGGGCTTGAAAGTAGTCGCCGGAAACGGTCGTCCAGGTGAGGGACTCCCATTGATCGCGCGGCGTGTCCGCGTGGCCGTCGACGGCGCGCAATCCGAACTTCCCGCCGTCGCCGTCCCAAAACATCGTGCCGATGGCGCCGACTGTGCGGACGCCCGGCAATTGCCGAATGCGGTCCATCGCGCCTTGGTACAGGCCCGTGCGGCGCTCACGCGGTAACGCGTTGTTGAACCGGAGATGGGCCATGACAACGCGCAAGTCGCCGAAACCAGAATCGACCGATTGCACGGCGAGCAGGCTGCGAATGAGCAGTCCGGCCCCTGCGAGCAGCACCAGCGCCACGGCGAACTGGCACACGACAAAGGCGCCGCGCATCCTCGCGGAGGTTCCAAGGGCACTGTTTCGCGTAGTCTGGCGCGTCAGATCTTCGGAGCCGCCCCGGGACATCCAAACGGCTGGTGCCAACCCGAACAGCACGCCGGTCACCACACTGAGCCCGAGCGTGAACAGAAGAACGGGGATGTCGATGCGTGCTTCGTCGAGTCGTGGAATGTTGGGCGGCGCCAGGGCGATCAACGCGCCCATGCTCCACGGCGCCGCGATCAAGCCGAGGCATCCAGCGGCGCATGAGAGCAGCACGCTCTCGGTGAGCAGCTGCCGTGCGATACGACGCCGACCTGCGCCCAGCGCGGCGCGCACGGCTATTTCGCGGCGACGCGCGACGCCGCGCCCGAGCAGCAGATTCGCGACATTGGCGCAAGCGATCAGGAGTACGCACAATACCGCGCCGAACAACATCTCCAGCATGAACGGCACGCGCCTTCCAAGCACCTGCACGTGCAGCGGCACGAGGTTGACATCGAGATCGGCGTTTTCGGTCGGATACTGGCGTCTAAGCTGCGCGGCAACGCCCCGTAATTCAGCGCGGGCGTGTTCGATAGTCAGACCTCGCACGAGGCGTCCGAACACGATGCCGAAGCGCGTGCCGCGATTGTCGCGGTTCCTCTGCCACGCCGGGTCCAGTGTTGCCGGCATCCACAGCTGCACGTCTTTCGTAGGGAACCAGAAACCGTCGGGCATGACGCCGACGATCTCGACATCGAGTCCGCCGAGACCCACGCGTTTACCGATTACGTCAGCCGATCCGCCGAACCGCCGTTGCCATAACGAATGTGTCACCACGGCAACTCGTTCGCCAGAAGAAAAGTCTTCCCTCGTCAACACGCGTCCCGCCGCAGAAGAACGTCCGAGCAGTGAGAAAAAGTTGTCCGTCACCGTAACGTAGCGGATCCACTCCGTATCGAACCCTGATTGCATCCGATCGATCAACGGTCCTTGGGACACTCGATACGCCGCCATGTCCTCGAACGTGCGCGCGCGGGCCTTCCAGTCCTCCATGTTGGGGACACTGGTGTTTTGCTCCATCGAGCCGTTCAGCAGGTTGGCAGTCCACAACATCACGATCCGGTCCGAATCGGCGTATGGCAGCGCCCGCAGCAGCGCGGCATTCACGACGCTGAACATGGCCGTGCTCGCGCCAATCGCAAGCGCCAGCGACGCGACGATGACTCCCGTGACCGCTGGGCTGTGTCGCAGATTGCGCACGGCGTACCGCACGTCCTGACCGATGGTCTCGAGCCAGACCAGCACGTCCGCGTCGCGTGTTTGTTCATGCGCGCGCAGCCGGCCGCCAAACCGCAGGTCGGCGTCGTGCCGCGCCTCGTCGGTCGGCATGCCGGCTTCAATGTTGTCGCGCGTTCTTTGCTCGATATGGAATTGCAGTTCGGCGTCGATCTCGGCGTCAAGGCTGCTGCGGCGGAGAACGTTGATCAAGCGTTCAGTCCATGCCATGCTTACCCCCCGCGCCTCATGCGTGACGGAGGACGCGCGCGACTGCCTCCGTCAACTGTCCCCAGCTGGCTTCTTCCTGAGCCAATTGCTTTCGGCCTGCCGCAGTAATCGAGTAGTAGCGAGCACGGCGATTGTTCTCCGACGCGCCCCATTCCGACTGCAGTGATCCCGCGTGTGTAAGGCGGTGAAGTGCCGGGTAGAGCGATCCCTCTTCAAGCCGCAGCGTCTCGTTCGAGAGCCGCTCGATGTGCTGCGTGATACCGTAGCCGTGCATCGGGCCGCGCGAGGCGAGGGTCTTCAAGACGAGCAGGTCGAGCGTCCCCTGCAGACGATCATTCGAGTGCTTGCGTGCGACTCCCATAGCCAGCTATAGGACTGTCGCACAATCGCGGCGGAGCAGTCAAGCGCCGGATCGGGTCCGCACGGTTTTGGGCTAACTGCCTGTTTACGTGTGCACTGCGATCGGTGGGAATCCGAAACCGCGGTGTGAATCTGCGCGCGCATGGCGAGCGTTGTTTAGAGGAGCATCGTCGCAGTTTTGGGGTCTAATACCGGCGTGCAAGCGGCGAGACCGATTGCGATTGCATTAACGCCGTACTGGGAGCCGTTGGCACCCACCAACGAACAGGTTCAAGGACCAGTCGACCGCTGGGTAATGTGGGTGCGCACCCAACTCTCACGGCGATAGGCCATCCTTCGGTGTTAATGGCGACCAAGCGTGTCAACTGAGCTACCGCCATGCGCCTGGGTCTCTCGCAACCCGCTGCCGTACCGCCACTTAACACATCGAGTCGACGGCGCCGCCGTCAAGACCAAAACAAACCGTTCCGGACGAGGCGGCCCAGACGCGAGCTGTTGGCACATCGGCCAGTCCAACCTTGTGGGCGTCATAACATCCGATCGATTACGACGTGCAGCCGATAAGACGATGACCGCGTCCGTATGAGCGCGGAGGTGTCCGATGCGAGACGTGCTCGATGTTTGTCGCCTGTGCAGGGGAACGCCGAAAGGCATCGCCGTGGTGATCGGTGTGCTCGCGGCAATTCTCACCACGCGGCTTCACGCTCCAGTCCTGCGCGCGGCGTCAGCCAGCGAGATGCGTGTCCTGTCCCATGGTTATGTTGACGGGCGCGGTAAATCTGCGACGGCGATCGTCGGCCCGGATGGCATCTCGAACATCACGGATATTCCGTTTCCCCATGGTGGCGAAATATCACCTGACGGACGACGAATCGCGTTCGACACCTGCGATCGATCGAATCGAGCCATCGCGATCGCGACACTGGATAACTCTGAGTCGAGGATCATCGAGCCGGTGTTCGGCGAAAGTTGCGCGACGGTGCGTTGGGCGCCCGATGCAGCAAGGTTGTCGTACGCGGGCGCGTACGACTATCTCCTTCATGTGGTTGACCTTGTGACGGGTGCCGACACGGCCCTTCCATACACATTCCTCGCGACGGGCTGGCACGCCTGGTCGCCGCGCGGCGACGCGATTGTCTACGAAACCGGCAGAGGCGGTGCGCGCCGAATCGATATCATCGATCTCGCCACGTGGCGGACGCGACAGTTGGTCGGGCCACAGCAATTTGGGGGTTGCGAGGTTTGGGCGCCCGATTGGTCGCCTGCCCGCGACCGCATTGCGTTCACCTCCTGCGACCGGAAGCTCTACGTCATCAACGCCGACGGCAGTGAGCTGAGGCACGTGGCCGCATCGGCATACGCGCCCCGATGGTCAACCGATGGGGAATCGTTGCTGTTCCTGAGTGGCAGAACGCTCGCGCGTATTCCCGCAGACGGAGGGCGCGTCCAGAATCTCGGCAATCTGCCGTACTACGGCGGCCCATTCTCGGTCGGAGCGGTTCGATAAGCTGCCGCCCGGACGCGCCGGCGGCCACCAGAATCGGATGATCGTGTCTTAAAGCATCCCGACGAGGAATGGAGGCGACATGCACACCGCAGGGGAATTTGACGTCGTCCGCGCATTGGCCGTCGCTGTTTCGGTCATGCCAGCGCTCACGCATTCGGTAGCGCAACCGTCGGCCCAATCCGAGTCCGTTGCCCCCACGACCGTTGCGCTCGTCGAATCGTGGCCGGACGGGCGCACAATCTATGAGCTGACCAGTACGCGCCGTGCATCGATGTGGACGCCGTTTTTCCCTCGTGTCGACGGGTACAAGCTGCCCGAGGGAGCCACGCCGGTGTATGCCGTGCAGTTCGGGCGCGTGCTCGTGGGCCGAAACATCCACGTCGACATCTCCGTGTTGCTCGGATCAGCGCAACCACCGGGTGTGCCGATCGCCAGCGTCGTCGTCTCGCCCGGTTCGCGCGTCGTCATTGACGCGTTGGCGAAATTCGGCGTTCAACCGGTCACCCTATCGATGGTGGATGTGGCGCCAATGACCCCGTACTTGCCGACGGTGGTCAGCGTGTCGCCACAGATCGAAGTCGCCAACGTCGACCTGCTCAATGCGCCGTATCCCGGGTATCGCATGACGCTCCGCAATCTCGGATCGAAAGGGGTTTCGAATGTCCACGTCCAGTCGTATCGCGGCCAAGAAAAAGCGTTGAGCGCTCTGAAACGCGCCGAAGACGGACGTCCGATGATGCACCCGGGCGGCAGCTATACGTTCGACATGAATCTCACATCGGGGCTCGCGAACGAACTGACCGCGCCGGGGAGGTGGACGCCGCGTGCCATCGATCTGATCGAATTCGATTCGGTGCGCTGGGACGACGGCACGTACGATGGCACGCCGCCGTTTCCAGATGCTGATGCGCTGATCGAAAGTGATTCAGGGCGGCGCCTTCAACTACGGCGTATCGTTGATGCTTTGCGGGCGGCATTTGCCGAGCCGAGTTCCGGTTTCGGAGTACTCGCGTCGGCGAAAAACAGAATCGATGTCCTTACGGACGCCGAGCCCGACCAAGTGGATGCGGCGAAGCTGGCCATGCAGAGTACCAAGGCGAGCGTACGTGCGGACATCGCGCGGTTCGAGCGGGATCACTCAATGTCCTCCGACGGCGTCGTTCGGGATTGGCTGACTTCTCTACTCCGACGGTACGAGGCGTGGTTAACCCGCTTGTCGCCGCCGTAAGGTCGATCCTCCCCTGAATACATTGGTTGTCTACCGCATGCTGACGACCATCAGGTACGGCAGTCGTGGTGCTCCGCCCGTCGCAAGCCGCACCACGTCGATGCGATAATCGCCGTCTTCAGGGATCCGGCCAATCCACGTCCGCACGCCGTCATGCGCGCGCGAATCAATCGGCGCGCGACTCTTGATGCTTGTGATTCGCGCGACAACGTCACGCCCACTGACGCCGTTGACGCGCACTTCGAGGAGTTGGTTCTTCTTCGCCGACAGCAGGTAGGCGTCGCGCTCTCCTCGTACAAGCGCACCGGCGCGTTGGATTTGACCGACACCAAAGATCAGCCGCTGCGGCGCATGGCCGGCGCCGCGGCTGACGCTGGCTTCGCTTCCCGCCGCGGGTGCCACCAGCGGCACCGTAATCCTGGTAATTCTCAGCCCGCCGCCGGCCGGCTCAATTCGCACGGCATCGACGCCGATGATGGCGACGTCAGGGGCGAGGGTGACAGCGGCTGCAGAGGCCGAGCGTCCGCGAACCGGTATCGACGCCTGAGCGATCAGCGTCTTGAGCGCCGGCGGGAAAACGACGTCGTAGTTCTGGAGCAGAGCTGCGGCGTCACGAATCGGTATGCGGACCCCGCCGGCAGAGACCGTCAGCGGATACTGAATAAGCGCGGAAACGGCTGGACGGTCGTCGCGGGCGACGCCGCGCTGCAACTCATGCAGAAACAGCGAAACGGACCGATCATCGAGGGCAGGTTTCTGAACGAACATCGTGACGGCGATGGCTGCCACGACTCCGACGTGCTGGCTCCGCGGCTCTAACCGCATGTTCCTGCTCAGCCCCTCCGTTCGAGCAGACTGATCATATCGACACGTCAGCAACCTGTATCGGCTACTCGGCCGTCCGCGCCACTGATCGCCGACGCCGATGATTCCGGGACAGGCGCTTTTCGAACCAGTGGTGTGCATACGGCTCGTCGTTGAAGGCATCGACCTCGAGGTATCCCGAGCGCCGGTAGAGGGCAATCGCCTCTGTCAAGGCATGATTCGTCTCGAGCCGAAGGACCGCCGCTCCGGCTTCACGGGCATGCCGCTCCAATTCCTGAAGAAGCCGCCGCCCTACGCCAAGTCCCCGTGCGGCCGGGGCAATCCACATCCTCTTCAATTCCGCCGGCGCGTCTCGATGAAGTTTGAGCGCGCCACAGCCGACCGGCCTCTCACGCAGGCGGGCGATGAAGAATGCGCCGGCCGGCGGCACGAGTTCGTGTGCGTCGGCGGGAATGCTGAGCGCAGGATCGAACCCCGCATCGAAGCGGTCGTCGAGCTCCGCAGAATACTGTTCAAGGCACCATCTGGCATCGGGAGTTGTCGGATCTTCAACGGCAACATGCACCATCGACGCCTGTAACAGCCGCTCGACCTCGGTCATCGCCGCCACGAGGGCGGCGCGGTGATGCTCACTGAGCGGCTCCAGGATGTGGAGAGCCAGGTCGTTCGCTCGGCGATCGAGCTCGGCGCGTTCAGCGAGCCCGGCGCGTGTCAGGTCAGCCCGGCGCACGCGACGATCGCCCGGGTCGACGCGAACGCGCGCGAGTCTCTGTCGTTGCAGGGAGCGCAAGAGACGGCTGACGTAGCCCGAATCGAGGCCGAGGCGGGATCGAAGCGCCCGGACCTCGGCGCCCTCGGGTCCGATTTCCCACAGCAGCCGAGCCTCGCCGAGCGGCCGTGCTCGGCCGAGGAACCGGTCGTGCAGTGCACCAATGCCTTCGGTGACTGTGCGGTTGAATTGTCGAATCTGCTGGATCGCGAGCGCGTCCATTCTCTGACTATAGTCAGAGAATTCGCTTTGACGGCCTTGCTCGCGACCTGCAGACGATCACACCTCGCGCATTACCACGACGGGATCGACACGCGTGCCGTTGAAAGCCGGCAGCGCGCTCGCCATGAGCGCCAGCCCCAGGCGCCGGCGGCTCCGATGGCGGGTCCGATACCGGTTGAGGCGACTCCGCGCGCGATCACCAGTCGCATGGCCGACGCCGGCGTGGCGCCAGGCGCCATACCACGGGCTGCCAGATGAAGTCGGCGACGTTGAGGCTCGTTTCAGTCGCTCGCGCTCATGCCCTCCCCCTGCCGGTACACGCGCGGGGGCTTGAGGCCGGCGGACTGACCACCGTCGATCGGGATCACGGCTCCAGTCACGAATGACGACTCCTCCGAGCAAAGCCAGAGGACGGTGGCAGCCACTTCCGGGGCCCGGCCGATGCGCCGCATCGGAACCGACAACGCGGCCTGACGCTGGGCCTCCTCGCCGGCCCGCTCCAGGTGCTCCGTGAGGATGGGCCCGGGCGCCACGACGTTCACGCGGATCCCCCGGTCGGCATAGTCGAGCGCCGCGACCTTGGTGAGGCCGATGATGCCCGCCTTGCCGGCGACGTAGGCCGCCAGGGTGGTGAACCCGGAGAACCCCGCGACCGACGCCATGTTGACGATCGCGCCGCCGCCCGAACGCAGCATGGCCCCGATCTCGTACTTCATGCCGAGGAACGTGCCGCGGATGTTCGTGCGAATGCCGCGATCGAACCCGGCGGGATCGATGTCGGCAAGGGGCGCCGGCATCGGGCCATCAGTGGCGTTGTTGAAGGCGGCGTCCAGCCGCCCGAAGGTGCCGAGGGTCTGCGAGACGAGGTGCTCGACCGACGCCGCGTCGCCGACGTCGGCGGGCACGGCCAGCGCCCGGCCGCCGGCCGCGAGGATCTCGCCAGCAACGGCATCGAGCGCGCGCGCGTCACGGGCCGCGAGGACGACGGCGGCCCCCGCCTGTGCGAACGCCCGCGCGGTCGCCGCGCCGATGCCGCGGCTGGCCCCCGCCACGAGCGCGACCTTCCCGTCAAATGTTGCGGCCATCGTGTCCTCCGAGGCTCGTCGCGGTATCGGCGATTCGAGCCAACGTCGCGTCCAGTTCCCGTGCGTCCGGAAGTGTGAGGCCGAAGGGACCCTCGAGCGTCTCCCGCAATTCGACCGCCGTTCCTAGCACCCTCCGCTCCGTTCTGCCGTTCAGGAAGTGAATGGCGAAGTCAGCGTTCCGCAGCGTGTAGCGCCGTCCCGCCGCGGGACGCGCGGCCATCAGTCCGGTGATGAAATGCGAAGCCGGGTTGTGGGACAGGTACCAGTTCGTGACTTCGTAGTCGGGCAGGAAATGCTCTTCCAGCCCGAACCGGTACAACGTCCGCCACGCAGCCCCGAGCTTCGCCTGCATGAGATAGTCATCGCCCACGGGGAGCAGGCGGAATGGCTCATGGGGCGTGGCTTGTTCGATGTACGGCTCGAGGCGCAGTGGACCGGTCGGGGTCAGCACCCCGAAGCCGGCATCCACGAGGTAGAGCATCTTGTCGACATCGACGCGGAGCAGCATGTGGCCGCGGGGCATGATCGCGTCCTCCGGCGCGCCCCACAGCACGCGTGCCGCGAGCCCCGTCACCCGGAACCCGAGTGCCTCCAGCACGTGGCGTAACAGGGTGTTCTGCTCGAAGCAGTAGAGCAGCGGGTTCAGATTCTCGAACGCGATCGTCTGCGAGTGGCGCAGCTGGATGGCCCGCAGCACATCGAGCGTCGGAGCGGTGTCGCCCGGATAGCCGATGCGCCGGAAGTAGGCGGCGAGGTCGATCGCCGGAGTCGCAACGGCGGTCATGCGGCCAACTCCGGCGTGCGCCGCCCCGCCTTCAGCGCGGCCGCGATCTCGGCGGCGCGGCGTCCCTGGTAACGCGCCGCGGCGAGCACCATGTCGATCGGCCCTTCGCTGTCCTTGCTCGACTGAAATGACGTGCCATACGGCGTGCCGATCTGGAACTGGATCGGATCGGTGTAGCCCGGCGGGACGATGATGCCGCCCCAGTGGTAGAACACGTTGGCCAGCGACAGCAGCGTGCTTTCGTGCCCGCCATGCGCCGTCGCGGCGGAGGCGTAGGCACTGTACACCTTCCCCGCCAGTTTCCCCTGGTGCCACAGCGGTCCCGTGATGTCGATGAACTGTTTCAGCTGCGCGGCGACGTTGACTTTCTCGTTCATATTCCCTCCTCGCCGGCCCGCTCAACGCCGGGCCGCCATTGCGTTACAGGCTTCCGGCCCTGCGATGAGCGCTCTCGACCTCCCTCGACGTGATCGGCACCCGGCGTGAACGCCCCCACGCGACGAATACCCCAAGGGCCGCGAACACAATGAGCATGGGGGTGACCTGCGGTTCGCCGCGCGAAACGTGGAACGGGATCGCGAGCGTCATGATCAACGCCAGGCCGGCGGCGGCGAGTGGCGTGAGCACCGGCAGAATCCGGACGAGGGCCGGGAGGACGACGCCAACGGCGCCCGCCAGTTCCGCCGCGCCGATGAACCGCACCAGGGCGGGTGATACGTCCGCCGTCCAGGGGGCGAACGGCGCCAGTTTGGCGATGGGGACCGCGGCGTGCAGCACGCCCGCCAGACCGAACCACACGGCCAGGATCGCCTGCACGATCCACAGAGAGAATCGCAGTCCCTTGTCGGACCGGGTCACCGCTTTCGGCTCGTTGATGCTCGTAACCATAGGGTCCTCCACTGTTCAGTTACCCGGCGCAGTTTACATGTTGGCAACACACAATTGCCCCAAAAAATTCCCGCTCACGGCACGAGCGCATCGCACAGGCGGGCGAGTTGACGGAGCTGGGCCTGACTGACCGGCCGGGTCACAGATTGCATCAACTCGTCGAGCTCGGGATCGATCGTCGCCAGCAGCTTCAGTCCCGGCTTCGTGATCCGGGCGACCGAGAGCCGGGCATCGTCACCGCTGCGCGCCCGCTCGACCAGGCCCTGGCGCTCGAGGCGGTCGAGTAAGCGCGTGACGTCCGGCGACCGTCGCATGAGCCGGAGTCCCACCTCGAAACGCGGGTGTCCCTGCGGGTGTGCGCCGCGGAGAATGCGCAGCACGTTCATCTGATCGCCGGTGATGCCGTGCCGCGCACACAGGGCGTCCGCTTGTTGCGTGAAATGATCGGCGGCGACCACCAGGCTCACCAGGGCCTCGGCCGCGAGGCTCGGGAAGCGCCGCTGCCGGACACGTTCACGGACTGGCATGCAGAGATATTATGTGTTGTCAACACGTATTGTCAAGGGCGGCCTGCGACATGGGAGAACGGCGAACTGACGACCTGGTAACGAAGATTCGCGTCCCGACCGCTCGGCATGACTCGGCGGTTCGAGGCGAAGCTTCGTTACCGGCCTGGTAGTTGTATGGGCGGAATTCCGAGCGTCAGGGCAATTTCTCGAAGTCTCGCCTTCATGATGCGGACGTTGCGCGGACCCATTCGCAGGAACTGTTTTTGAGCGCCTGTCAAGCGTTCAAGCCGTTCATCGGCATACGCGTAGCCGATCCCCTTGGGTTTGAGTCGCACCGGGCCGTCCAGGATCGGTGTGTCCAGGAGTGCGACAATCGCGCGTTCAAGCGTTCGGTCGAATGATCGGTCGGAAGATCCGAGCTCTCGATGCGCTTCCTCAATGCGTGGCTTGAGGGTCGCATAGAGCCTGGCGGCGCCAGTCGGGTCGACTGATGCGATTGCGTCCGCGATCACGGCATATCGGTCGTAGCTGCGCGGGTCCACATAGGGATTCCCAGCACGCTCCACGACGCGGAAGGCTGACGAAGGGCGCAGAGCTCTCAGGTGCTTGGCGGGCGTGGCGCCGTCCGCCATGTTCGCAACGACAACAGTGAAGTTACGGATGAGTCCGTTCGTGGTGAGCCATGCTGTGACGGCAGGGTTCTCAGAGAGCGCCCGAATAAGCGTTCTGACAAGTGCGTCACTGGCATCGAGCGGCGGGATCGTAATGGGTTCGCCCTTTCCCCCGAGTGACGGCGGAGGCGCCTTCTCCGAG
>QHWJ01000224.1 GCA_003222535.1 Acidobacteriota bacterium | reverse complement strand
TACGTATACGGCGAACATCAAGCCGTACCTTGACGGGCATTGCGTTACGTGCCACAACTCGACGTTGTCGAGCTCTGGCGTCAACCTGAGCTCCTACACCTCCCTGCAACCGGTAGTGGCGTCTCATGACTCCAGTGCGAAACTGGTGACGGCGACGCAACCCGGTGGCCTGATGAACGGCTTCGTGACTGGGACCAGCACCATGACGGCCGCTCAGGTGGTCGACATGATCAAGCAGTGGGTCCTTTCGGGCGCTCCGCAATAACGATCGCGCCGGGTACTGTCCGACAACACAAGAAGGGCGATCGCATCACCGTGATGCGGTCGCCCTTTTCGCTGCGCGCCGGCGTTCACAACCTCGACGCCGGTTTTCGCGCTCCCCTCCCCTCAGGCTTTTCCAGAGCGCCATCCCAGGCTCCGCGCGTCATCATTCCCCTGCCCCCGGTGAAGCGTCTCTTGCTTTGATCTAAACGTGTTCCTCGACGTGTCCGGGTGGGGCGTCCGTCAGAGCCCACTCGCGCTGGTGAATAATGTGGACGTGAGCGAACCGCCGCTGCGGCCGACGGCACCCTCGCCTGCCGAACGGCTGTTCCCGATCTTGACCGATGCGCAAATCGCACGGATCGCCGCACGCGGAAGGCGCCGGCGAGTCGCCCTCGGCGAGGTGCTGGTCGACGCGGGGGCCAGGGCGGTCCCCTTCTTCGTCGTCGTGAGCGGCGAACTTCAGGTGTCCGACACCGCCGAAACGCTCATCGTCAGGCATCGGCGCGGTCAATTCTCCGGCGAGGTCTCGATGATGACGGGCCGCAGGGCCATGGCGCGGACGCGCGTCACCGAGCCGGGCGAGGTGATCGAGCTCAATCGCGAGCAGCTGCTCGCCCTGGTGCAGACCGACGCCGAGTTGAGCACGATTCTCATGCGGGCGTTCATGCTGCGCCGCCTGGAGTTAATCGCTCGCGATCTGGGGGATGTCGTCGTGCTTGGCTCGACGCACTGCGCCGGCACGCTGCGAGTCAAGGAATTCCTGACGCGCAATGGGCATCCGTTTCACAACATCGACCTCGATCGCGACGCTGAAGCGCAGGAGCTGCTCGATCAGTTTCATGTGAGCGAGGCCGATGTTCCGGTCGTCATCTGCCGCGGCGACGCCGTGCTCCGGAACCCAAGCAACTCGCAAATCGCCGAGTGCCTGGGCTTCAACGATGCCATCGATCAGACGCGCGTGAGCGATCTGGTGATCGTCGGCGCGGGACCGGCGGGGCTGGCGGCTGCGGTGTACGGCGCGTCGGAAGGTCTCGACGTGCTTGTGCTCGAATCGGGCTCGCCCGGCGGCCAGGCAGGATCGAGTTCCCGAATCGAAAACTATCTCGGGTTTCCGACCGGCATTTCAGGATTGGATCTCACGGGCCGGGCGTACGCGCAGGCCCAGAAGTTCGGCGCGCAGATCATGATCGCGAAGGGCGCGACGCACCTCGCCTGCGACCGCCGGCCGTATGAGGTGCTGATTGCCGAGGGATCGCGCGTCCGTGCGCGCGCGGTGATCATTGCCACGGGCGCCGAGTACCGCCGGCCGCCGCTCGCGAAGCTGTCCCAGTTCGAAGGCGCCGGCGTGTACTACACCGCGATGCCGATGGAGGCGCAGCTGTGCGCAGGCGAGGACGTCATCGTCGTCGGCGGCGGCAATTCCGCCGGACAGGCCGCGGTGTTTCTCGCCGAGACCGCCAGACGCGTGCACATGCTGGTTCGTGCGGACGGGTTGGCAGACACGATGTCGCGCTATCTCGTTCGTCGCATCGAAGACAACCCCGCGATCGTCCTGCGGACGCGGGCCGAGATCGTCGCCCTGGAAGGGGACGGGCACCTCGAGCAGGTCCGATGGCGCGAAGGTCGAACCGGCGACGTTGAGACGCGCGACATCCGCCACGTGTTCATGATGACCGGGGCCGTGCCGAACACCGGTTGGCTCGAGCGCTGCGTTCTGCTCGATGACAAAGGATTCATCAAGACCGGTCCGGAACTGTCGAAGGACGATCTGACGGCAGCGGGATGGCCCCTGACCCGGCCGCCGTATCTGCTGGAAACGAGTCGCCCCGGTGTCTTCGCGGTTGGCGACGTGCGCGGCGGCAACATCAAGCGCGTCGCCTCTGCGGTCGGCGAGGGATCAATCGCGGTTGCGTTGGTTCACCAGGTACTTCAACAGTAGGGCAGGTCGATGCCGGCCACGAACTGCACTCATCTCGCGGCGATTGGGACTGTCAAACAGCCGAAGCGCCGCGAGTGCGACGAGTGCGTGAAGATCCGTTCCAGCTGGGTCCACCTGCGTACGTGCCAGCAGTGCGGCTCCACCCTGTGCTGCGACAGCTCACCCAACCGGCATGCCACCAAACACGCGCGCGCGGCCAGCCATCCGGTGATTGCGTCTGCGGAGCCGGGCGAGCGTTGGCTGTATTGCTATCCGGACGATGCTTTCGCTGAGTACTGAAAGCACGACGGTCGGTACATCTGAGGATCCGGATCCCACATAAACCGCCTCTGTCCGCCACACGATGACATAGATCACGTTTGCAACGACGGTGACTCGACAATGGGCGGGGTCACCGTGCTAAGTATCTTGCGCTGACATGTTCTCTCATCTGATTTGTTGTCGCACGAACACCGCATTGACCGCGTGTCGATGCGCCTGTACGGCGCCGGCAACAGCAGTTGAGAAGCTCCTTTAGTCCGCGCTCCACCCCATTCTCTCCCACTGCTGATTGGTCGGCCGCTCCGATCCGTTTTCCAGTCCGTTTGTTTCGATGAGACGTGCACGCGGCCCCCGCGTGCGCCTCGGGAGAAGCGCAGATGTTGTTCGGCATGCTCGGGAGGGCGCCCACCTCCGTCGCATCGGTGTTCGTTCTGACGGCCGTGTTGGCCGGGCAAAGCGGCAGCAGCACGATCGCCGGGCACGGCCGGCGCGCATCCTTCAGCCCGGCGCGAGGCTGACGTGTTGATCGCGAACCACGGCGCGGCGCTCGTCCTGATCACGCTCGGGGCGGCGCTCGTCAACGGCGCGCTCGGGTACGGCTTCTCATCGATTACGGTCCCGCTCGCGCTGCTGTTTCTGAGCAACCGGGCGCTCAATCCTGCGCTCGTCGTGATCGAGGTCGCGCTGAACGCGTACGTGATCTGGACCAATCGCGCGGCGCTTCCGCGGGTGTGGCGGCGCGTCCTGCCCGTGACGATCGGCCTTGCGCCCGGCGTGGTGCTCGGCACCCTCATCATCGCGCGGGTGAGTCCTGACTGGCTGAAGCTCCTGACCTACGTCGTGCTGCTGCCGCCCATTCTGCTTCAGGCGGCCGGGTCTCGACGGCCGATCCAGGCCGAACGATCGGCCGGCTTCATGTTCGGAGGCGGGCTCGGCGTCCTGTATGCCGTGACCACGATCTCGGGCCCCCCGCTCGCGGTTGCGCTGAACAACCAGGGATTTTCGAAGCAGGAGTTTCGCGCCGCGCTGGGCGTGGTCCGCATGGCCGAATCGACGCTGACGGCGATTGCCTATCTCGCCGCCGGCTTGTTCGAGCCGGAGAGTTTCGGCCTGCTTCCCTGGATCCTGCCCAGCGTGCTCGCAGGCGTCCCGCTTGGCGCCGCGGTGATCCGGCACGTCCGCTCCGAGACGTTTCGACGCGTCTGTATGAGCTTTGATGCGTGGATTGTGTCGTTCGGCGCGTCGACGCTCTTGCGACAGCTTCACCTGGTCGACAGCCGCGCCGCGTTTGCCGTGATGGCCGCGGTCGTCGCGACCGATGCGTGGCTGTTGTCCCGCTTTTTCTCCCGCGTGCCCGGACGAGTGCTGACCCATGCCGCTTGATCATCTGCACGCCCTGGAGGCGGAGGCCATTCAGATCATTCGGGAGGTCGTTGCTGAGTTCGAGCGCCCGGTGATGCTGTACTCGATCGGCAAAGACTCGTCAGTCCTGCTGCGGCTGGCGCAGAAGGCGCTCTATCCCGGACCGATTCCGTTTCCGCTGCTCCACGTCGATACGACGTACAAGTTTCGCGAGATGATCGAGTTTCGGGACAGCTACACCGCGGGAATCGGCGCCCGCCTCATCGTGCACACCAACACCGGGGCGATCGCGGACGGCACGCAGCCGTTTCTCGTCGGCACTCAACGCTGCTGCGGACTGCTGAAGACGCGGGCCCTGCTCGACGCGCTCGACGCCGGCGGGTTCGATGCGGCATTCGGCGGCGCCCGCCGGGACGAGGAACGATCGCGCGCCAAGGAGCGCATCTTCTCGCTCCGCGACGCGCGAGGCCAATGGGATCCAAAGCGCCAACGTCCTGAGCTGTGGCATCTCCTGAATGGCCGGCTGCGCCCTGGAGAGACCATCCGCGTCTTTCCGCTCTCGAACTGGACCGAACTCGATGTGTGGCACTACATCGACGCGGAGCGGATCCCGGTCGTCCCCCTGTACTTCGCGAAAGAACGTGAGGTGATCGTGCGGGGCGACGCGTTGATCGCGCTGGAGCAGGGCTTCGTCCCGCTGCTTCCGGGCGAGCGGCCCGAGCGCGTCATGTGCCGGATGCGGTCGCTCGGGTGCTCCCCGTGCACGGGGGCCGTCCGATCGACGGCCGACACCGTGCCGAGAATCATCGAGGAGCTGATTGCCGCCCGGCACTCGGAGCGCCAGTTGCGCATCATCGACCACGATCTGGACGGCTCGATGGAGCTCAAGAAACGCGAAGGGTACTTCTGATGGCCACGCTCCTGCGCCTGTGCACGGCCGGCAGCGTCGATGATGGGAAGAGCACGTTGATCGGCCGGCTCCTGTACGACGCGCAGGCGGTGTACGAGGACCAGGTGCGGTCGGTCACGCGCGCGTCGCGGAACCGGACCGCCGGCCCGATCGATTTTTCGCTGTTCACGGACGGCCTCAAGGCGGAACGGGAACAATGCATCACGATTGACGTCGCGTACCGGTACTTCGCGACCGCGCGCCGCAAATTCATTCTGGCCGATACGCCGGGCCACGAACAGTACACCCGGAACATGGCGACCGGGGCGTCGACGGCGAACCTCGCCATCTTGCTCGTCGACGCGCGGCACGGTCTCCGACCGCAGTCCCGGCGTCACGCGCAAATCGCCCGGCTCCTCGGGATCTCCAGCTTCGTCGTCGCGATCAACAAGATGGACCTGGTCGATTTCGATCGGGGCGTGTTCGATCGCATTCGCGAGGAATTCGCGGACTGCCTCCACGGAGCGACGCTGCAACCGATTCCCCTGAGCGCGCTCCACGGCGACAACGTCACCGCGCCAAGCGACCGGACGCCCTGGTACGACGGCCCGACGCTCGTCGAGTATCTCGAGACGATTGACGTCGATCGGCGCTCGGCGACCGAGGCGTTTCGATTCCCCGTGCAACTCGTGCTCCGGCCGAGCCACGACTTTCGAGGCTACGCCGGGCAGATCCTGGCAGGAACCGTGCGCGTCGGAGAGCGCGTCACGGTGTGGCCCTCGGGCCATGAAACGACCGTTCAGCGGATCGTCACATGGGATGGCGATCTCGATGTGGCGTCTGCGCCGCAGTCAGTGACCCTCGTCCTCGCCGACCAACTCGATGTCAGTCGTGGGGACGTCCTCGCCGTGGGAGCGCCGCACGTCGCGAGCCGCTTCGAGGCGCAAATCGTGTGGATGGACGAGCGGCCGTTGGACACCTCGCGCGTCTACCTTCTGAAGCAGACGGGCCGCACCGTGACGGCCGAGATCGATCGGGGGCTCGCGCTCAACGAGATCGGCGCAGTCGTCGTCACGACCGCCAGGCCGATCGTGTTCGACAGCTACGCCCGGCACCACGGGACGGGAGCCTTCATCGTGATCGATCCCGCGTCATCGTTCACCGCCGGGGCCGGCATGATCGTCCAGCCCGCGCGGGAGCTCGTGGGTGCAATGGATCGACCGGGCGCCGCCGAGCGGCTCGCGCATGTGGCGCGCACCGCCGCCACCGATACGGACGCCGTCACGGCCGTCCGTCAGGCCCTGGAGGAGATCCTGATATGACCGCCGCGCAGACCGTTGCCGCCGCCGTTCTGGAATCGAGTGCCTCACCCTGCATGACCTGCAGTTTCCAGGCGGAGGACGTCGTCGCCCTTCACATGCTGCTGGAGATGCGCACCGGCATCGAGGTGCTGTTTCTCGATACGGTCCACCATTTCGAGCAAACCTACGCGTATCGTGACAAGCTCGCGCAGGCGTGGGGCCTGCGCCTCGTGAACCTCCGCGCCGCTCGGCCGTCGCCAGGACTGTGGCAGACGAGTACCGACGCGTGTTGCGCGAAGCACAAGGTCGAGCCGCTCTTTTCGGCGCTCGAATCGTACGATGCGTGGTTTACGGGACTCCGCCGCGAGCAGTCGCCGTCACGAGCCAATCTGGTAGAGGTGGAACCGTTCACCTTGCCGAGTGGTAAGGTGATCCGGAAGATCAGCCCGCTGGCGCGATGGTCGATGAAGGAGGTGTGGGACTACGCGAGGGCGAACGAGATTCCGCTGCTGCCGTTGTATGAGATCGGATACACGAGCATCGGCTGCGAGCCGTGCACGTCGCTGCCGCTCGATCCGTCAAATCCGCGGTCGGGTCGTTGGCACGGACAGAAGCTGGAATGCGGAATTCACGTTCAGCCGGCAGCGGTCGCTGAAAGCAACAAATCGTAACCGGTCGCGAGTTCTCGCGACTGGCCGGATTGGCCGGCGAGCCGGGTCTGGCATCTCACTGCGAGGTGAGGGTCAGGACGGAACCTTTGCCTTGAATTTCCTGGCCCGCGCCGCGAGCGTCGTCAGCCACTGGATTTCCAGGTCGGTGCCCGTGCGGAACAGGTCCATCCACTCCGGCGGGAGCACCGAGAAGTCGATCTTGTGGCGCCCCCAGTCCGGACGCCGGCCGTCGTAGTCCGTGAAGCCGTACTCGCGCGCCAGCTCCCACGAGCTGAGGAGCAAGCCTGTGCGGTGCCGCACCTTCGGATCCGCGGCCAGCGCGGCGATCGCGCGCCCCACGAACAGCGGCGACTCCGACACCAGGAAGTTTGGATCCTTCTTGCCCGCCTCGCGCCAGGTGTCTTCGGTCACCCCGAAGTGCTGCAGCATGGTTTCCGAGCGGAGGAAGCCGGGCGTGATGGCGAGGACGGTGATGCCATGCGCCACGAGCTCGGTGGCCCACTGGAGCGGGAGCACCTTCTGCGCGGTCTTGACGGCATGGGCCATCGGGTTTGCGCCGCCGCCGATGATGTCGTTTTCGGTGACTTCCACGATCAGGCCACGCCTCGCTGGCATCATCGCGAGCGCGGCATGCTTCGCCGTGATGATGCGCGAGGTGAGCCCCTGCCGGAACATCGCGTCGGCGTTCCTGAGATCGGCCTGCCAGAGGAAACCGTGCTGCTTCAGCAGTGGATCTTCTCCCGCCACGCTGTCGACAACGACGTCGAGGCGGTGGTGGGTGCGGAGGATCCGGCGGAACAGCGCCGTGACCTCGCGCTCGCTCGTGTGATCGACGCGCACGGCGATCGCGGTGCCGCCCGCGGCCTTGATCAGCGTCGCGGTCTCGTTGATGGTCTCGGGCCGCCCGTACGGCGACGGCTTGCCGGTGACGCTGCGGCCCGTGCAGTAGACCGTCGCGCCGGATGCCGCGAGCGCGCGAGCGATGCCGCGGCCGGCACCGCGGGTTGCGCCGGCCACGAGGGCCACGCGTCCGGTCAGCGGTGTCTGAGGCGATCTCTTCGGCGTCATTTTGGGACGTTCTGCGGTCGTCGGATCTTGGCTCAAGCTAAACAACCATTTAGTTGATGTCAAGGAACAGCGATGAGCCCACGACGCCGGAAGGCGGAGGATGCGGATGTATTCGCGGCGATGGTGCGGGTGATGCTGCGCGTCGGACCCGCGGAGCTGACGCTCGGCGCCATCGCGGCGGAGGCGGGCGTGACGGCGGGCGCCCTCGTGCAGCGGTTTGGCTCCAAGCGCAAGCTGCTGCACGCGCACGCGCGGTACGCCGCTGCCACTGGCGATGTCGGCTTTGGTGCACCGCGCACTGCGCGCACGTCTTCACCGCTCCGAGCACTGCGCGCCGTCACTGCGGTGCACGCCAAGCTGGCCGAGTCGCCCCGCGCCGCGGTGCGGAATCTCGCGTACCTGCAGAACGACTTGGCGGACCCGGTGCTCCGCAGACATTTGCTGCGGCTTGGGCGCGCCGCTCGGGCTCGTTACGAGCAGTTGCTGGCCGACGCCGTCGTTGCGGGCGAACTGCGCGCTGATACGGACGTCCGGGCGCTGGCACGGATGATCGAGGTCACGCTTGGTGGTTCGTTCCTGGCGTGGACAGTCTATCGCGAGGGGCAGGCGGCCAAGCATCTGCGCGAGGATCTTGACGCGACCCTCCGGCCGTACCTGACGCATGGGCGTCGAGCGGGCCGGGTGAGGACATGAGGCCCGCACCGTGTGTCGTGAGCGTGGCCGAGCAGACCGGCTGGGCGCGCCTTTGTCTGCGTGGCGGCGCGTGGCAACCTGCCGGCAGTCATTGCCCGCCGACGCGTGGCGCTCATCGATCAGGGTCTGCCGACACTCACCCGCATAAACACGACAACTATCCTCCCAAAAAAGATCGAGGAGCTGCGAGTTGTCGGCGCGTAGACGTCGGCCGCAGGCCAACGACTTTCGCAAGCGATGGCAGCGACTTGGCCTTGGGCAGCTAGTCATGACGAAGGGCAGTGGCGGGGTCGACGCGAGTGGCACGAACTGACGGAAACCATGCTGCGGTCAACGAGACCGCCATCAGAGCGACTGCCACCGCCGTGAAAACAATCGGGTCGCGCGCGGACACCCCGAACAGAAAGCCCGCCATCGTGCGCGTCAGGGCGAACGCCGCAGCGATACCGACGGTGGCACCTGCAAGCGTCACCGTCATCCCGTGGCCCATGACCATGTTCCGAACCTGGCGTGGGTCCGCTCCGAGAGCCATCTTGATGCCGATCTCGCGGGTACGCTGCTGAACAGCGTACGACATCAATCCGTACACACCGATCGCCGACAGCAGAAGCGCGGCGCCCGCGAACACGACCATTAGCATCATGTCGAAGCTACTGCGCGCGGTGGACTCCGACGCGACTTCGTCCATCGACCTCACTCGCGACGTCGGCAGCCCACCGCTGGCTGTCTGGAGCTCGCTGTCGACAGCGGCCGCGACACTGTGCGGGTCGCCCTTCGTCCGCACGACCCAGACCAGAGGCAGCAGCTTTACATTGAGTGCTGTCACACTGTCGGGTACCTGCGCGCACGTACATCGCGGGGCGCGGGTTTCGAATCAAACCCGTGTCGCGCACGTCGGCGACGATCCCAACGATCTGACGGACGGGATCGACATCGTAATCGGGTCGAATGCCTCGCCCGACCACCAGGCGATCGTTCAGCGGATCGCTGGTCGGCCAGAATCGCCGCGCCGTGCTCTCGTTGATGATGATCACGCCAGGAGCATCGGCTGTGTCGCGCGCCGTAAACGCTCGACCACGTACGACAGGAATCCTGAACACGTCGAAGTAGCCGGGAGTTGCGTGTTAGAGGCGCGTTTCGAACGGGCGCGGGAGCGTCCGGTCTCTAACGCGTCAGAAGTCTCAGACCACCGGCCTTGCAGACATCGTTGACAGCATCGTGACGGGGATCTCCGGAGCCAAGGGCGGCGGCGAGCTGTCATCCAAGCCCCGTCCCAACTCACTTGAGTGCGCGCTCTCGCGCCAATTGCTCCAGATATCTCCTCTCCAACTGCTCGACCGACGCCTTGAAGCCCTGCGGATCGACGAAGCGATCGGGATTGAAGGCGTCGCCAGGCTTGTACTTCTCATGCAGCTTGAATTGCGCCGCGTGCGAGGCGAGCCAGACGTCGACCTGCATGTCCTTCTGCGCCTTGAACGTTCGCGCGTAGTCCTCGGTGATGCCGGGGTACTTCGCCATGCCGCTGACGGTGACGCCCGGATTGATGGACCCCATATTGGCAATCACCACGCGGTAGGTCTTCCCGCTCTCCTGCGTGTTCAGCGTAAAGCTCGTCGCGCCCTTCGTATGGCCGGGATGGTGGTGCGCGGTGAGGACGGTCCCCCCGAGCGAGATCGTGTCGCTGTCCTTGAACGTGCCATCGACTTTGACGGGCTCGAAGCGGGCCCCGGGCGTGTCGCCGAAGCGGAAGTCCAGCCTGCCCCCGGACTCGAGCAGTTCCCTGTCCCGTTCCGAGACGATGAGCCTTGCGCCGGTCATGCGTTTCAACTCCGCCATGCCCGCGACGTGGTCGAAGTGGCCATGCGTGGCTGTCAGGATCTTCGTGTCAGCGAGGTTGAACCCGAGTTGTTCCACACTGGCCTTGATCTGCTTCGCAGTCTCACCGACGCCGGTGTTGATCAGGATGTGTCCTTGCGGCGTGGCGATCAGATACGTGGCCAAATCGTACGAACCCACCCAGTAGAGGTTCCCGACGATGCGAAACGGCGGGAAGGGGCGGGTCCAGTTCGGATCGCTCTGCGCGAGGCCTGCCGCGGCGATCGCGAAGCATCCGCACATCAGGAGCGAGATCAATCTTGGCAGCATAAGGGCGCTATTTTACGCGCGTGATTTCCAGATCGCCACGAAAACGACGGAGCGCGAAGGCTTCAGCCGAGCGGACGCACTCGCCTGAAGGCGTCGCGCTACACGAACGTGCAAAACGCTCTAATCCCCGCGACCCGCGAGGGACAGCCTGAACGCGACCATCTCCTGGCCGTTGCGAACCAGCAGGACATCGCCGACCAGCACCGGGTGGTTCCAGGTCTTGGCATCGAGTGCCGGGAACCGCGCGAGCTCCGTGAACTTGTCAGGGGTCGCAGCGACGAGCGCCAGCTCGCCGTCCTCCGACAGCACCAGCAGCAGGTCCTGATCGGCCAACAGCACGAGCTGGCCGTTGCCGTAGCGTCCCCCCTTCCACTTTCGCTTGCCGTCCTCGAGGTCGATGCACGCGAGGATGCTGCCGTCGAAGCCGAAGGCATGGCCTTTGTGAACGACGAAGTCGTTGAAGTAGGGCTTCAGCCCGTTCGACGTCCAGCGCTCTTCGGCGGTCCATCCGCCGGGCCCGCGCGTCACCGCAAGCCGGCGCGTCGCCATGCCTCCCATCATGCTCATCGCGTTGATCAGGACGCCGCCGTCCGCTGTGATCGCGGGCTGCACGATCGCGCCGCCTTCCCACGTGTGCTCCCACAGCAGCTTGCCGTCCGCCGGCGAAACACTGACTGCACCGGGTGCGCTCAGCACCAAGATCTGCCGAACGCCGTCAAGGGTCACCAGCTGTGGTGAGCTGTAGCTGCCGCCGTGCTGAGGACCGACCCAGCGCGGACTGCCGGTCGCGAGATCGTAGGCCGCGAGCGTGCCGGACACGGCGACGACCACGATGTCGTCGACCACCAGCGGCGAGCTCGCGATGCCCCATTCCGGAATCTTCCGGCCCGTGTCGGTCGCCGCATTGCGCGACCACACGACCTTGCCGCTCCGGGCGTCGAGGGCATTCAGAACGGCGGTCGCGCCAAGTGTGTAGACGCGACCGTGGCTGAGGGTCGGCGTCGCGCGCGGACCGGCGCCGCCGTTCGATTCATAAAAGCGGACCGCGTCGCGATGTCGCCACACCGGCTCGCCCGTGCTCAGTCTGTAACACGAGACGATCTCGTCATCCCCACGCTGCTCCTGGGTATAGAGGAGATCGCCGCGCACCGCGAAGGATGACCATCCTGGTCCGATCGGCCGGCGCCAGATCGCGACCGGAGGCGACTTCGACCAGTCCGTCTCGATCCGCACGCCGCGAACGACGCTGTCGCGCCCGGGTCCGCGAAAGCCCGGCCACTCAGCCGGCGTTTCCGTCGCGGCCGGCGCGGCAGCTTCGATCGTCTCTGCAATGGGGGGCGCGGGAGCCGCTGCAGGCTTCGCGGCGGCTTTGGCCGTCGGCGTTTCCGGTTCCTTGGGAACCTCCACCGGCGCCGCAGACGATGGTGTCGCAGGCGATGGCGGGAGTGGCCCGGGCTCGTCGCTGGCCCGGGCCAGCAACAGTTGCTCGGGCGTTGGAGTCCACCGCCAATGGAACTCCGAACCGGCGCCGCCCTTGATGCCAGCCGTTCGGATGAGCGCAAACGGAGCGCACGCGAGCAGGATGGCCGCCACCAATGAGGCGCGCCGAACTCCGTCCTGGAGATGACGTGTGGCCACCGCCCATGCGACGAGAGCCAACGCGAGGTACGGCGTCGGCAGGAAGTAGATCATCATCCCCTGCCCAGCCCCCACGATCGATTCGTGGGCGACGGCCCTGGCCGCAAACACCGCCACGACCATCAAGACGATCGCACCGACGCGCTCGAACCAGCGCGCGCGGCTGAAGAGCACCCACCACAGGACGATAGCCAACGCGCCGGCGACGCCCCCAAGCATGCCGATGGCCACTCCGTCACCGGGCCCAACAAGAGGAGCGCCGATCATGACGATCAACTGGATGATGGCGATGACCACAGCGGGCCACAGCCGTAGAGGTTTTCGAGCAGTCATTTGATTGCACCACTGACCTGAGGTGTGCCGACGCCGACGTGCCAAGAAGACTTTTCTGATGTGTCCATTTACTCCGACCGGAGGGCCTGCAGCACGTCCACGCGCGAGGCGCGAACGGCCGGCATCAGGGACGCGACCACCGCGGCGCCGATGAGCACGGCCGCCGCGCCGAGCAAAGGCAGGGCGCCTGGCAGCTGCACGTGGTCGAAAAATCTCGACGCCACGAGCGCGAGCGCGTAGCCGCCCACCGCGCCGGCCGCGATCCCGATCGCGGCAATCAGCACGCCTTCCGAGAGCACTCGGGCCAGCAGGTGCCGCGGCGGGGACCCCACGGCCAGCCGTACGCCGAACTCGCGCGTGCGCGCGCTCACCGAGAACGCCAGCACGCCCGCCACACCTACGACGGCGATCAGCAGCGCGATTCCCGCGAATCCGGAGAACACGAAGGCGTTCAGCCGCTCCGGCGACAGCATCTCCGCGCGCACGTCATCGAGCGTCGCGGCGCGCTCGACCACCTGTTCGGCCGAAATCTCGCGGATGGTGCGCATCACCGACGGTACGAGCGCGTACGGATCGCCGGCGGCACGGACGAACAGGCGTCCGCCATAGTTGATCTGGCGAACCGGCATGTAGATGCTCATGACCGGTCGCTGCACCACGCTCTCGTCATCGACGTCCGCAACGACGCCGACAATCCGCCGCGGCAGGGGTTTTCCGAAATACGGATCGGTCCACCACATGTGACGGTTCAGCCCGTCGCCGTTCGGGAACAGACGCTGCGCGACGCTCTGGCTGACGATCGAAACCGGTTCGCCGCCCGCACCGTCGTCATCGGTGAATTCCCGGCCGGCGAGCACCCGGACGCCGAGCACCGCGAAGAACCGGGACCCGACGACTCGCAGGCGCGCTCGAGGATCCTCTTCGCCGTCCGCGGGCGTGTAGCCCTCCACCGCGAACCGCGTGCCGCCGGGGAAGAGCCCCGCATCGCGCCAGGGCACGACGGTGCCCACTGTGACGTCCTCGACGCTCGGGAGCTGGCTGACGCGGCGCGTTGCCTCGCGAAAGAAGTCGAGCCCGTTGGGCGTTGCGACGCCCGTTGCGGACGGCGGCACGTCGAACACGATCACCTGGCGCATGTTGCGGTAGCCGGTGTTCGCGGTCTGCAGGGTGACGAGCGTGGCGAGGAGCATGCCCGCGCCGGCGAGCAGTACGAACGAGAACGCGAGCTGGGTCGTCGCGAATATCCGCAGGCGGCGGTTCGTGCCCGGCGTGATCCAGAGGCTGCCGCTCGCCAGGCCGAGGCCGGCAGGGGCGTGCGGCGACGGAAGACGCGGGACGTACGCGAGCAGTACGGCCGCGGCCATCGCCAGCCCGGCGCCGACCCAGAGCACGCTTGAATCGACGGTGACGTCGAGCGCGCGGACGGAGAAGCGGGCGGCATAGCGCGCGACCATCGCGACGAGCGGCCTCGCCAGCACCACGCCCAGCACGGCGCCGGCGCCGCAGAGCACGAGGCTCTCGGCCAATAGCGTGCGCCGGAGCGCGCCCTGGCCGGCGCCGAGCGCGGCCCGCACGGCCAGCTCGCCCTCGCGGCGCACCGATCGCGCCAGGATCAGGTTGGCGACATTCGAGCACGCAATGACGAAGACGACCGCTGCTGCGGCGAGCAGCACGAGCAGGATCGTGCGCGCGGGCGACGCGATCTGATCCCGGAGCTTCTTGACGCTCAGCTGGACACCGGCCCTCGCCGAGTACGCCTCGGGGTGCTCGCGCATGATGGCGGCGTGCACCGCGGTCAGCTCGGTGCGCGCCGTGTCGAGGGAGGCCCCCGGGGCGAGGCGGCCGAAAAGCTCCGTCATCCGGTGAGTGCGGCTGGTGACCATCGTGGCCCCGAGATGATGCGGGCTGGTCACCACGTTCGCGATGATCTCGGTGTCGGCCGGATACGGGACCGATGGCTCGAGGACGCCGACCACCGTGGCCGCGCGCGGACCGAGGCGGATGGTCTTGCCGATGACGCCCGGGTCGCTGTTGAGCGAGGTCGTCCAGAACCTGTGGGTGAGGACCGCCGCGCCCGCCGCCCTGGGGCCATCGTCTTGCGCGTTCAGCAGGCGACCGAGCACGGGGCGCAGGCCCATCACGTCGAAGAACGAGCCGCCGACGACGCCCGCCTTCACCATGCGGGGCTCACCGCCGAGACCAATCATCGCGAAGTCAACCGTCGAGAAGTCACCGAAGGCGCTGATGGTGGTGACGCGTGACTTGAAGTCGTTGATTTCGGGCACTGAGAACGTCGTGTTCCCGGCGCCGAGGTCCGGCGCGGTCTGGCGGATGTAGATCAGCCGATCTTCGTCACGGTTGACCAGGGGACGGAGGAGCACGCTCCTGACGACGCTGAAGATTGCGGCGTTGGCGCCGATGCCGAGCGCGAGCGTCACCACGACGGTGGCGGCCAGCCCCTTGACACGCAGGAGCGCGCGCAGAGCGAATCGGATGTCCCGGCAAAGGGCCTCGGCTCCGTCGAGCCATCGATGGCGCCAGACGCCTCGCATCGAGTCGCGTGTGAGCGTGACGTTGCCGAATTCCTTCAGCGCCGCCAGCCGCGCGGATGTCGGATCCTCGCCGCGCTCGGTGCGTTCCTTGATGCCGAGAGCCAGATGACCGCGAATCTCCTCGTCGAGGTCGTCCCGGTCGGGCCGCATCTGCGCTACTCCTTGCTCGCCGGCGCCGGGTTCAGTACGCGTCCGATCGCGTCCACGAGCTGCGACCACCGATCCCGCTCACGCGACAGCTGGGCCTTTCCCGCCGCCGTCAGCCGATAGTACTTCGCCCGCTGGTTGGCCTCGCTCACGCCCCATTCGGATCTCAGCCATCCGCGCTTCTCGAGGCGGTGCAGCGCGGGATAGAGGGAGCCGGTTTCGACCTTGAGCAGGTCGTCGGACTGCGCGCGGATGGCCTGGCCGATTCCGTGGCCGTGCCGGGACCCCCACTGCAGGGTCCGGAGGATCAGCATGTCGAGGGTCCCCTGGAGGAGCTCCAGGCGCCGTTCGTCGGGGTGTTTGACCATAGCCGTAGACAGTCTACGGCCTTAGACGCAGGATCTCTACGGCTTGTTCCGGTCCCGAGGGTCTCGCCAGGCATGTCGCTGTTTCAGCGCTTGACAGCCCACACTCCGCCTTCCACGTCAAGAGTTCTTTCTCGCCGCGTTGAGCCATCCGCCGGCCGAGCGCAAGGCGTTCGTCGGGATGGCCTGCGGTGATCACGAGGAGCTGCGCGCCGACGTGGAGTCGCTGCTCGCTGCGCACGAGGAGGACCAGCGTGCCGGCAGCGAGCCGTCTTCTTCGATGCCACTGACGGAGCCGTTCGCGCCAGGCGAGGTGTTCGCGAGCCGCTACCGGATGGTCACTCGTCTGGGTCGGGGCGGCATGGGCGACGTCTGGCGCGCCGACGATCTCGTGCTCGGAATCCCCGTTGCGCTCAAGTTGGTGCGCTCGACCAAAGCGACAGCCGGACCTCTGCTTCTCAACGAGGTTCGACTGGCACGGCGGATCACGCATCCCGCCGTCTGCCGCGTGTTCGATATCGGCGAGGAGCGCGGACAGCTCTTTCTGTCGATGGAGCTCGTGCAGGGCGAAGATCTGGCCACGCTCATGCAGCGCGTCGGGCGATTGCCGTCCGAGAGAGTCGCCGAGATCGGGCTTCAATTGTGCGAAGCCCTGGCGGCGGCGCACGCACAGGGCATTCTTCACCGCGACCTCAAGCCCGCGAACGTCCTGATCGACGAGCACGGTTCGGTGCGGATCACGGACTTCGGCATCGCCGTCATGCGGGACGGAACCGGCCCGCACACCGGCGTCGGGACGCCGGGGTACATGGCGCCGGAACAGCTGGAGAGCGGCGCGTCGGTCTCCGAACGGACCGACATCTACGCACTGGGTCTGTTGTTGTACGAACTCCTCGTCGGACGACACACGTTTGGGGCGGAAGACAGCCGCGGGCGGCCGCGACCGTCGACGATGGTTCCCGGCATCGACCCTCGACTCGAACGCGTCGTGATGCAAGCCCTTTCGCCGGACCCGCGCGATCGCCCGTCGTCGGCCTCCGCGATGGCCGCGAATCTGACGGTGAGCTGGAGAAGACCCGTGACATCGCGTTACCGGCTCTGGCTCGTCGCGACGGCGTGTGGCGCGGCGGCTGCCGCGATCCTCGCGCTGGTTTCGCCGTTCGGTGCGCGCGGCGGCGCTCGCACGTTGACCGAACAGGACACGATCCTGCTGGCAGACTTCACGAACACCACAGGGGAGCCCGTGTTCGACGGCACGCTGAACGTTGCGCTCGCCGTCGCATTGGAGCAGTCGCCATTCATCAGGATATTCCCCGACGAACGGGTTCGGGAGGCGCTGCGCCTGATGAAACGCCCGGCCGACGGGCGCATCACGCGATCCATCGCTCGCGAGATCGCGCAGCGCGAACGACTGAAGGCGCTCTTGACCGGGTCGATTGGCAGCCTCGGACGCAACTACGTGATCGCGATCGAAGCCGTCAACTCGCAGACCGGCGACGTGATGGCGCGCGAACAGGTCGAGGTGAACCAGAAAGAGCACGTGCTGGCGGCGCTGGGGCAGGCGGCCGCGCGATTGCGCGAAAAACTGGGCGAGTCGCTCGCCTCGATCCAGAAATTCGACGTGCCGCTGCCCAGAGCCACGACATCGTCGCTCGAGGCGCTCCACTCGTACGCCCTCGCCCTCGACAAAGACAGGCTCGTCGCCCGTGTTGGCGCTGTTCCGCACCTCAAACGCGCGATCGATCTCGACCCCGACTTCGCCCTGGCCCAGGCGGTTCTCTCAGGCGTGTACGCCAACACACGCCGGTCGACGCTCGCCCCCGAATTTGCCCGCCGAGCGTTCGAGCTTCGGGACCGGGTGAGCGAGCGCGAGCGGTTCTTTATTTCATGGCGCTATTACCACGATGCGACGCAAGACTGGGACAAGGCCGTCGAATTGGCCCGGACGTGGACGGCGACGTATCCTCGAGAGGCGTTTGCGTTCAACAGCCTCGGCGCGGCGTTCAATTGCTTCGGTGAGTTCGAGCAGGCCATCAACCCTTTTCGAACAGCGACGCGTCTGGACCCGACCTTCGTCGCACCGCTCGAGAGTCTCGCGTCGACGTTCATGGCGTTGAATCGGCTCAGCGATGTGAAGGACGTCGTTCGGCAGGCAGGCGCCCTGCGGCCCGACCTCATCAGCCTTCGGCGGTTCGGCTATACCGTTGCATTCCTGGAGGGCGATTCGCCGGCGATGGGACGCGAACTGGAGGCCGCGCGTCATCTGCCGGACGCGATGTTGGCGTCTGACTGGGAAGCGCGCGTGTCGGCGTTCAGCGGACGCGTACGAACCGCGCACGAGCAGTTTCAGCGCGCGGTCCGGATCGCCCTGCAGTCGGAGCTGGAGGAAACGGCGGCGCAGTGGTCGATCGCCGACGCCGAGACCCACGCGCTCGTCGGCCAGTGTGCCGAAACCCGAAGCGAAGCGGCCGCGGCGATTGCCTTGAGCCGCGACAACTCCACGCTCGAACGCAGTGGGCGCGCCCTCGCGCTGTGTGGCGCTCAGAGCGAGGTGTCGAGACTCTCGGGCGAGCTGGCCGATCGGTTTCCGAACGCGACGCTCACACGGCGAATTCAGTTGCCGGTGACGGCTGCGGCGCTCGCGATACAAGGCGGCGACTCGACGCGTGGGCTGGCGCTGCTCGAACCAGTCAGGCCGTACGACCATGCACGGGGGGCGGACTTCTGGCCGGCGTATCTCAGGGGCCAGGCCTATTTGACGTCGAAGGATGGCAGAGAAGCCGGCGTACAGTTCGAGACCATCCTGAACCATCGCGGCGAAGGTCCGGACTCGCCGCTCTATCCGCTGGCGCACCTCGGCCTCGCTCGTGCGGCGACGTTGGCCGGAGACGTGGAGAAGGCGCGAAAGGCGTACGACGCTCTTTTTGCGCTGTGGCAGGGCGCGGATTCAGATCTTCGACCGCTGCTGGACGCGCGCCGCGAATATGCGCGGCTTCGTTAGGGCCATACATCATTTCTTTTCGCCCGACAGCTCGCGCTTGAGCCACGCCCGGGCGTAGGTCCACTCACTCTCGACCGTCCTCAGTGACACCTGCAGATGCTCGGCGACCTCCGGGCTCGACATGCCCGAAAAAAACCGCAGGGCGACCACCTGAGCCGCGCGAGGATCCTCGGCTTCCAATCGCGTCAACGCCGACTCGAGCGTGAGGAGATCTTCGACGGGCACGGCGGAGGTGGCCGCCGCCTCCAGGAGGTCGTCGAGCGCCACGGGCTGCACACCGCCCCCACGCTTGTCACGTTTCTGATGCCGGCCATGATCGACGAGGAGCCGGCGCATTGCCTGCGCCGCCAGCGCCAGCCCGTGCGTACGGCCGTGCAGCTGTACGCTGCGTTCGTTTTGCAGCTTCAACCAGGCCTCGTGCACGAGCGCCGTCGGCTGCAGCGTGTGATTGGGCCGCTCTCGGGAGAGATATCGACCCGCCACCCGGCGCAGCTCGCCGTAGATCACCGGGAAGAGATCGGCGGCCTCCGGCCGCTTCGTCGACATCTCACCTCCTGCGGGGTTTTCGCCCGGTTGACGCATTCGGGGTTGGAGGCGCTTGACGGCGTCTCACAGGGCGCGCTCAGCTACTGTAACCGGCCGCGTTCCAGGCGTGCCTCGCGCAGGAGCGGCAAGGGCGAGTCCGCTCCGCGCCACAGGTTCAGAAACGTGTCGTAGGCCTCGCGGGCTTTGTCACCCTGGCCGCTCATGGCTGCCGCGCGGGCGACGCCAAGTTGCGCGAGCGCGTAGAGCGGGGAGAGCGGGGCTTCACCCCGGTGGTCGAGGATGGTCTGGAACTCCGCCGCGGCCTCTACGGGACGTTTCATTCCCATCTGCGCCTGCCCGCGCAGGTAGGCAGGCCAGAACTCGGACGACGGCGCGTGATCGTACGGCTTCACAGGTTCGAGGATGCCGAGCATCCGGCTCCAGTCGCTTCGGCGCATTGCGCCGATAGCCGCGGTCAGCGGGAGCGACACCCGGTGGGTAAACGTCGCGTCGGGATACCGCCGCACGAGCTCGCTCACGAGCGCCGCAGCTTCACGATTCGCGCCGCACAACGCCAGGGCCCGGCTCGCGCGTTCGAGCGAGAAGTTGTCGCGGCTCAGTCCCAGACCCTCCGACACCTCCTTGGACGACTCCACGCACCGCCCGGCGATCGCCTGGACTTCCGCATCTTCGACGGAAAGTTGCGCAGCGACCTCGGTGAATCCGCCCTGGAGCGCCAGCTGGACCCCCCGACGGAACTGCTCGTGTGCGGCGGAAACACCGCCGCCGAACGCCGCCACATGCGCCTGCCACCCGAACGCGGCGTTCGTGGTGCCAATGCCGACTGAGGCGTTCAAATGCTCGAACATGGCTGCCTGATCGTGGGCGATGAAGGCAAGCAGGTAGGCGATCCGATGGCCGCCGCTGAATTCGGTTTCCCGCGCGGCGCCTTCCTTGAGCGCCGCACCGGCCTCAGCGTATCGGTTGAGCGCCATGAAGGCGCCGGCGAGGTTTGACGGCGGGGGCACGAACTTCGGGTCGAGCCGCATGGCTTGCTGAAACGGTTCGATCGCACGGTCGTACCGGCCCAGGAAGAGGTACGCGACGCCCAGACTGTTGAACGCGAACGCTTCTCGCGGATAGGTCGCCGTCCACGACTGCGCCAGCTCGAGCGCCTTGTCCCAGGACTGCACGGCGTCACGGTAATAGCGCCACGCAATGAAGAAGCGCTCGCGTTCGCTCGCTCTCTCCTGCAGGGCGAACGCCCGGCGTGACGAGTCCGGCGCCATGGCGGTTTGATTCGTGTTGGCGTAGACGCCAGACAGGAGCGCCAGCGCCATGGCGAAATCCGGATCGAGCTCGATTGCCCGCTTCAAGTGCGGGATCGCTTCGAGCCGCACGTTCACGCGCCCCTCGTCGAGCGCGAGCGCGTATGCATGGAGCGCCTCGAGCGATGGCGTCGTGGCTCGGGGCAGCGGCACGTCGAATTTCTGTATCGACGCGAGAGACTCGCCAAGCTTCTCGCGCAGCCTGGACGCGACTCCGCCGAGGGCCGTGAGCACCTGTTCCTTGCCGGCCACTTCGACCTGTTCACGCGCCATGACGTCGCCGGTGAGCGCATTGACGGCCTCGACGGCGACCACGTAGTTGCGTCCAAGCGGCGCGATCGAACCAGCCAACAAGGCTTTCAACTGCTCCCGCTGCGCGATTTCGCGGGCGACGGACCGTGTGACCGGTGCGTCCGGCGGCCGACTGCTCGACCGCGACCGCCAGCGCCACCTTCAGAGCGCCGTCGAACACCGGTTCGCCGGTCGTGTTCGCGTAGTCGGCCAGGACGATCGTGTCCTGTTCCGTCAGCGCTCGAGTGCCCCTCGAGAGAAAGAAAGCCGTCGTGAGGATGGCGAGGGCGACGACGGCCACGAGCGCCGTTCCCACCAGCCACCAATTCGTCTTGCGCGTGCCTCCCGCACGCGCGGGTGTAGGCAGGCTCGCCGCGACGGCATCGGCGGACGCCGGCCGATCGCGCGGATCCGGCGAAAGCGCCTGGAGGACGACGCGTTCGAGCTGCGGGTTGACGTCCGGCAGGAACGTCGATGGCCGAGGCGGGTTCATCCTCGTGCCGGCTCGAAGGAAGGGATGCTGGCCGACGACCAGCTCGTAGAGCAGCAGCCCAAGCGCGTACACATCGGTCCGCTCCGTCAGCGGAGCGCCAGGCAACAGCTGTTCGGGCGCCCTGTAGTCGGGTGTGCCGTCGAGCATCTGAGGACTCGTGTCGAGGCTGGCGACGGCGATCCCGAAATCCGTGATCCGCGCCTGGCCCTCGTCATCGATCAGGACGTTGGCGGGCTTCAGGACGCGATGCAGGACGCCTTCGGCGTGCGCCGCCGCGAGCCCCGCGCACAGCTGCCGCGCGATGTCGATGACTTGCTCCGATGGAAGCCGCCCCACGCGTCTGATCAATGAGGCCATGTCTTCGCCTCGAACCAACTCCATCGAGAAGAACACTTCACCGTCGGCCTCGCCAACGTCGAAGACTCGACAGACCGCCGGATGCGTGATCTTTCGCGCCAGGCGGACTTCGTTCAGGATGCCGCTGCGGGTCCCGCTGGTCGCGGAACGAATGAACTTCAGGGCGACCGGCGTGCCGACGACCAGATCGTCGGCGCGCCAGACCTCGCCCATTCCGCCCTGGCCGAGGCGCGCAACCATCCGATATCGGCCGGCGAACACCTGGCCGGCCGCAAATCGTGTCGCGACCGGCTCCTGGTTCCGTTCCGGCTCGCCGCTTTCCCCCTCCTCCTCATGAAAGGCCAGGAGCGACTCCACTTCCCGTCGGAGGTCCGCATCGGTCCCGCAGGCCTCTACCACAAACGCCTGCCGCCCGGCAGCGGGGACGCTCAACGCTTGCAAAAACACGTCTTTCGCGCGACGGAGTAACGACGGCATTTCTCTGGTTTGAAGGAGTTTACCCGGGTTTGCGGGGTTTGGCACCGTTCGTCGCGTTAGAAGCTGAGGAAGGGACGACACTCGCCATGGAAATCAAAAGCAGGCCCGGGTCAGTCGTGGCGGCGATGATTGGCGCCGCGGCGGTGACGGCCCAGTTCGTCAGCGGAAAGGCCGTGCGGGACGCGTTGTTCCTCACCTCCCTGGACCTCTCGGCGCTGCCGGCGATGCTGGTGGCGACCTCGGTGTGTTCGATTCTGCTCGTTGTCACCAACGCGAGAGCCGCCCGCACGATTGGGCCGGCCACCCTGGTGCCGGCCTCCTTCGCCGTCAGCGGCGTGCTGTTTCTCATCGAATGGGTCCTCAGGCCGCAGGCGCCGTCGAGCACCGCCATTGTCGTCTATCTTCACATCTCCGGACTGGGCCCGGTTCTGGCGTCCGGGTTCTGGCTGATCGCCAGCGAGCGGTTCGACCCGCGCACCGCGAAACAGCGATACGGCCACATCGCCGCGGCCGGCACGCTCGGCGGTCTGGTGAGCGCCCTGGTCACGGAGCGGGTCGCTGCCGTGTTCGGCGTCCCGGCCATGTTCCCGCTGCTCGCCATTCTGCAATTCGGCAGCGCCTGGTTCGTGCGACGGACTGCCGTCTGCGCGGTCGCCGGCGGAACGCCGGCCTCAACCGGCGAACCTCCGAGCGCGGCGCAATCACGCTCCCCGCTGCGCGTGCTGAGCGAAGCTCCGTATCTGCGCAATCTCGCGGCGCTCGTCCTGCTCGGCACGACCGGCGCGGCGCTCGTCGACTATCTGTTCAAGGCGCAGGCCATCGAAACCTTTGGTCGCGGCGACACGCTTCTCCGTTTTTTCGCGCTGTATTACGCGGCGACCAGCCTGATGGCGTTCGTCCTTCAGACCTCTGCTTCCCACCTGGTCCTCGAGAGATTCGGGCTCGGCGTGTCGGCGGGGACGCCGGCCGGGGCATTGCTGGCCGGGAGCCTGGCCGGTCTCGTCGCTCCGGGTTTCGGCAGCCTGCTCGCGGCGCGCGGCGGCGAGTCGGTGTTCCGGAGTTCGTTCTTCCGGGCCGGGTATGAACTGTTCTACACGCCGATTCCGGCCGAGGAGAAGCGCGCCGCAAAAACACTGATCGATGTCGGGTTCGACCGTCTCGGCGACGGCGTCGGCGGCGGCTTCGTGCGGCTGTCCGTGCTGCTCGCTCCGGCGATGCAATCCTCGGCGATTCTCTCCCTGGCCATCATGTGCTCGGCAGGCGCCCTGCTCGCGGCCAGCCGGCTGAATCGCGGATACCTCGGCACGCTGGAAAACAGCCTCGTCGATCTGTCGCGGCGCGCAGGCGCCATCGATCCGACGCAGGTGGAGCATACCGTCAGCGGGACGCGATCCACAGGTCGTCTGCGGCGCGACCGGGTGGGGACGTCACTCGGACGGCAGATGGATGGCGCGGTCGCGCGCGCCGCAATCGATTCGCCGTCGCTCGACGCCGAAATGCGCGACATCCTCAGCCTGCGGTCGCGCAGTCGCCTCCGCATCGTGGAGGTGCTGTCGAGAGAAGACGGCCTGACCGCGGGCCTCGTCCCGCACGCGATCACGTTGCTGGCGTGGGATCAGGTGGCCGATCACGCGATGTTTGCGCTCCGGAAAGTCGCGGAGGAACGTGTCGGCCAGCTCGTCGATGCGCTGCTCGATCCGAATCAGGACTTCGCCGTGAGGCGGCGGCTTGCGCGCGTGTTCTCGGTGTGCGTCTCCGAGCGCGCGGCGAGCGGTCTCATGTTCGGTCTCGACGATCCGCGTTTCGACGTCAGGTACCAATCGGCGCGGTCGCTGGTCGCGATCGTGGAGAAAAACCCGCGGGTCGAGATTGACAGCGCGCGGATTCTCGCGGTCGTTCTCCGTGAGGTCGCCGTGGGCCGCGGCGTGTGGGAAAGCCGGCGTCTGCTGGACGGTACCGATGCAGGCGACAGCCACTCGGCGCTCGACGAGTTCGTGCGGACGCGCGCGGGCGAGAGCCTCGCGCACGTGTTCACCTTGCTGTCGCTGGTCCTGCCGCGTGAGCCGTTGCAGGTGGCGTTTCGGAGCCTCCACGCCGACGACCCATACCTGGAGGGGACGGCGCTCGAATACCTCGAAGGCGTTCTGCCCCCCGCCATTCGGCAGCGGCTGTGGCCGTTCCTCGAGCACCGGTCCGCGAAGCGTTCCGCGCGTCCGACCGAGCAGGTCATGGCCGATCTTCTGCGCTCGAACCATTCGATCGTGCTGAACCTCGAGGAACTGAGGGTGCGCGCCTCGCTGGTCTCTGCTGAATCAGCGGCGTCGTAAAACATATGGCCAGACCCAGACTCGTCGAACCACGACTCGACACACCGGCGCCGGACGCGTCCGATCAGACGAGGTCGCACCGGCTTCCAGACGCGCTGGTGTCGGAGCAAATCCGCCGGCTCGCGGCGTGCGCCGCCGTCGGAGCGGGCTTGTGGACCTACGGGCTGGTGATGGACACGACCGTCCGCCCGCTGACGGTCGCTGTCCCGGTCCCGGCGTCCAGCGTCGTGGTCGAGATCCTGGCGATCACCGTGTCGCTGATGATGTTCGTCTACGTGCGGTACGCGCCGCATGCGTACGACAGAAAAACAGACGCAGGGATGCTGTACTTCGTGCTGAACGCAGCCGGCGTGGCGCTGCTCAACGCCTGGACAGGCTTCGCCTCGGTCAGCGGGGGCCGCGGTCTTTCCTGGAACACGGTAGTCATTCTCGTTGCCGCGATGATTCTTCCGGCGTCGCCGCGCAAGATGCTGGTGGCTTCGGTGGTTGCCGCGTCAACCGACCCGCTCGCCGCCTGGATAGCACATACGCGGGGCGCACCCGTCGCCTCGTTCGCCAACACCCTGGTGTTGTACTTGCCGAACTTCGCCTGCGCCATCGTCGCGACGCTGCCGTCGCACGTCCTGCACCGGATCGGCCGCCGGCTGCGCCGGGCGCAAGAGATGGGCAGTTACCAGCTCGTCGAGCGGCTTGGGCGCGGTGGCATGGGCGAAGTCTGGCGCGCGAGACATCGGCTGCTCGCACGCGGCGCCGCGATCAAGCTCGTACGGCCCGAGCTGCTCGGCGCGGGCACCGACGCCGAGACACAAAGCATGCTTCGCCGTTTCGAGCGGGAGGCACAGGCGACAGCCGCCCTGAGCTCGCCGCACACGATCCAGGTGTTCGATTTCGGCGTCACCGCCGACCAGATCTTCTATTACGTGATGGAGCTGCTCGCGGGCCGCGACCTGCAGTCGCTGGTGAGGGAGTTCGGGCCGGTTTCCGCCGGGCGCGCGCTGTTCCTGCTGCGGCAGGTGTGTCATTCGCTCGCCGAGGCGCACGCCAGAGGGCTCGTCCACCGTGACGTCACGCCGTCCAACATTTACGTATGCCGGATGGGCCTCGATTACGACTTCGTCAAGGTGCTCGACTTCGGTCTGGTGGCGTTCAATGGCCGCCGATCGCTGGAGCCCCGATCCACGGCTGCCGCTCATACGACCACAGGGACGCCGGCCTTCATGGCGCCGGAAATCATTCTCGGCGCCGGCGTCGACCAGCGCGCGGATGTGTACGCGATCGGCTGCGTCGCCTATTTCCTGCTGACCGGACAGCCGGTTTTCGAAGCCGAGGACGCGACAGACCTGTTTGCGTTGCACCTGCAGGCTCCGGCGATCCCACCGTCCCACCGGACCGAGATGCCGATTCCACCGGAGCTCGACGCCCTCGTGCTGTCGTGTCTCGAGAAAGACCCGCAACGCCGGCCGCAGGACGCGGCAGCCGTGCTCGAGGCGCTCTGTCGATGCCGGTCAGGCGAGGGGTGGGACAACGAATCGGCCAGAACCTGGTGGGAACGGCACCTGGTTGAACTGGCCGGCCCGCCCGACGTCACCGACGCCCTCGCCCTCGAATCCAGCCTGATTGCCTGATAAACGCACCCTATTGGACAACGACGGAGCGCGAAGCCCGCCGGCGAACGACCTCCGTTCGCCTGAAATGCCCGTGCTCTACGAAGGCGGCTCTGCGATTGCGGGGTTTCGACGCCGTTGGCGCGTTAAGGGGCGAGGAGACACGCAATGCCCGGACCTAGCCCAGTCATGACCCTCCGTGCCGAGAAGTCGCTGCTGGATCGTGCGCTGTCGCTCTGTGCGGACGTGCGCGCCGGAGAAGGCACGACCGCGGTGTTGATGCTGATCAACATTTTCGTGCTGCTCGTCTGCTACTCCGTCATCAAGACCGTGCGTGAGCCATTGATCCTGCTCGGCGGCGGCGCCGAGGTCCGGTCCTACGCGGCGGCCGGTCAGGCGCTGTTGCTCATGGGATTCGTGCCGTTGTACAGCTGGTTCGTGTCGCGCGTCGATCGGGCAAAGCTGCTCGTCGGCGTGACGCTGTTCTTCGTCGTGTGCATCGAGCTCTTCGCGTCAGCGGTTGCCGCGGGCGTGCCGTACGTCGGCATCGCATTTTTCATCTGGGTCGGCATCTTCAACATCTCGCTCGTCGCGCAGTTCTGGTCGTTCGCCAACGACATCTACAGCAAGGAGTCTGGCGCCCGGCTGTTCCCGATCATCGTGATCGGCATGACCGCCGGCGCGCCGCTCGGCTCGTTCGTGTCGGCGCGCCTGTTTCGGCTTGGCTTCCATCCGCAAAGCATCCTGCAGATTTCGGCCCTGCTGCTGGCCGCGAGCGTCGTGTTGTATCTGTGGATCAACAGCCGCGATTCACGCCAGCCCTCCCAGGCGCAGCCGACGATGTCCTCGTCCGGAGGCTTCAGGCTCGTTCTGGGCAGCGGGCATCTGCGGATGATCGCGGCGCTGATCGTGCTGCTCAACGTCGTGAACACCACGGGCGAGTACGCGATCTCGCGCCTGCTGACCGATCACGTCAACCACCTGGCGCTCGTCGACCCCACGCTCGACCGGCAGGCTTTCATCGGCACGTATGCGGGCGAATATCAGTTGTGGGTCAACGTGACGGCGTTCCTGCTCCAGGCATTTGTCGCGTCGCGCCTCGTCAGGCACAGAGGGCTCGCGGGTGTGTTGCTTGCGCTGCCGCTCATCGCGCTCGGCGGCTACTCGATCATCGCGGCCGGCGCCGGGTTTGCCCTCGTCCGGTGGATCAAGACGGCAGAGAACGCGACGGACTACTCGATCATGAACACCGCTCGTCAGCTCCTCTGGCTGCCGACCACGCGGGATGAGAAGTACAAGGCCAAGCAGGCGATCGACACGTTCTTCGTCCGCGGGGGGGATGTCCTGTCCGCCGCCGCGGTATACGCCGGCACCAGCATCCTGCACCTGAGCGTGGCGCAGTTCGCAGGCGTCAACATCGTGCTGACGCTGGCCTGGCTGACCATCGCTCTGCGGATCGCGCATCCCCAATGGACGTTGCCACGGCTCCAGCCGCGCCGGTTGGCCGCCGCCGCTGCTGCCGTGGTCGTCATCGCGTTCGCCTCGCCCACCTCTGCGCAGGACACGCGCGAAGCGCAGCTCGCCGCCGAACGTGCTGAGAAGGCCACGCGCCTCCATCCGTACGAGCCCACCACAACCGAACGCCGGATATTGATGGTCGAGAATGCCCTCCGCGCCGACCGGCCCGTCTATGCATTCATTGGAAGCGCCTTCGATGGCGGCGGGCTGGCGATCGGCCCCGGATATCGTGCGCGCTTTGCGGACTCGGGAAAACTCGACGCGCACGCCGCCTGGTCCGCGAAAAACTACAAGGTCGCTGACGCGCAGCTCCGCCTCCCCGACTTTGCGCACCGTCGCGTCACGATCCAGCTGGATGGACACTGGCTGGACGCGCCGAAGGTGGCGTTCTACGGCCTGGGCAACGCGTCGAGCGCACACCGACAGGATTTCGCCTACCGCACGGCCAACGTCGGCACGTCCGCCCGCGTTCAGGCGGCGCCGTTCGTCTCGCTCGGCGCCGGCGTGGACATGCTCGCCATCGACGCGACCAACGCGAGTCCGACGTATCGCCGGAGCCGCCTGTTCGCCGGGTTCGACTGGCGAACATCGCCCACCTACACGAGACGCGGCGGCTTCTACCGGCTCGATTGGTCCGACTACCACGAGACGACCACCGGAGGTCGCAGCAGCTTCCGTCGCGTTGACGCGGAATTGGATCAGTTTTTTCCGATCCTGCGCGAGAACTGGGTGATCGCGCTCCGCGCCGCCACGTCTTCGACCGATACGTCCGCCGGAAACGACGTGCCGTATTTCCTGATGCCGGATCTCGGAGGGAGCCACACGCTTCGCGGATATCAGTTCGGGCGCTTCCGCGATCGCAACCGGCTGCTCCTGAGCGCCGAGTACCGCTGGACGGCCGGTTCGTTCGTCGACATGGCGCTGTTCGCCGACACCGGCAAGGTCGCGGAGCGATTCAGCGACCTCGATCTGCAGAACCTGAAGACGTCGTACGGCGTGGGCCTCACTCTTCACACGCTGACCAGAACGGTTACGAGGATAGAGCTTGCCCGCACGCGCGATGGGATGGGCCTCTCGTTCTCGTTCAGCCCGAGTTTCTGAAAACGACCGACCCCCATGAGAACCGCAATCGAAAGGATTGGCATGAACACCACCAAACGAACAGGATTCGCCGTCATCGTCGGCGGCGCGCTTGCCGTTGCCGCCGCGCTTACCATGAGCGCTTCGGCCGCGTCGCCACGTTTCTATGAGGACGACCCGATCTGGCACGAGCGCGACACTGAAGACGCTTCAGGCTTGAAGCCGTTGGACGTGGATCTCTTCGTCGATCTGACGACGAACCTTCTCGCGCGAACCGCCGCCGCCGACGTGCGAGCACAGAATGTGAACACGGTCGACGAGGTTCCCGATTCGAGCTGGTTCACGAATCGCGCCGGCGCTCGACCCCTGACCCCCGAGGAGGTGTTCATCGGACCCGATACAACGCCTGGTCCAGAGCCTGGCAAATGGACCGTCACCTCGTCCAAGAGCGACGGTGTGACCCCGGGGTTCACCATCAAGGACGCGAAGGGACAGCTCTGGTTTCTGAAGTTCGATCCACCAGGCTATCGCGGGATGGCCACGGGCACCGAGGTTACCGTGACGAAGCTGATGTGGGCCCTGGGTTATCACGTGCCGGAGAACCACATCGCCTACATGCGCCGCGATCGACTCGTCATCGGCGACGGCGCGAAGTTCACGCCGCCGGGCGGAAAACGCCGCGCGATGCGGCTTGACGACCTCGACACGCTGCTCGCCCGCGCGGATCGCGAACCCGACGGCGCCTATCGCATCGTCGCCAGCAAGGCGCTCCAGGGCAAACCGATCGGGAGAATCCGCTTCTTCGACACGCGGCCTGACGACCCCAATGACGTCGTGCCGCACCAGCACCGGCGCGAGCTCCGTGCATACGGCGTGTTTGCCGCATGGCTCAATCATGTGGACGCGAAGGCCATCAATTCGCTCGACACGTTGATCACCCAGAACGGCCGGTCGTTCGTGCGCCATCAACTTCTCGATTTCGGCTCGTCGCTCGGCAGCGCCGGCGTTGCACCGGCAGACTACTGGGAGGGTTCCGAGTACCTCGTCGAGCCACGCGACATCGTGAAGCAGATGATGCTGTTTGGGTTCTCGTTTCCGAAGTGGCACACGACGAGGTTCTACGAAGCGCCGTCGATGGGCAGACTGCCCGAGAGCAACGCGAACTTCAATCCGGATCTCTGGAAGCCGCGCGTCCCAAATCAAGCGTTTCTCCATGCGCGTCCCGACGACAAGTTCTGGGCGGCGCAGAAGCTGATGACCCTGACCAGCGACCTGTTGCGCGCCGCGATCCGCGCCGGCGACTTCCGCGATCCGAAATCCGAAGAGTTTCTGGCGCGGGCGCTCGCCGAACGACGAGACGCGATCGGCCGAGCCTACTTGACTGCCATCAATCCGATCGTGGATCCGGTGCTGGATGATGACGGCATCCTCACGTTCCGGAACGCGGCAGTTCACGCCGACTTCGCAACGGCACCGGGCCGTTACCGGGCCGTGTGGTTCCGGTTCGACAACGCCACGGCGGACAGCGAACCCCTTGGCGAAACATTTGCGCGGACGACCCAGCTCGAGGCGCCCAACGCGCTGCCTCGCCACGCCGGTGCGTTCGTCAAGGTGGAATTGAGCAGCGTCGATGGAACCATGCCTTCGTGGGAGAAGCCGGTAAATGTATTCTTTCGATACCAGCATGGTCAGTGGCACCTGGTCGGTTTCGAGAGGATGGCGTCATGAGGTTCAGACGATCGCTCGGCGCGTCGACGCTCCTATTCGTCATGTTGGCCGCCACGCCGGCACGGGCCCAGCTACAATCGTCGCCTTCGCCTGCAGACTCGAACGACGAAGCTCCATCGTTCGGGCAGCTGTTCACGAGAACGCTCGGCAATTTCGGACGGCTGCCGTCGGTCGATAACCTCGAGTGGCTGACGGTGGGCGGCGCGGCTGCCCTTGCAACGCATCCCGCCGACGCGGATGCGACGCGCGTCCTCGCCAACGCCGGCGCGCTGCATGAGCCATTCAAAGCCGGCGCCTTCCTGGGTGGAGGGCCATTCGAGCTCGGAGCGGCGTTCGCGACATACGGCGTGGGCCGCGCACTCCACAATGGCCGCGCGGCACGTGTCGGCGCCGATCTCATCCAGGCGCAACTGATGGCCGAATCGTTGGCCTTTGGCGTGAAACAGGCGGCGAGGCGGCCGCGGCCGTCGGGCTCGGGATTCTCGTTTCCGTCCGGCCACACGACAGTCACGTTTGCATCGGCGACGGTCCTGCAGCAGCATTTCGGCTGGAGGATCGGTATCCCGGCGTATGCGGTCGCGTCGTATGTCGCGACATCTCGCATTCAGCAAAGGCGTCACTACCTGAGCGATGTGGCCTTCGCCGCGGCGCTCGGGACGATCGCTGGCCGGACGGTGACGGTGAGCCGTCGTCACGGGCTCGCCGTGAGAGCTGCGGCGGCTCCCGGTGGCGCAGGAGTTGCTCTGAGCTGGATCCGCCCGTGATTGCATCCGATAACTAATCGGCTGACCAGAGATCATCAAGATCGGTGAGATGCACGATGCGAGTGCCGCCCCGTGCAGTACATGTCGTCAGCGTCGCAGCCTTCCACTTCGACCTGGACGGTGGTGTGCGTGATGTGGAAGCGATGCTCGATGTCACGCACGACGGCGCGCAGCACCTGTTGGCCTTCGCGGATGCTCTGTTCCGCCACGAGGACGTGGCAGCTGCAGGCGACAACGCCCGGGCCGACCATCCACACATGGAGATCGTGCACATCGAGCACGCCCGTCACGCCCTTGATGGCCGCGATGACGGCTGGCATGTCCATACCCGACGGCGTGCCTTCGAGAAGCACCGTGGCGCTCTCGCGCAGCACACCGTAGCTGCTGTAGAGAATCAGTCCGGCAATCAGCAAGGAGACGATCGGATCCGCCAGCGGAGCCCGCATCGTCGCTACAAGGAGCCCGGCGATCACGACGCCGAACGCCGAAACGGCGTCTCCCAGCATGTGGAGGTAGGCGCTGCGGATATTCAGGTCGTCCTTCGAGCCTTTGTGCAGCCAGAGTCCGATCAAAAGATTCACGGCAATCGCGGCAACGGCAACTCCCATCATCACGGAACCGTTGGCGATCTCGGGTTCACGGATCCTGCCGATCGCTTCCCATCCGATCAACACGGCGATCGCCACGAGGGACACCGCGTTCGCCAGGGCGGCGAACACGCCGACCCGGTGGTAGCCAAACGTCATCCCGTGGTGAGATGGCTTGCGCGCAATCCAAAGCGCGTACCAACTGAATCCGAGGGCGGCGGCGTCAGCCAGGTTATGACCCGCATCGGACAGCAGCGCGAGGCTGTGCGCAAACCATCCACTGACCGCTTCGACGACGACAAACGCGACCGTCACCGCAACAGCAGCTCCCATCATCAGGCTCGACACGTTCGGGGCCACGTGCGAATGCCCATGAGCGTGTCGATGCGGGTGACCGGAATGCTGGTCGGACATATACCCTGGCGCCAGAATGGCTTCGTCACATCCTGATCTAGCCGGCAGCCTCCGGCTCGAACGTTATCCGAAGCCGAGTGCCGGTTGCGTGCGCGAACCGCTCAAGTGCGTCAGTTGAGGGGCGGACCTTGCCGCCCTCGATGCGCGCCACGTAGGACTGCGATGTCTTCATCCGTCGTGCGAGCTGTGTCTGTGACAAGCCGGCGCGCGTCCGAGCCTCGATGAGCGCCCGCGCAAGCTGAAATTCCTCGTCGAGCGCATCGTATTCCGCCTTGTACGCCTGCACTTTGCTCCACTGGCTGTGCAGATCCCTCACTTTGGTCATTTCTCCAGCCCCTTGGCTCTCTGGAGAGCCAGTTCGATCTCACTTTTGGGCGTCGTCTGCGTCTTCTTGACGAACACGCGTAACACGATGACACGTTGCGCCTTAGCCGTTATATACAACGCGCGGGCAATTCCGGCTCTGCCGTTGAGGCGGATTTCCCAGATCGGTCCGCGAAGATGTTTCACGTGCGGCTCACGAACACTGGGCAAACCCACCGCTTCGATCAGTTCAGCCACCCGCACGAACCGGGCGCGCATATCGGCTGGCAAGGCCTCCAACTCACCGTCGACGGTGGCATTCAGCGTGTGAACTGCCCACGCATTCCGTGACTATACCAGATGTGGTATAGTCAGCGCGATATCGTCGAGGACCGCCAGGCGCATCGCTTCCCGGAACACTCGAAGCTTCGCTGCTGCCGGGAAATCTCAAGAGGCTCGGCGAGCCTCAAGCGGGCGCACCGTGAATATCAGGCCAACTTATCAGGAACCCCGCGATTCAAACGCCGCCTGGCGTGATACTTTTGCGGCGTGCGTGTTTATCTCGCGTCGATGCTGGCTCTCTTCATTCTGACGATCGCCTGCGCCGACCCGCTGTGGTGCGCCGATGGATGCGAACGAGGCGACATGGCCGCGACGCATTCGACGCAGACGGGTGCGGACTGTCCCACGTGTCTCTCCGCCGTTGTCCCTCGCGACCCGCCCATTGCCCCCGTGGAAACCGTGACTCAGGTGCATGAGCGGCGCGCGCCTGCGCCGATCTCCATCTTCCGAACGGACGTCGACCACCCTCCGCGCCTCCTCTAATCGCGCATTCCCATCTGCCGTCGCGATGAACGTACACGGGAGGGTGTGTGTGTCTATTCTGGCACTGCTGTTGTCGTTCGCTCTTCAAGGCGTGCAATCGGCCATCGTATGCTCGGTCACCTCTGGCGGGGCGCCCCTGCCCGGCGCGGAGATTGTCGTCGCCGGGAAGACGTACCTGACCGATTCCCGCGGCCAGGTACGGATCGAGGTCAGCCCTGGAGCGGTGGAACTCACAGTGCTCAAAGCGGGATTCGCGCCCGTGACCACGACGATCGATGTGGGGGCAGGTCAGCAGCAGCTGCTGTCGGTCGAGCTCGAAAAGCCGCCGACCGTTGAAGAAACGGTGACGGTATCGGCGACGCGTACGGACGGGCGCGTCGCAGATCAGCCGATGCGAGTCGAAGTGCTCGACCGCGAAGAGATCGAAGAGAAGCAGCTCATGACCCCGGGCGACATCGTCATGATGCTGAACGAAATGGGTGGGCTCCGCGTGCAAGCGACATCGCCGTCCCTCGGCGCGGCGAGCGTCCGCGTTCAGGGGATGCGCGGTCGATACACGCGGTTCTTGTCGGATGGCTTGCCCCTCTTCGGGGAGGCCGTGGGCGGTCTCGGCCTGCTGCAGATTCCACCGACCGATCTCGGTCAGGTCGAAGTCATCAAGGGTGTCGCTTCCGCTCTGTACGGCGCAGGGGCCCTTGCGGGTGTGGTCGACTTGATTTCGCGACGGCCGGGCAAGGAGCCTATTCGTGAGGCGCTCGTGAATCGGACCACGCTGAACGGCACGGACACCGTGCTCTTCGCGGGGCAGCCGTTCAACAGCACGTGGAGCGGCACGCTTCTGGCCGGCGGCCATTGGCAAGAGAAGAACGACGTTGACGACGATGGCTGGGCGGACCTCGCGGGATACTCTCGGGCGGTCGTGCGACCGCGGCTCTTCTGGGACAATCATGCCGGGCGCTCGTTGTTCGGAACCGCCGGCGTCACATGGGAGCGGCGGAAGGGGGGAACGATGGCCGGTCGCGTACTCTCCGCGACGAACACGCCGTTCATTGAATCCCTCGACACGACTCGCATCGACGCCGGCGCCGTCGCTCAGACGCTCGTCGGCGGACAGTACGTCATTACCGCGAGAGCGTCAGCGACTCGACAGCATCACGACCACGCACTCGGCGAGACCAGTGAGAACGACGTTCACGACACGCTCTTTGGTGAAGTCGCCGTTCGAGGTCACCGTGGTGTGCACACGTGGGTTGGCGGGGTGGCATTCGAGCGCGACGCCTTCGACCCTCTTGACGTGCCGGCGTTTGCGTACACTTACAGCGTCCCCGGGGCGTTCGTGCAGGACGACATCGCCGTCTCCCGATGGCTCGCCGTGTCTTTATCGGGGCGCGTCGACGTTCACAACCAATTCGGTACGTTCGTCAGCCCTCGCGGTTCGTTGCTTGTTCACGGCGCCAGGTGGAACAGCCGGCTTTCGATAGGCAGCGGCTTCTCTGCGCCGACGCCGCTCACCGAAGAAACAGAGGCTGCGGGTCTTGCCCGCCTCAAGATAGGGGGCCCACTCGAGGTAGAACAGGGTCGCAGCGCGTCGTGGGATGTCACGCGGACAACCGGGCCGCTGACGCTGACCGGCACGCTCTTTCGCTACGACATCACCCATCCGGTCGTCGTGGAGCGATCCGCCTACACACTGTCGAGTCTAAAGGACAACACGATCATCACGGGCGCGGAAGCCATCGCGACGCTTCGCCGCGTACCGTTCAATGTGACCGCGACGTACACCTATGCGCATTCGCTTGAAGGTGTCGGGATCGAGCGCGGGGACGTCCCGCTCACGCCGCGGCACAGCGCCGGGCTGATCGCCATGTGGGAACGCGAGAATCGCGGTCGGATTGGCGTCGAGTGCTATCTGACGGGACGCCAGCGTCTCGAAGACAATCCGTACAGGAGCGAGAGCGCCGCCTACGTGTTGTTTGGGGGCCTCGTTGAACGACGGATCGGGAAGCTGCGGGTGTTTGTGAATGCGGAAAACCTCGCGAATGTACGCCAGACGGATTGGAGCCCGTTGCTCAGGACCGTCCGAGCCGTCGACGGCCGCTGGACCGTCGATTCGTGGGCACCGCTCGATGGTCGCGTCCTCAACGCCGGCGTCCGCATCGCATTCTAAGTGTGACGCGGCTTCGACGCGATTACTGTGCGTCCGCGCTCGCATCGTCCGATGCGCTCTCGAAAAGAGCCGCGACGCTCAGGAACGCGTCGACGACGGCCGGGTCGAAATGTGTGCCCTTACCGCCGACGATGAACTCGACGGTGTCGTCGTGCGACAGGCACTTGCGATACAACGTCCGGGCGCGAACGGCATCGTACACGTCGACGAGCGCCATCACCCGGCCCGCGACCGGAATCGCCGTGCCGCGCAGGCCCTGCGGGTATCCGGCTCCGTCCCAACGCTCGTGATGCGTATAGACGATGTCCTTCGCCATCTCGAGCGTGGCATCGTCGCGCACGCCGACGCGCGCTTCGGCCTTGAGGATGACGTCCCGGCCGAGAGCGGGATGTTTCCGCATTTGCGCGAGCTCCTCCGATGTAAGCGCCCCGGGCTTGTTGAGCACGTGATCAGGGACTCCCACCTTACCGATGTCGTGCAGAGGCGCCAGCGTCGAGAGCAGATCGATCCGTTCGCGCGTGAGGTGGGCGCGGAAGTCAGGCTGCGTGGCGAGTTGCTCCGCGAGCAGCCGGGCGTAGTGCTGGGTTCGGCGCGAATGACGGCCGGTCTCGGCGTCCCTGACTTCCGTGAGGGACAGGAGCGCCTGCACCATCAAACGCTGGGCGGCGGTCTTTTCGCGACTGGCGTCGTCTGCTCGTCCGCGCTCGACCGTGAACTTCGCGAGCGTCATGACGGCGAGAGCGCCCAGAACGCCTATCGTCGGGGACAGCGGCGATATGAACACGCCGCTGGTCGAAAGCAGCCACACGGTTCCCCACCAGAGCGCGGCGACGCTCGCGGCCGCGCCGATCAGCCCCGAAGCGATGCCAATTCCTGCGACCAGTACCGCGATCGCGATGCCCAGAACGAGCACGACCAGGGTTCCCAGGATTCCTGCGATCGCGGATCGACGGATGAAGTCCTGCTCCAGGAGGTTATCGGCGACCGTGGCCTGTACTTCCACACCCGCGAACAACGTGTCGAGCGGCGTTGCAACCACCTCACGCATGCCGAGCGCGGTTGTGCCGACAAACACGATCTTGCCGCGCAACGCCCCCACGGGGACCTGGTCTGTCAGAACATCCGCCGCCGAGAGGTACGGAAACGCTCGTTTCTTCCCCCGGTAACGCAGCAGCAGATTGCCTTTGCCATCGACCGGCACGGTCCGGTTGTCCATCGTCAGCGTGGAGGCATTCACGTTGGCGATCCGCAGTTCCATGTCGCGTGAGCCTGTGGCGGCGACGACCGCCGCGAGCGCGAGCCCCGGATAGACGCGGCCGTCGAGCTCGGCGAGCAGCGGTACCCGTCTGAGGATGCCGTCAGAGTCGGGAGCCGCATTCAGAAAACCCGAGGCGGCGGTGGCTCCGGCCAGCACCGGCAGGTTGCACACGGCACCCGTCGCGTGAAACAGGGGCTCGTATCCCCTCTCATCGGGAGGCTGAACGACGACGATGCCGACCGGACGCAGCACGCACGGACGTTGCGGGCGCGGTGCCGCGTCGAAGGTGAGCCCGTAGCCCAGGACGACGCGACCCTCGTGAAGCGCTCCGGCCAGCGCTGCATCCGGCGTCGTCGCTGTCCGTCCGGGCGACCGCTCTTCGGAGTCTCCAGGCTGACCATACCGATCGGATTCGGCGAAAATGATGTCGAGCGCAATCACCGATGCCCCCGCGTTCCGGAGGCGAGTGATCAATTTGCCGACGACGTCGCGGCGCCACGGCCATTGACCGATCGTCGACAAGCTCCGATCGTCCACGTCGACAATGACGACGTTCTGGCGAGGCCCTTTGGTGGGAGTCGATCGCAGCAGGATGTCGTAAACCGAGTCGTCGAGGCGGGCGAGAGACGTCGGCCGCAAGACTCCGAGCACGGCTGCGGCCAGCACGGGGACGACGCCACACAGAAAAACCAGACGGCGGCGTGGCGCGCCGTGCGCTCCCGGCAACGTGCGGTTACCTCACCGTGATCTCGACACGGCGGTTGCGCGGCTCCGGAATGTTGTCGGGAGTCCTGACGAGCAGGTCGGCCTCACCGTGGGAGGTCGCTTCGATGGTCGACGGGGGGAGGCCTGCCTTGACGAGAACGGCGCGGACACTGATTGCCCGCTTCAGACCCAGCGCAAGGTTCGCGCTGGAATCACCCATCGTGTCGGTATGCCCGACGACAACGACCTCCGGAACCGAAAGCCCCTTGACCGTTCTGAGGATCTCGGGGACGAGCGCGGTCGATTCGTCGGTCAGCGCGTCGGACTCGAACCGGAAATGCAGCGTGAAGTGACGCGGTGCCGGCGGCAGGGCAGCCAACGCGTCACCAAACAACCGTTTCACGTCGGCTTCGCTCATTGCACTGACAGGTCCGGGAGGGCCCTCCATGACGCGCGTCGCGGCGCGTGGAACGGCCAGGTCCGCGGATCCAAACTCGTTGGAGACGCGAGCCCGTCCGGTTACGCCGCTTTCCGGGTCCGGCAGCAACACGATCAAGGTCGGCGGCGCCGGGCGCGCCGGCTGCGTCGGTTGCGCGACACGTTTAGGACCGCACCCGGCCGCCAGGACCACGGCGATCGTCACAAGGAGCGCCGATGGTCTCGCGGTCGACATGCGTCTCGTTCGTTCCGGAGGGCGGCTACGGCTCGACGCGGACGGCGACGGTCGTACCGCGGACGCCGACGATCGCGGCCGGCGTTTCGAGGTGGATCGAGTCGGGAGCGAGCTTCGCCATGCGGCCCGACACGTACGCCGCGACACCGCGAACGAAGTTCAGAGCCATCCCGAAAGCGCCCTCGCCGGGCGCGTACACGTAGCGCTCGAGGCGCACCTCGCTGTTCGAACCAAGTGAGAGCCGGGTGTCATCGTTCAGCGTGACGCCGACGGTTCCATCGGCACCGGTTCGGAGAGCGTCGGTCGCGAAGACGGGCTCTCCCGCCCGTGCCGGAACCGTCGCGTTCTGGCGCACGATGAAAGCGGATCCGGAAACAATCTTGACGTGGCCGGCGGGGGAAGGCTGCTGGGCCAGCGACGGCGTGGCCGCAAGAATCAACGTGAGGACGCCGCCCGACATTCGAAGAGCGAACATGGAACCTCCCGAGATTGAAGACGCGTTTTGTACAGACCCAGCGACAGACTTGGAGGCACACGCACGAAAGTGGCACTGCCTTCAGCCCTGTCTCTGGAGATTTTCCCGAAAAGCCGCTGCCATCAGCGGACAGTGCACGGGTCGTGCCGGACTGTGTCTTCGACCTCGAAGAGTCCGTGTATTATTCCGCTCATGGCTGAAATCGTCGACTTCCCGAGCAATGGACATCCGGCGTCGGGATATCTCGTGAAGCCCCCAGGTGGTTCGGGTCCCGGAGTCCTGGTGATCCAGGAATGGTGGGGCCTCGATTCCGGAATCAAGCAGACGACCGATCGCCTTGGCGCCGCCGGGTTCGTGGCGCTGGCGCCCGATCTCTACCACGGCGAGCTCGCCGCGCACGATGAGATGGACAAAGCCTCGCGGCTGATGCAGAGCCTTCCGCCTGCGCGCGCGGCCCGCGACATGAGCGCAGCCGTCGACTATCTCTCCAGCCACGACGCGGTCACCAGCGATGGCATCGGTGTCGTAGGGTTCTGCATGGGCGGGATGCTCGCGTTCCTCATCGCCGCCAATCGTCCCGACAAGGTCAAAGCGATGGTCCCGTTCTATGGATTTCCCCAGGGCGAGATGGAACCGGACTGGTCGAAGATGACCGCGTCGATCAGCGGGCATATGGCCGAGCACGACACATTCTTCGCGCCCGCCGCCGCGCGTGCCCTAGAAGCCAGGCTGAGGAACATGGGGAAGCACGTGACGTTGACCGTGCACCCCGGCACCGGCCACGCCTTCATGGGACCGCATAACGCGTTGGGAACGCTGAACGCCGCGCTCGCGGAGCAGATTTGGCCGGAGGTCGTTTCGTTCTTACACAACAGCGTGCGCTAGAGCGTGTTCAGCGCTCCCCCTTCTTGTGCGACACGGCCCCGAATGTCGGAGGCGCCGTCCGATGTCTCGTGGCCGCCTCGTAGGCCGCGGCGACCTTGATGACGACACCTTCGTCGCCTGGCCCGGCCCAGAAAGAGATGCCCACCGGCAGCGGCAACTCGAGCGTCGATCGCCGATCGTCATTGGCCGCCGCGGCATAGTTGTTCCTCGCGGTGTTCAGCACGTACTCGGGCTCGTAGACGATCGTGTTGAACCCGGCGGGTACCGCGATCTCGGGGATGCCCACGTTCGCGCTCGTCGGGAATCGGCCGACCGGCCGATCGTTGACCGCCGGCTGGCTCGCGTAGCCGATTCGCGCAGGCGGGATCGTCGTCGTCGGGTTGACGAAGACGTCGATGTTGTTCTGCCGCATGACCTTGAGAATCACGAGCCGCATGACCTCGCGCATCTTGATGTTCTGGGTGATCCCGTCGGATGCGAGGTCGACCTTGTTCTCCCAGTTCTTCATCGCCGCCACGCGGGTCGCGCTGTAATACGTGGCGTTCGCGTTCAGGCTGGCCCAGTCTCTGACGCGCGCGTCGCCGCGGCGGAGCAGGTACTGGGCGAAGTTGAACGCGAAACTCGCGGAGGGCGGTCCGTTGTTCACGCTGCGGATGTTCAGCTTGTCCGGCCACGGCGCCTGGCCTTCGCCCACCTTCACCATGTAGTCGCGCCGGGTGACGTCGGCGCCGGGCACCGCGTAGGGAAGTGTGGCGTCGCGGCCGGGTCGTTGCAAGTACTCGGGCATATGGAACGGGAGAATCTCGGCGAGCGCCTGCTGGAAGTTGTAGGTCATGTTCGGAATCGACGGGTCGTCGAGATACATCGGATCGAACGATTCCACGAGCTCGGCCCCGAGCCGATCTCGCAGGACCTTCTTGATTTCCGCGTTGACCTGATCGCTCATGGCCGCGTCGTTCGCCGCGTGTTTGACCATGTACTCGCGCACGATGCCGATGCGCGTACCGGCGAGCGTTTTGCCCGTCTTGATGCCCGTGCCGGCTGTGTCCGCAAACGACGCGTACGGCTTTTGCGCAATCAGCCCCTTCGGCAACGCCGTATAAATGTCGCGGGGATCGAAGTAGCCGCGCCCGGGATCCTTCAACGCATCGAGCACCCGGGCTGCGTCTTGGACGGTTCGACACTGGATGCCAGCTCGATCCAGATATGGGTCGGCGCCGATCGCGCCGCCGTACGGAATCAGCCCCTTCGTCGTCACGAGCGCGACCACGTCGTTGCGCCACGCCGGCTGGCGGCAGGAGCCGCCGGTCTCCTCGCAGATCGAGCAGTGGACCAGGTTCGCCGCGACCGAAGCGGCCGATCCGGAGCTGGACCCGCCCGTCTCGCGCGCCGTGTCGTACGGGTTGCAGGCGGTGCCGCCCCACGTGCTGCGGGCGCCCGCTCCGTAGTCGCGCGCGGCGACCTTCGCCGCGCCGCCGGGATCGCCGCTGCCCGCGTTGTACTCGGCGAGATTCGCCTTCGCGTAGATGATGGCGCCTTTGGCGCGCAGCTCGGCGACAACGGTCGCATCCTGCGGCGGTACGTCCATCGAATAGTTGACGTCGCCTCCTCCGGTCGAACGCATATCGGCCGTGTCGTACACGTCCTTGAACGAGAACGCGACGCAGTACATTGGCATCGCCTTCAAATCCGGATGCCGGCCGTACTTCGCGTCGAGCGCGGCGGCGTACTCGAGCGCGTCGGGCTGCTTCCGAAAATCGTCGCACGCCTTCGGACAGCTCGCCGGGATCGGCCCCGACGCGGGCGGAGCGTCGCACAGCGCCTTGCAGGACACCGACCGCTCACCGCGAATGTTGAGTGTGCTCAGAGCGTTGATCTGGCCGGCGTTGTGGATGCCGACGACCATGCCGTACTGCTGGTAGACGGTCGGATCCGAGATCGTGGCTTCCAGACGCCCGAAGTCGATAGGCGGGCCCGCGTACTCGTCGAACCCCGGCAACACCGATCCGATCGCCGTGGTCGACGAAGGAAACGACGTGGCCGATCCCGCGCGCACGGCACCGGCTCTCGCCGCGATGGACGCGCCGTCACGCGTGACGAGCTGAGTGCACGATCCGTTGTAGGCCCGTGCGCGCTCGATATACGCCTGCACGATCCCTTTGCAGGTCGTCTCTCCTTGCTGGATGGCGCGGTGCACGTCCACGATCGTCGATTCTTCGACGTGAAAAACCCGGGGGGCCGGCCCCCGCCGAGTCGGCGACGCCGCGCGTGGCTTCCGTTCGACAGCCTGACTCGGACGAGGAGCCCGTGTGAGTAACGGCTCATGGGCTCCTGAATCCGGAGCGTGTTCAGGTTTCTCGGAAACGATGCCAGCGGTGAGACGAGCCGATGGCAAACACGCGGGGAAGCCGGCAAGAAGGAGCCCGGCAAGCAATCGTCCGGTGCGGCTGAGCAGAGTCTTCGAGGTGAGATGGTGTGGCACGCTAGGTTTGCCTTTCTGGTCAGCCCGATGTACCCGTGCCGCCGAGCTTACCCCCAGGGCCCTCGAGGAGGGTAGTTCTGGCTTCGGTGTGATCACGAGCACCAGCCTCGGCTCGCGGCAAATCCAGATTGGAGCCAAGCTGCTGTTCTGATGACGTGAGTGAGATAACATCGGCAACAAGGCCCGTGAAAACGGGCCTTGCTGCTGTACGGCGGGATTGCAAACGAAGCGTCGCATCAAACCGCCGAGTCACGCGTCTGCGGGGCGCAGCGAATCTTCGTGACCAGAGGCTGATATGCGCATTGCCTGTCTCGGCGGAGGACCGGCCGGGCTCTATTTTGCGATCGCCATGAAGCGGCACCAGCCCGGCCACGAGATCGTCGTCATCGAGCGCAACCGGCCCTACGACACCTTCGGATGGGGCGTGGTGCTGTCGGATGAGACCCTCGTGAATCTCGAGGCCAGCGATCCCGAGAGCGCCGAAGCGATCCGCCGCGCGTTCGTCTATTGGGACGACATCGCCGTCTTCTACCGCGGCAGCGTGACACGGTCGTCGGGCCACGGCTTTTGCGGCATCGGCCGCAAGCGCCTCCTCAACATTCTGCAGGACCGCGCGCGTGCACTGGGCGTCACCCTGCAGTTCGAGACCGAGCTCGAGAGCGCCGACAGCTACCGCGGCTGCGACCTGGTTGTCGCGGCCGACGGCGCCAACTCGAAGATTCGCGGCGCCCTGGCTCATGTGTTCAAGCCGGATATCGACGTGCGGGCCTGCAAGTACATCTGGCTCGGCACCCGGCAGCGTTTTCAGGACGCGTTCACCTTCATCTTCGAGGAGACCGGGCACGGCTGGATCTGGGCGCATGCCTACCAGTTCGATGCCGATACGGCAACCTTCATTGTCGAGTGCTCGGAGGCCACCTGGCGCCGGTCCGGCTTCGACGCCATGAATCAGGAGGAAACGCTGGCCGCGTGCGAAAGAATCTTTGCGCGGAACCTCGGCGGCCATCGTCTGGCAACCAACGCCGGGCACGTGCGCGGATCGGCGTGGCTCAATTTCCATCGCGTGCAGTGCGAGAGGTGGTCGCACGAGAACCTGGTGCTGATGGGCGATGCCGCTGCGACCGCGCACTTCTCGGTCGGGTCGGGCACGAAGCTGGCGCTCGAGAGCGCGATCGCGCTGGCGGGGTACCTGCACACCGAGCCGGACGTGGCGGCGGCGTTCCAGCGCTACGAAGCGGAGCGCAGAACCGAGGTGCTGCGGCTGCAAAGCGCGGCGCGCAACTCGACCGAGTGGTTCGAGCAGGTCGAGCGCTATGTTCATCTCGATCCGGTGCAATTCAATTACTCGCTTCTCACGCGCTCCCAACGCATCAGCCACGAGAATCTGCGGGCGCGCGACAAGGCGTGGCTCGAGAGCGCCGAGATGTGGTTCGAGGAGCAGGCGACCAGAGAGAAGCCGCGGCAGCCGCGCCCGCCGATGTTCACGCCGTTCCGCCTGCGCGACCTGCGGCTGAAGAATCGGATCGTCGTGTCGCCGATGGATCAATACCGCGCCATCCATGGCAGCCCCACCGATTGGCACCTGGTGCACTATGGCGAGCGTGCCAAAGGCGGGGCCGGACTGGTGATCACCGAGATGACATGCGTGTCGCCCGAGGCTCGAATCACGCCTGGCTGCACCGGCCTGTACGCGCGCGAGCACGAGGACGCGTGGAAGAGAATCGTCGATTTCATCCACGCGGAGACCGACGCCAAGATCGGCATGCAACTCGGGCATTCAGGTCCAAAGGGCTCGACCCAGCTGGGCTGGGAAGCGATGGATGCTCCGCTCCCGGACGGCAACTGGCAGGTCATCGGGCCGTCGCCGGTCGCGTGGTCGCCCCGCAATCAGGTGCCTCGCGAAATGACCCGCGCCGACATGGACACGGTGCGGGACGACTTCGCGCGGGCGGCGAACATGGCCGCTCGCGCCGGATTCGACCTCGTCGAGCTGCACTGTGCGCACGGCTACCTGCTGTCGGCGTTCATCACGCCGCTCGTCAACCGCCGTACAGACGCCTACGGCGGCTCGCTCGAGAACCGTCTGCGCTTTCCCCTCGAGATCTATCATGCCGTGCGAGCGGTCTGGCCGCTGTCCAGGCCCATCTCGGTGCGGATTTCCGCCAGCGACTGGGTTGGCGAGGAGGGCATCACGCCAGAAGATGCCGTCGAGATTGCGCGCCGGCTGGCCGACGCCGGAGTCGACATCATCAACGTGTCCGCTGGACAGACCTCGATGCGGGCGCGGCCGGTGTACGGCCGCATGTTCCAGACGCCCTTCTCCGACCGCATTCGGAATGAGACCGGCATCGTCACCATGGCCGTCGGCAACATCTACGAGCCCGATCACGTGAACTCGATTCTGATGGCGGGGCGCGCGGACCTGTGCTGCCTCGCGCGGCCCCATCTTGCCGATCCCTATTGGACGCTGCATGCCGCGGCGCAACTCGGATATCGCGGCGAGACCTGGCCGAAGCCGTATCTTGCCGGGCGAGATCAGCTCCACCGGATTCGGTCACGGTCTGACGCGTCACCCGTGATATGAGCATCCGAGATCTTCAGCCCACGCATTTCAACTGGCGGGTCGACGGCAGCATCGCCATCATCTCGCTCGCGCGGCCCGAGCGGAAGAACCCGCTGACCTTCGACTCGTATGCCGAGCTTCGCGATGCGTTCCGGGGGCTCGCCTCGGATGACGGGATCAAGGCCCTCGTCTTCGCCTCGAATGGCGGCAACTTCTCCTCGGGAGGAGATGTGCACGACATCATCGGCCCGCTGCTGACACGCGACATGAAGGGGCTGCTCACCTTCACGCGCCTGACCGGCGATCTCGTCAAGGCCATGCGCGCCTGTCCGCAGCCTGTCATCGCGGCCGTCGACGGCGTGTGCGTCGGCGCCGGCGCCATGATCGCGCTTTTCTCGGACTTGCGCATCGCCTCGCCGCAGGCCAGGACCGCCTTTGTCTTCACGCGCGTCGGCCTCGCCGGCTGCGACATGGGAGCCTGCGCGATGCTGCCACGTGTCGTGGGCCATGGACGCGCCGCCGAGCTGCTGTTCACCGGGCGCACGATGTCGGCGGAGGAAGGCGAGCGCTGGGGATTCTTCAACCGCATCGTGCCGGCCGGCGAGCTGGAGACCGACGCCATCGCACTGGCCCAAAGCCTCGCCGAGGGGCCGACCTTCGCGCACATGATGACCAAGACCATGCTCAATCAGGAATGGTCGATGACGCTGGACCAGGCGATCGAGGCCGAGGCGCAGGCGCAGGCCATCTGCATGCAGACGCAAGACTTCAAACGCGCCTACGACGCGTTCGTCGCCAGGCACAAGCCGAAGTTTTCGGGGGACTAGTTAAGTTAAGTTAAGAGGCGCTAATCCAAGACCAGACCACGAAAAGCACGAAATACACGAAACCCACGAAAAAGACGACTCAAGCACACGACCTCACAGAAGATCAAGAGATCAAGAGTTGGGCTGTTCTTCCAGATAGAACTTCTCGGCCTCCTGACCTCTTTTTTTCAAGTGTCATTTGTTTCGTGTTTTCGTGTCTTTCGTGTGTTTCGTGATAAGGCTTTTCGTCTCTAGAAAGGAATGCCGATGGTCAGCAGATCTACGCTGGGCCCGAGCGCGCACGTGGACACCTTTACGAGAGATCATCTGCCGCCTTCCGACCAATGGCCCGATCTGTTGCTCGACCGGCCGGAGTTTCAATATCCGGAGTACGTCAACGTCGCCGTTGAACTGACCGACCGCATGGTCGAGAAGGGGTTCGGCGACCATGTTGCGCTCATCGGCAACGGACGACGGCGCACGTACAAGGAGCTGTCTGACTGGAGCAACCGGCTGGCTCACGCCCTCGCGGAGGACTTCGGCGTCAAACCTGGCAACCGGGTGCTCATTCGATCCGGCAACAACCCCGCCATGGTGGCGGTCTGGCTCGCCGTCACCAAGGTGGGCGCTGTGGCCGTCAACACCATGCCGCTGCTGCGCGCAGGCGAGCTGACCACGATCGTCGACAAGGCCGAGATTGGCCTGGCCCTGTGCGACAGCCGCATCGCCGACGAGCTCGTCGCCTCCGCCAAGGGCAGCCGGTTTCTCGGAAGCGTCGTCAGCTTCGATGGAACGTCCAATCACGATGCCGAGCTCGATCGGATCGCCCTCAACAAGCCGGTGAGATTCGATGCGGTAAAAACCGGGAGAGACGACGTGGCGCTGCTGGGGTTCACCTCCGGCACCACCGGCGAGCCCAAGGCGACCGTCCATTTCCACCGCGACCTGCTGATCATCGCGGACGGCTACGCCAGGGACGTGCTGCGCGTGACGCCGGAGGATGTGGTCGTCGGCTCGCCGCCTCTGGCATTCACGTTCGGCCTGGGCGGCCTCGCCATCTTCCCGCTGCGCTTCGGCGCGACCGCCACGCTCCTCGAGAATGCCTCGCCCGCCAACATGATCGACATCATCGAGACCTACAAGGCGACCATCAGTTTCACCTCACCAACAGCGTACCGCGCCATGATGGCGGCGATGGACGAAGGCGCTGATTTGTCGTCGCTGCGAATGGCCATCTCGGCGGGGGAGACGTTGCCGGCTCCGGTGTTCGAGGACTGGACGAGGAAAACCGGAAAACCGATCCTCGACGGCATCGGCACCACCGAGCTGCTGCACATTTTCATCAGCAATCGCATCGGGGATGCCGCGCCCGGCGCCACAGGCCGTCCCGTGACCGGGTACGAGGCCATGATCGTCGACGATGATATGAAGGATGTGCCGGACGGCACCGTAGGGCACCTGGCCGTCCGCGGACCCACCGGCTGCCGCTATCTTGCGGACGATCGCCAGACCACGTACGTACGCGACGGCTTGAATGTGACAGGCGACGATTTCGTCAGGGACAAGGACGGCGTCTTCCATTTTGTCGCCCGTGCCGACGACATGATCATTTCGGCCGGCTACAACATCGCCGGGCCCGAGGTCGAAGGGGCGCTCCTGTCGCACGCGGACGTGGCGGAATGCGCCGTCATCGGCGCGCCGGACCTCGAGCGCGGGCAGATCGTGCAGGCGTATGTGGTGCTGAAGGAAGGCGTCGAGCGGGACGAGGCCTGTGTGAAGCGGCTGCAGGACCACGTGAAGGCGAAGATTGCGCCCTATAAATACCCGCGTTCGGTGAGGTTCGTGGGCGCGCTGCCCAGAACGCAGACCGGCAAGATCCAGCGCTTCAAGCTGAAGTCGCAATCCTGACGCGAGCACCTGCGACTGCACAGGAGATCAAGAGACATCCCAAACCGCACCACGAAAACATGCGCCACGGGCTGCTAGAATCTGCCTTTACATGCAGCTTCTGCATCCCAGGAACTGGGCGCGCACGACCGGCTACTCCAATGGTATGGCCGCGGAGGGCCGTCAGGTCTTCGTCGCCGGCCAGGTCGGCTGGAACGCGCGCCAAGAGATCGTCAGCGATGATTTCGTGGCGCAGGTCGAGCAGGCGCTGCGCAACGTGGTTGAGATCCTTGCCGAGGCGGACGCGCGGCCCGAGCACCTGGTTCGCCTCACCTGGTACATCACCGACAAGCGGGAGTACCTCGCGCGTTCGAGCGAAGTCGGGCAGGCCTACCGGCGCGTCATCGGCCGGCACTTTCCAGCCATGACGCTGGTGCAGGTCGTGGCGCTGGTCGAGGACCGGGCGAAAGTCGAGATAGAGGCGACCGCCGTCGTCCCTGCGAAGCCCTAACGCCCCTAAAGACCACACCACGAAAAACACGAAAACGAAAAACACTCTCTACCGGGACCACGAAGGCACGAAACTCACGAAGGAGCACGAAGAAAAGCTTTTCTCTTCTTCGTGATCTTCGAGGGTCTTCGTGTTTTCGTGGTTGCATTTGGCACGAAGAAAACAATTTCGTGGCTTTCGTGGCTGCCTGGATCCTACAACTGCGACCGTATTTCCCACAGGTCGGGAAAGATTGGGCGTCCAACCGTCTCCCGCAGATACGCGGCGCCCGGCGATCCGCCGGTTCCCCGCCTGGCGCCGATCGTCCGCTCGACCATCTTCACGTGACGATAGCGCCACTCCTGGATGCCCTCGTCCAGATCGACAAGGCGCTCGCACAGCTCCGCGTTCTTGGGATCGCGGTGATACACGTCGGCGAGAATCCGCTGGATCTCGTGCGAGGGTTCCACCGGCGCGATCACGTCGCGCGCGAGGTGGGACTGTGGAACGTCGTAACGCTCGCGCGAGAGATACCGAAGAAAGGCGTCCCAGAGCGTCGGCGCCCGGTATCGGCGCTCGAGCGCGGCACGCGCGCGGCTGCCGTCCGGAAAACGCCGAATCGTCTGCTCCGACTTCACCCCCAGCAGAAACTCGATCTGGCGGAACTGGTCCGACTGAAAACCGCTGGCCGCATCGAGCCGCTCGCGAAAGCTGAGGAACTCGAGCGGCGTCATCGTTTCGAGAATGTCGAGCTGCGCGACCATGACTTTCAGGATTGTCAGGATCCGTTTCAGTGTGTGCTGCGAACGATGCGATTCGTCCGCTTCGAGGAGCTGCATGGCCCGATCGAGCTCGTGCAGCAGCTCTTTGAACCAGAGCTCGTACACCTGGTGGATGATGATGAAGAGCGTCTCGTCATGTTCGGGCCCCGCCGAGCGCGGCTGCTGCAGCGACAGGAGATCGTCGATCTTGAGATAGCTGCCGTAGGTCGCGGCAGCCTGCGCGTCTTCAGACATGATTGTCCATTGATTTCTGATTGCGCGAGCTTGCGTTGACGACGAAGACTACCTTTGAGGGCGACTGATGAAGACGCACAATCCGCCCATCCTGGCGAAGTGCTCGGCGAGCTGTCAGCCGCGATGTCGCTTTCTCAGTCGCGTCGAACAATCACGGAGCTCCGCGAGAACCTAACGGATTGGTACTGCTGTGTAAATCACGCCCTCCTGATCTGAGAAGAACGCAAAATGACAGGCGTCCCAAGTGTCCTTGATCGAGAAAGCGTAGGTTATCCCGTCGGTGGAGAGTTGGGCATGAAAACCTTCCGGCGGGGCAGAGACTTCCGAAAGCTCATTCCAGGACCGATATCGCTGCCCTTGACTGTGGATGGCATTCTCGACTGTGTTCACCTGGCGGGCGACGCGAAGCGCGCCGTGACGTCGGGTGAGTTCGGCAGGCCCTTCTGAAGCTCCATGCAGGCACGCGGATTCCTGAGCGATACCCGCAACGCCCCACGCGATGAAGCCGGCGACGCTAATTGCGAAGAGGTATTTCACCATTTGGGTTCCCCCCTTTGTTCGGGCGGCGCAACGACGTCTATGGCTCTACGACGGTCGCCCCATCCGTATCTCTCCTTCTTCCCACATTTAACGTTCGCACAAATGCAACCGGTCTGCCTGACGATCACGAATGAGCCGCGCGTCACGTTGACATATTCGCACAGACGAGGGCGCATCGGCTCCATTCGGTTGTTAGCCGGCAATCGATTGTGCCGCGGAGTCATTGCGCTCGATCTGAGTACAGACTTTCCAAAAAACCTCGCGCGTGTGCCAGCACATCAAAAGCTTCACCGTCGTTGCAGGGTGTCCCATGCAGGACACGATTCCGTGAATGTTGCACGTGCCTAGCAGCTAAGCGAAGCTAGGTTAGGTTAGGGATGAGCTGCGGCGCTCGAGCGACGTGGGCGGCGTCGGGTGCAGCGCCATGTGAGGCAGACCGTTCATGCGGCGAGCACTGGCGCAAGATCAGCCTCGCTGGCCGGCGCGTGCCCGAGTTCTTTGAGAACGGCGTTTAGTGCCGCGAGAGAGACCTTGCCTGGTGCCGTGATCTCGATTCCGATCGCCTGGCCTTCTGCCGTGAAGTCGATGACCAAACCGGGCTCGACTCTCCGCGTTCGAGCGCTCTTCTCGTTCGCGTCGCGCGGAAGATAGTAGTACGCCGCGATTGGTCGGCCGTGCCGGAACGTGACTTCGAGGTAGGGGTCTTTCATGACTCTGCTCATTCCACAGGATACGCTGTAATGACCACCAAGAGCTCGCGCACTTCGTCCGGCTCGACGATGACTGCCCAAGGCAGTCCGGCATGCCTGGCATCGATGACGAACCGCCCTTCCAGGATGTCGGCGCGATGACCGCTCGCGTACTCAAGCATGCGCCGCAGGTCAACCTCGTTGAATGTGCGATCCTCCATGCGCTTCAGAAGATGGGCGCTCAACTCCAGTTCCCACGTCCACCATTGCGGCCACTCCAGTGTCGCCAGGATTCCTCCGATTGGCGTTGTTCAAGTCGTCTTCAGTTCTGCCCAACGCTCGGCGTTCACCAGCGGCCGCTCACGATCGCATGAGCGGCCGTCTGGTGCAACTCGTGTTACCTGCCAACGGCGCCTCCGCGCCGTTCACACACACCGTGTCGTTTGCGGCGCATTCTGCCCGCGTCGTGGCTGAGGGTCAAGTGCTCCAGATCGATCCGGACTGCCGGTTAGCGACACGGCTCGAAACCAAATCTCTTTCGTGTCTCGCTTTTTCGTGAGTCTCGTGCCTGTTGAGGAACCATGTTCCATACATTGCGGCTGACGCCCGCCGTCGGCTGCTAGGGCAAGTCGAGGAGCTCGGGCACCGCGTCGGCGTCGCGGATGATGGCCCAGTACTCGACCTCCACCCGGCTCTTCGCGGGGATCCACCGATAGGTCGGGACATCGAAGAGCCGGCCACGGTCGATCATCTCGCGCCGCGATTCGGGCATCGGCGACGCGCCGAATTCCATTCCGCAGGCCAACGTCGCGCCGTTCCACGGGGCGCGGCTGCGGCTGTGGTTCTCCTCCCAGATTCCGAGCCACGGAAAATCCCGCCGTTGCCACAGACAGCCGAACGCCAGGCGCGCCCTCGGAGAAAAGGCGACAAAGAAGGCGTGCTCGCGGGCCGCGTCCATGAGATGCGCCGTGTACGCGCTGGACGCGGTGGCGCTGGTGAACCGGCGCAGGTCGCATCTGCCACCGTCGACGCGTGGTGCAAACGGCCAGTCGAATGTGGCGCCGGCGAGCAAGTAATCATCTACGCCGAAAGCGCGCTCGAACACCTTCGACCGCGTCGCAGACGCACGGAGCTCCGTGAGCCCTTTCTCGAGGAACGGCGGGCCGAGCGTGACGTGCTCGGTCCAGCCGATGGGACGATCGCACGCGGTCACGTTTTCGATGGCCTCTCGAATGCTGATGGCGCGGTCGCGAAGCTCGAGCCGGCGCTCGATTCGAAGCTCCGCGAGCGGCAGCAAGGCGCGCATCGACATCGCCTGTCCTGCGACCTCGAGCTCGTATGGCACGATGGACGCGTCTCCGTGGGGTGTCAGTCCGGCCGCCGCTTCTTCATCCGATGGCCCGCCGAAGATGTCGACACACAGGTTGTGTCCCATGATGCCGGCGAGCAGCTTCGCATCGGATCCGGAGCCGTATTCGGTGTGTCTCGCCCGCAGGTATGTCGACGGCTCAATCGACTTCCACGGCGGCGTCCACAACGGATTGACCCCCGATCGCTTGTCGAGAATCTCAGCGATGTGGCCCCCCTCCTCGAGTACCGTCACACGCACGTCGTCGTTCTCGACGATCGCTGCGCGCCGGCCGCGATATTCGCGCGAGACGGACATGAGGCTGTCATTATGCGCGGGCTCTTCTCATTTGCACCTCCAACCTTCGAGCATGCCACGAAAGACACGAAAGCTTCGAAACACACGAAACGAAACCAAGGCTTTTGGTGCCGTTTCGTGCTCGCGCTATCATGCGAGACATGACACGCGCCACCATTGCACTGCTCATGTCCCGTGTGGCGTTCGCCGTCGTGACGGCGGCGTCGACGTCGCCGCCCGTCTCGCAGACGCCGCCGTCTGCGACCTCTGGCGTCGCCCAGGACCCATTTCCCAACACGGACGGCAGGACCGCGTTGCTGAGGGTGTGCGGTAACTGTCACACCGCGGAGACCGTGATTCAGACCATGCGAACCCGGCAGGAATGGTCTGAGGTGATCGATCAGATGGCGCGGTTTGGCGCCGAGGCAAACGACCAGGAGTTCGAGCAGATTCTCACGTATCTGGCGAAGCACTTCTCACCGATCAAGATCAACAAGGCCACGGCGAAAGATCTCGAAGCCACGCTGGACGTTCCAGCGAAGGTGGCCGAAGCCATCGTCGCCTACCGTCTTGAAAAGGGTGAGTTCAAGACCGTCGACGAGTTGAAGAAGGTTCCGGGCCTCGACAGCGTCACGATCGAAACGCGGAAAGCGCGGGTCGTTTTCTAGGCGGGACGTTTTGCATCGCGCAACGCCAAACCGAGACCCAGGCCCGCCGATCCCCTTCTATGCGCGCGGGTTCTCACGTCAACTGCGTGGCTTCTCAGCCAATTAAGTCTGCCGGCAGCCCGCGGCCTACATCTTTCACAGTGAAATGAGCGTTCTGGTGGCGGCGACCCTTGCCGTCGCCGGGCCAGCCTAGTATCGTCACGCACGCAGGTATTCGTGGTCTGGCCGGCGCGGCCCTCCCACGGGCTGGAACGCATGGTGAGTCGCTCCGCAGTTCAAGCAACCATCGACGCCGGATCGGGAATCCTCCGGCTCGAGCCCTCATGGGTGCCGCGCACGTTCATGTTGCCTGGGCGCCGCCTCAAACTGCACCCCGACGACCTGTATGCGCTCGGAGGGCATCGCGGCGGCATCAACGAGCGGTGGCTCTCGTCCACAACGAACGCGGACAACGGCCCGGGGACGCCGCCCGACGAGGGGCTCAGTTACGTGAGGCCCGGCGACGGCACGCGTTTTCTGTTGAAGGACGCGGTGGAGGCGGCGGGCGACCTGCTCATCGGATCGGCCGTGATGCAGCGGGAACGCGGATGGAACCTGCTCTGCAAGTTCTTCGACAACATGGGGCCGATTCCGCATCACATGCACCAGAGCGACGAGGACGCCAGGCGGGTCGGCCGACGTGGTAAACCCGAGGCGTACTATTTTCCGCCGCAGTACAACCAGCTCGAAAACAACTTTCCGTACACGTTCATGGGACTCGAGCCGGGCACGACCAGAGGCGACGTGCGGCGATGCCTGGAGAAGTGGACGACAGGCGATAACGGCATTCTCTTCCTCTCCCGGGCGTTCAGACTGCAGCCCGGCACCGGATGGCAGATCAATCCGGGAATCCTGCACGCGCCCGGTTCGCTCGTCACCTACGAACCGCAGGTCAACAGCGACGTCTTCGCGATGTTTCAATCCGAGGTGGAAGGGCGCATCATCGATTGGAGTCTGCTGACGAAGGACGTGCCGAAGGAGCGCCATCACGATCTCGACTACATCATCGGGATGCTCGACTGGGACGCGAACGTGGATCCTGAGTTCGCCAGGACGAACCGCGTGTTCCCGACGCCGGTGCGGCCGACGGGGGAAACCGAGCCGGACGGCTATCGCGAGCAATGGGTCTGTTACGGCACCCGGTACTACTCGGCGAAGGAGCTGACGGTTCTGCCGAAGCGGACGGTGACGATCCGCGACGCGGCCGCCTACGGCTTGATCCTCACGCAGGGTCACGGCACCTTCGGCACTCACAGCGTGTCGACACCGTCGATGATCCGATTCGGACAGCTGACGGAGGATGAGCTCTTCGTCTCGAACGAGGCGGCGCAGACGGGCGTGCGCGTCGAGAACAAGAGCCAGACCGATCCGCTCGTCATCCTCAAGCATTTTGGACCGGGCAACCCCGACGCCGCGCCGTTGCTGTTGAAATCCATATGAGCGGCTCGCCTAAACAGCCCGTAGTGAAAGTCTGGCTGCATTCGACGGGCGATGCATCCCCGCTGGCTGCGTTGCTCCTCGCTCAAATACTCCCGGTATTCTCGGTCGTCGCGCCTTGCCAGCGGGGCGCCTCGCCCGTCTCGGTGCGACGCCAGACTTTCACCACGGGCTGTAAAGTCTTCGCCCGATGTGCAGCGCGAAGGCTTCAGCCGAGCGTCTCCTGAGAATCGGAGGTGTCCATGAACGGCGCGTCCCAGCACAAGTTTCCCGCCCTCCACAATGCGATGTGGCCAGGGCTCGTGGGCAAAGGCCCGGACTCAGAGCCGCCGATCGACCTCGAGACGATGCTCGATCTCACCGCCAACGCGTCGGTCGGCGGCGTCAGGTTCGACGGTGTCGACCTGTTTCTCTTCGATCCGCACGTGAGCATCGACTCGAGCGACGATGAGGTCAAGCGTCTCGCCGATCGTATCCGTGCGCGACGCCTGGCGGTCGGCTCGCTGGTGGCGCCGGTCTGGCCGCCAACGGGCGGCGGCTCCGCGATGGGGGACGCAAGCGAGCGCAAGCAGTTCGTGACGCAGGTCCGGAAAGCCTGCGAGATTGGCAAGAAGCTCCGTGACGCGGGGATCCGGAAATCCGGCGTCATCCGGATCGATTCTGCCGCGAGTCCGGCCGAGTGGGCCATCGACCCGCACGGCAATACGAAGAAGATCGCTCAAACCTTCCGCGAGGCGTGCGCGGTCGCGGAGGCGTTCGACGAGCGGCTCGCGGCCGAAGGCGAGATCTGCTGGGGCGGGATGCACAGCTGGAAGCGGAACCTCGAGCTGCTCGAAGAAGTGGATCGGCCGAAGACACTCGGCTTCCAGGCAGACATGGCGCACACGCTTCTGTTCACGCTTGGTTACAACGCACCCGAGGATCGACTGCTGCCGGAGGCGTTCGAATGGACGAGCCCGGATGCGCTCGACGATGCGTTGAAGACGATGACGCGGGCGTTGAGGCCGTGGACGTTCGATTTTCACGTGGCGCAGAACGACGCGACCGTGAAGGGGTCGGGATCGCACGACAAGACGGGCCGTCATTGCCTGCCCAACGATCCGAACGGCAAGCTGGATGTCGCCCGCCACGCCGGCTTCTGGCTGCGCGACGACAATGGAAAGCCGACGCGCGCGTTCGAGCACATCTGCTGGGATGGCTGCATGTTTCCGAACGCCACGATGATGCAGCCGGACACGTGGACGGCCGTGCTCACGACCATGATGGCGGTCCGCAACGCGCACGGGTGGAGTTAGAGTCCTTGGTTCTTGGTCCTGGTTCTTGGTCCTTGGTTCTTGGTCCTTCGTGCTTGGTCCGTCCAAGGTCCTGAGTCCGTCCAAGGTCCTCGGCCCTGGGTGGGCGGACCAGGGACTCCGGACCAGGGCCGGACCACGGGCCAAGGACGGACTGAGTACGAAGAACAAAGGACCAAGGACGTCGCGTTTATGAGATGAGTTCGAGTGGAGGGTAGATGGCGAAGAAACCGCTCAATATCGCGCTCGTCGGCTACGGGTTCATGGGGAAGACGCACAGCCATGCGTTCCTCCAGGCGCCACGATTTTTCGATGTGCCGTATCAGCCCGTCCTGAAGGCGGTCGTCGCCCGCAATGCCGACCGCGTGCGGAAGTTCGCCGACACGTGGGGCTACCAATCCGCTGAGACCGACTGGCGGGCGGTCGTGGACCGCAAAGACATCGATCTGATCGACATCGCGAGCCCGAACGACACGCACGCCGAGATCGCCATCGCCGCGGCTCGCGCGGGAAAGATGGTCACCTGCGAAAAACCCCTCGGCCGGACCGCGGCGGAGGCGCAGGCGATGGTCTCGGCGGCCGAAGGGGCTGGCGTCGCCAACATGGTCTGGTACAACTACCGTCGTGTGCCGGCGGTTGTTCTCCTCAAGACGCTGATAGACGACGGCAGGCTGGGGCGCATCTTTCACTACCGCGCGCAGTTTCTGCAGGACTGGACGATTTCGCGGGACCTGCCTCAGGGCGGCGAGGGATTGTGGCGTCTGGACGCTGGCGTGGCCGGCAGCGGCGTGACCGGCGACCTGCTCGCGCACTGCATCGACACCGCTCTCTGGTTGAACGGCTCGATTGCGGAAGTGACGGCGATGACCGAGACGTTCGTCAAGGAGCGGACGCATACGCTGACGGGGAAGGTGGAGCCGGTCGGGATCGACGATGCGAGCGCGTTCCTGTGTCGTTTCGAGAACGGATCGCTGGCGCTGTTCGAGGCCACGCGGTACGCGCGCGGGCACAAGGCGCTGTACACGCTCGAGATCAACGGCGAGCACGCCTCGGGGCGCTGGGACCTGCACGATCTGCACCGGCTGCAATGGTTCGATCATCGCGATGAAGGACGCGTTCGCGGGTGGCGCAGCATCCACGTCACCGACAGCGACCATCCCTACATGAAGCACTGGTGGGTGCCGGGCCTTCAGATCGGGTACGAGCACACGTTCATCCACCAGTTCGCCGACTTCCTCCTGGGCCTCGGCGAAGGCACGCCGACCCCGCCGACGTTTCGCGACGGCCTGGCGACCGACTGCGTGACCGACGCCGTGTTGAAATCGGCGAAGACCCGCCAGTGGGAAGCCGTTCCCGCGGCGCACGTGAAGGTGGCCTAATGTTGATGAAACACCCGCTCGCGATCGCCGTCATGACTGCCGCCACCCTGACTGCGCAGGCCGTGCCCGGTCCGCCGCAGGGACGAGGGCGTGGTGGCGCGCCACCGATCCGTCCGGAGCCTCTCGCGATGGCCGACCACGCCGGATTCGAATCCCTTTTCGACGGCTCGTCCCTGAAGGGTTGGGACGGCGATCCGGCGTTCTGGCGGGCGGCCAATGGCGCGTTGATCGGGCAGAGCTCGGCGGAGAACCCCGTCAAGCAGAACACATTTCTCATCTGGCGCGGCGGGGTCCCCAGAGACTTCGAGTTGAAGCTCGAGTACCGGCTCAGCGCCACCAACAGTGGCGTCCAGATCCGCAGCGTGCAGCTGCCGGCGGGCCCCGACATCGGCAGATGGGTGATGCAGGGCTATCAGGCGGACATCGACGCGGACAATCAGTACACCGGCCAGATCTACGAGGAGCGCGGGCGCGGTTTTCTCGCGCTGCGCGGCCAGGCCACCTACATACCGGACGGCGGCCGCCCGAAAGTGATCGGCAATCTGCAGCAGGCGCCCGACGAGCTGAAGGCGCTCATCAAGACCGGCGATTGGAACCAGATTCATGTGATCGCGCGCGGCAGCACGATCATCCAGATCCTGAATGGCGCCGTCATGAGCATGGTCGTCGACGAGGACCTGAAGAACCGTCAACTCGGCGGGCTGATCGGGTTCCAGATGCACGTCGGCCCGCCCATGAAAGTGGAATTCCGCAACATCTGGCTCAAGCGGCTGTGAGATTGTGACGGCCCACTTTCTTGCGTTCGATCTCGGCGCCGAAAGCGGCCGGGCGATGCTCGGCACGCTGGACTGTGGCGTCCTCGGTGTCCGCGAGATCCACCGCTTTTCGAACGAGCCGGTCCGTCGGAACGGTTCCTTGCAGTGGGACGTCCTCCAGCTCTGGCGGGAGATGCGGCGCGCGCTCGAAGACCTTGGCGGCACGCGCCTGCAAAGCGTCGGCGTCGACAGCTGGGGGGTCGATTACGCGCTCATCGGCGAGCGGGGCAACCTCATCGAGAACCCGTATCACTATCGCGACCGGCGGACCAGCGGCGTGATGGAGGCGGTGTTCGAGCGCGTGTGCCGCGACAGGATTTACGCGATCACCGGCATTCAGTTTCTGCCGATGAACACCATGTACCAGCTCTATGCGGCTTGCCGCGCGACGCCGGGCCTCGTCGACGCCGCACGCGCGCTCGTCACCATCCCGGATCTGTTGAACTACTGGCTGACGGGCGCGTTGATGTCCGAGTACACGGTGGCAACGACCACGCAGTTCATCGACGCGCGGACCCGGACGTGGGCCACGAAGATGCTGGAGGAGATCGGGTTGCCAGCCAGGCTGCTGCAACCGCTCGTGGAACCCGGGACGATGATCGGCACGCTGCAGGCGAGCGTGTCGGCCGCCTGCGCGGGAACACCGGTCGTGGCCCCGGCCTGCCACGACACGGCATCGGCGGTTGCGTCGGTGTCGGCGTCGGGAAATACCGCCTTCCTGAGCTCGGGGACCTGGTCGCTGCTGGGCACCGAATTGCGCGAGCCGATCATCACGTCGAGAGCGCTCGCGCTCAACTTCACCAATGAAGGCGGCGTCTGTGGCACGACACGGCTGTTGAAAAACATCGGGGGACTCTGGCTGCTGCAGTCCTGCCGGCGGCATTGGAAGTCACTGGGCCGGGATCTCCCGTATGAAGCGCTGGTTGCCGGGGCCGCCGACGAGCGGTCGGCGTTTCGATCCCTCATCGATCCCGACAACCCGGCGTTCCTGAACCCGGCCAACATGCCCGCGACCATCGCGGAGTGCTGCCGGAGGACCGGCCAGCCCGAACCCGAAGAGCCCGCGGCTTTCGCGCGCGCGATCCTGGAGAGCCTGGCGTTCAAGTACAGAGCGGTCCTCGAATCGCTCGAGGAGCTCACCGGCCGCCGCTTCGATGAGATTCGCATCGTCGGCGGAGGATCGCGCAACCGCCTCCTGAAGCAATGGACCGCGGACGCCACCGGACGCGCCGTGACCGCGGGTCCGGCGGAGGCGACAGCGCTCGGCAACATCGGCGTGCAGATGATGGCGACCGGCGCGGTCGGTTCACTCTCGGAGGCGCGCGCGATCATCGGCCGGTCGTTCCCGGTCGAACGGTTCGAGCCGATCGCTCGGGACCGGTGGGATGCGGAATATCGCCGGTTTCAACACTACTGTAGTTGATTGTTCGCATGCACCACACTACGCGGAGCTCACGCGTGTCTGATACGGCCTCGACGGCGACGAAGTACCTGCAGAATCTCTGGGACGAGGTGGAAGCCGTCAAGCTGTCGGCGCATCCGCTCGAGCTCCTGCGGTACCGCTCGAACCTGCTCGGAGCGGATCTGCGCATCACGAACTTCGGCGGTGGGAATACGAGCTCGAAGTTCACGCTGCCGGATCCGCTGACGGGCAAGTCCGCCCGCGTGCTGGCAGTGAAGGGCAGCGGCGGCGATCTGCGTTCGATCGGCGCCTCGGGCTTCGCCGTGCTGTACCTCGACAAGGTCGAACAGTTGCTCGGGCGCTATCGCGGTGAAGCGCACGAAGACGAGATGGTCGGCTTCTATCCGCTGTGCGCGTTCGGCGAGAACCGCGTGGCGTCGTCCATCGACACGCCTTTGCACGCGCTCCTGCCGTTCGACCACGTCGATCATCTTCACCCGGATTGGTGCATCGCGCTGGCGGCAAGCGCCAACGGCGACAAGAAGCTGGAGGCGTTCAACGATCGCTTCGGGCGGCATATCGTCTGGGTGCCCTGGCAGCGACCCGGATTCGAGCTGGGCGTGATGCTGCGGCGGGCGGTGGACGAGCATCCAGGATGCGACGGTCTCCTGCTCGGCAGCCACGGGCTCTTCACCTGGGGCGCGACGGCATATGAGTGCTACGTGAACAGCATCAAGACGATCGATCAGATGGGAGAGCTCGTCGAGGACCACGCGCGCGGGTCCGGGCGGCCGCTCTTCGGCGGGGCCAGCCTGACGACGACCGTGGATCGCGATGCGGCGGCCGCGGCCGTTCTGCCACACCTGCGGGGGCTCGTCTCGTCGAACCGCCGCGTCATAGCGCATTACAACAAATCAGACGAGGCGCTGAGGTTTGCGAATTCACTCTGGGCTGCGGACCTCTGCCAGATGGGCACGAGTTGTCCGGACCATTTCCTGCGGACCCGGATCTGCCCGATGTTCGTACCCTGGAATCCCGAGCGTGAAGACACCGCCCGGCTTCAGCAGCGGTTCGTCGAACGGATCGGCCGTTATCGTGAAGCGTATGCGGCGTACTACGCAGCCTGCGCGCAGGCTGACTCCCCCGCCCTGCGGGATGCGAACCCGTCGGTCGTCGTGATTCCTGCGCTCGGTGTGTTCGGCTTCGGCAGAGACAAACGTGAAGCGCGGATCACCACGGAGTTCTTCGTCAACGCCGTCCATGTGATGGCCGGCGCGACGGCGCTCGAAGAGAGCCAGACCGGGCTCGATGCGGTTCGAACCGAGAGTCCGCAGAGCAACCGGGGCACTGGTACCTCCGCGGTTTCTGCGAACTCTAGGTTCCCGCTGCCGCAGGCGCGACGGCCGGAGCAGGCGAACGAATTCAAGAGCTTTCACAATTACGTCGCGCTGCCAAGAACCGAGGCGTTCCGCATCGAGTACTGGGCGCTCGAGGAGGCGAAGCTGCAGCGGATGCCGGCGGAGCGCGAGCTCAGCCGGAAGATCGCGCTGGTCGTTGGCGGCGGCAGCGGCATCGGCCGGGCGGTCGCGCTCCTGCTTGCCCGGCGCGGCGCGCATGTCGTCGTCGCCGATCAGAACGGCGCGAATGCCGAATCGACCTGGGCCGAGGCGCAGCAGCTGTCATCACCCGAGATGGGCATGGCCGCGACGCTCGATCTCTCGTCGCGCGAGAGCATCGCCACGGTTCTGCGCGGCACGATCCTGGCGTTCGGCGGCGTCGACATCGTGATCAACACCGCGGCGATCTATCCCACGCCCGATCCGTCCACGACGAGCGCGGAGTCGGTCTGGACCAGAACGCTGGACATCAACGTCACCGGTAACTACGTGCTGGCTGAGGAAGCGGCGCGTGTGTTGAAGGCGCAGAACCTGCCGGCCGCGATGGTCCTCACCGGTTCGGCGAACGCGATCGTTCCCAAGAGCGGCAGCGAGGCCTATGACGTGAGCAAGGCCGCCGTCAATCACCTGATCCGCGAGCTCGCCATCGGTCTGGGCCCGCTCGTCCGGGTGAACGGCGTCGCGCCGGCCACCGTCATCGCCGGATCGTCGATGTTCCCGCGCGATCGCGTGATCGCCGCCCTGCAGAAGTACGGCATCGCGTTCTCGGACGAGGAGCCGACGGAAGCGCTCAGGACGAAGCTGGCGGAGTTCTACGCGAGCCGGACGATCACCCGCCGGCCGATTCTGCCGCTGGATTGCGCGAACGCGATCTGCTGGCTGGCCGGCGACGCGAGCGCGAAGACCACGGGGCACGTGATCCCGGTCGACGGCGGGCTCCCGGAGGCGTTTCTGCGGTAGCCATCAATGTCGCAACGCCGCGTCGCGTCGAGAGCGGTGATTCGGCCCGGCTCCCAGGAATCTGCCCGTTCGGCCACGAAAGACACGAAAACCCGAAAGACACGAAACACGATGATCTTTTTCGTGCTTTTCGTGTCTTTCGTGCTTTTCGTGGCGGGGGATGCTCGATGCTAGGCAGGGAGTCCCTGCGTCATCAACCCGTCGTTCGGATAGATGTGGTTCACGGTGTCCGGTGTCACGAGCTGATGTTTGACGAACACCGCCGGCGGCACCGCGCGCCGGTGGAGGATGTCGAGCGCCACGGCGACGATCTCGGCGCCGTACTTTTCCGGAAAATACGCGACCGATCCGACCAGGCGTGTCCCCGGCTCGCGCAACTCGGCGCGGCCTTCGGGTGAGGCATTCTGGCCCATGATGGCGCACGAGTCGGTGCGGCCCGCCTCCTGAAACGCACGCAGTGCGCCGAGCGCGCTGGGATCGTTGATCGCGCCGACCAGCGATCGGCGCGACTTGCTGTAGCGCAAATGCCGTCGCATGGCTTCGAAGCTCTGGCCGAACTTGCCGTCGCCGTCCAGGTGGAACACTTTGCATTGCTCGAGCCGCGGGAAGACCTCTTTCATCCCGACCAGCATGCCGGTCAGCCGCATCTTCGGGAGGTTGCCGGCGCGTTCGAGCGTGATGAGCACGATCTCGTCGACGTCGGCATGCCAGTGCTGTTTCGCCCATCGTCCGAGATAGCGTCCGCCGATGAGACCGGCCTCGTAGTTGTTCGCGCCGAAGTAGGTCGCGCCGGGGTGGGGCACCTCGATCGCGATCAGGGGAATGTTCGCCTCGCGGTACTTGGCCGCGACGATCGGGGCGACGTGCTCGTCGGTCTGGAACTCGATGACCAGATCCACTTTTTCACGGACCAGGATGTCGGCGTTGCGCTGTGCGATCTTCGGGTTGTAGCGGTTGTCGAGCGAGATGAGCTCGACCCCCTCCGCTGCCGCGGCGCGCTCGAGGCTCAGCGAGACTTCCTTGGAAAACTGGTAGTCGGTGCCCTGCGCGGCATAGCCCAGTCTGTACAGCTTTGGCTTGTACGGTCGCACGGAGCAGCGATAGAGATTCTCGCCGACCTTCTCGACCATTCCGCATCGCTCGAGCGTGTACAGAAGCCGGAACGCCATGCTCTTCGGCAGGCCGCTCCGACCAGAGATCTCGCGGAGCGGGAGCGCTTCACCCGACGATCGAAATGCCGACAGCAGGCGAGACGCATGGACGACCGACTTCACCAGATACGGATCCCGCGCAACTGCTTGGTCGCTCATGCGGCACCTCGCTCAGCGATGCAGTCCAACGTTGTCCAACTACACGTTGCGCGGGCCTTCAACGCCTGTGAGAATCTCGGGAGACTTGTTCGTTCACAGCACTTCAGGCCTGCCGTCAGGCCGACCCGAGAGGCCAGCACCGCATCTCGCAACGCCCCAGATTCTGCTCTGCCCCCCTCGTACGCGCCAGCTTTTTGTTTCGCTGAGCAAAACGACTTGACGGTCCCCCCGAGGCCCGCACGCGACGGATGTGAGAGAGCTTGGGCTGTATCGAGGCTATTTCAGGCGATTTCCGCAGCTTGCGAAGACGAGGCGGTCCGCGAGTTGTTTCAACGTGCCAAACGCCAGGGATGGCACTGAAAGCGTTTGACTCCCGCCGCCTGCGGGTCTTACAAGGGACACTCGCTCATGAGAAGAATCAGCGCGATCGTGCTCCTCGGCCTCGTTTTGCGAGCGGCTTCCGGCGCGATCCAGCCGCCGGCTGGTCCGACGTCGATCGCCACGCTGGAAGAGGAACTGGCCAGGTACCGGCACATCGTGAGCGACTGGGCCGGGCTGACTCGATACGGAAGTGAAAACAGCGAGCTTCCTCCTCCCGCTCCCGCCGAACGGCGCGTCGTCTTTCTCGGCGACCAGATCACCGAGCTCTGGGGCCAGGGCCGCGCGAAGTTTTTCCCCGGCAAGAGGTACCTGAATCGCGGCATTAGCGGACAGACGACGCCCCAGATGCTGGTCCGGTTTCGGCAGGATGTCATCGCGTTGAAACCGCGGGTGGTCGTCATCCTCGGCGGCACGAACGATCTGACGGGCGTGCTCGGCCCGGGTACCGAGGGCACCGTCGGCGACAACATCTCGTCGATGACCGAACTGGCGAAGGCGAACGGAATTCGAGTCGTCCTCGCTTCGGTGACGCCCGTCTGTGACTGCTTCAAAGACCAGACCAGCGTCCGGCCTCAGGGAAAGATCATCGGGTTGAACGGGTGGATCAGGGATTATGCGGCGCGCAGCGGAGCGGTGTACCTGAATTATTACGCCGCGCTTGTCGAGGGCCGGAACTTCCGCATGCCGCTGACGCGTGACGGCCTGCTGCCGAACGATGCCGGCTACGACGTCATGGCGCCGCTCGCGGAGCAGGCGATCGCCCACGCGCTCGCGGAGAAGTGAACACAAAGGAGCTCCCGTGATGAGAAGACTCGGTCGTCCGATCGCCCTGTCTATCGTCCTCGCCGTTGCGGCCGATCGCGCCGCGCACGCGCAGGGACGGGGCGGTCCCAATTGGACGACGACCAGCAGCGACGCGCAGCGTACCTCATGGGTCAAGACCGACCCGAGGATCTCCAGAGAGAGCCTGCAGAAGCCGGGCTTTCAGCTGCTCTGGAAAACGAAGCTCGAGAATCAACCGAGGCAACTGGAATCGTTGACGCAGCCGATTCTGCTGTCGAACATCATTTCCTACAAGGGATTCAAGGCGCTGGCCTTCATAGGAGGCAGCTCGGATAACGTCTACTCGATCGACTACGACCTCAACAAGATCTTCTGGAAACGGCACCTGAACGCATTACCGCCCGCAGGGGGCACGATCGCGTGTCCGGGCGCGATGACCACCATTACCCGCGCGACACCGCTCGGCCAGGCCGCGCCTGCGCCGCCAGCGGGTGGCGGCGGCCGCGGACAAAACAGCAACGTCTATGCCGTGTCGAGCGGCGGTCTGCTGCACACGCTGAATCCCCAAACCGGAGACGATCTCACGCCGCCGGTCAAGTTTCTGCCACCGAACGCGAAGGCCGTCGGGTCCATTCTGATCGACACCATCCTGTATGTCGCGACGCGGGACGGCTGCGGCTCGGCTGCGAACGGCGTCTTCGCAATCGACATCGCCAGTGACGTGAAGGCCGTGACCGAGTGGGAGTCAAAAGGCGGAAACGTCGCCGGAACCGCCGGCCCGACGTTCGGCACCGACGGCAACATCTATGTGGCGACCGACGGAGGAGCGCCGTCCAGTTCGACCGACGGGAGTGCCGTCGTGGGACTCGATCGGCAGACGCTCGGACCGAAGGACTGGTTCTCACCGGGCAAGAGTGCGTTCACCGCCTCGCCGTCCGCCTTCTACTACAAAGGCAGGCACCTCATTGTGGCGGCGAACGCCGACGGCCGGCTGTACGTCCTCGATGCCGCGTCGCTCGGCGGTCCGGATCATCGAACGCCAGCCTCGAAAACGGCGCCGTACTCGATTGCGACCGGCGATTTCACGCCGGGCGCGCTGGCGACCGCGGAGCACGCAGACGGCTCGCGCTGGGTATTTGCGGCCGCCGGAGGACCGCTGCACGCGGAGACGACATTTGGAATGACGAACGGCGCCGTGACGAACGGGGCCGTCGTCGCGTACAGAATCGCCGATCAGAACGGGACGCCGACCTTGCAGCCTGTCTGGGTATCGCGCGACATGATATCGCCGGCGCCGCCGACCATCGTCAACGGAGTTGTCTTCGCCATCTCGAGCGGCGAGTATCGCTCCGGCGACCGACAAATGACCGCGGCGCAGCGGGTCCAGCGTTCCAAGCCGGCCGTTCTGTATGCCCTTGATGCCGCGACGGGTCAAGAGCTGTGGTCGAGCGGCGCAGCGATCTCGTCGTTCGTTCGGGGTGTCGGGCCGTCGGCGGGTGACGGACAGGTCTACGTGGTCACTTACGACGGCACGATCTACGCGTTCGGCATCCCGATCGAGCATTAGAGCGAACTTCACAATGAGGAATTCAGAATGAAGAATTTGGAATTCGTAACGCATTCCAAATTCCAAATTCCAAATTCTTAATTCTTGATTTCGAGGCAGAACATGAAACCAATCGTCTACCTCACGTCGGTGACCTTGTGCTGTGGCGCCGTCTGGAGCTCGAGCGCGTTGCCGGGCGTCTCGAGCTTCGGAGCAGCACGTGTCAGCGCGCAAACGGGCCGGGCAGCGGTCGCGGACTGGTTGACCGACGGCGGCGACAATCAGCGCACCGGCTGGCAGCGAAACGAGACGATCCTCACGAAAAGGAACGTCAAGAACCTGAAGATCCTCTGGAAGATTCAGACGGGGAACCAGGTCAGAGCGCTGCATTCCCTGATGCCCGTGCTGATCATCGGACGCCTGAGCACGTCGAACGGTCCACGCGAGGTCGGGATCGTCAACGGCATCTCCGACAATCTCTACGCGTTCGACGTCGAGTCCGGCACCATCCTGTGGCAGAAGCACTGGACCTACACACAGCCGGCGGCCGGCGGCGGACCGCCCGCGAGCGCGAATGCCGATCCGGCCCATCTCGGCTTTCTCCGGCCCGGCGGCAGCAGTGATACGCCCGTCATCGGTCCGCCGGACGCCCAGGGCCGCAGAGCGGTGTACTTCGTCACCGGCGACGGGATCCTGCACACCCTCAACGCGGCGGACGGCGCGGATCTCGAGCCTCCCTATATGTTCCACACAGGAAAGGGATGGTCACTCAACCTCGTCGGCAATGTGCTCTGGATGGCGAACACGTATGCCGGGATCACGATCGCCGCCGTCAGGGTGGACGATTCGCGCCACAAGGTGATGACGTTCAACGCGGGAAGCGGCGGCGCGTGGGGCCGGCGTGGTGCGGCCATCGATTCGACCGGGACCGCATGGTCGACGACGGGCGACGGCATTTACGATCTGACGTCCGATCCGCCTCGGTATGGCAACAGCATCGTCGGAGTGCATATCGTCGGCGACGAGCTGAAGCTGAAGAGTTACTACACGCCGAGAAACTGGGAATGGCTGCGCAAGCGTGATCTCGATCCGAACAACACTCCGACGGTGTTTACCTACAAGGGGCGGGAACTGATCGCGGCATCAGGAAAAGAATGCCGCGTTTACCTGCTGGATCCTCAGTCGGCCGGCGGGCCGGACAACCAGACGCCGCTTTACAAGAGCGAGCTCTTCTGCAACGAAGAGGTCGATTTCCAGGACGCCGGCAGTTGGGGCGCGTTGTCGACGTGGGAGGATTCGGTCGGCAACCGATGGATCCTGGCGCCGTTCTGGGGCCCTGTCCACTCGAAGTTCAAGTTCGAAGTGACGCACGGACCCGTGAGTGCCGGCGGCGTCGGCGGCTTCAGGCTCCGCGATCGCAGCGGGAAACTGGATTTGACGCCGGTCTGGGTGTCCGCCGACATGAAACGGGGCGAACCCGTCGTGATCGCCAACGGCATGGTATTCGGCTACGGCAGTGGAGAGGAAACGAAACAGTCGTGGCCCGATATCGGGCTGAATTTCGATTCGTCCATCCGGGCGGCGAAGTCGACCCACGCCACGCTGTACGTGCTCGATGGCCAGACCGGAGACGAGTTGTACTCGAGCGGCGAACAGATCACGTCATTCAATCACTTCTCCGGACTCACGGTGGCGAACGGGCGCGTGTACATCGGGACCTACGACGGCACGCTGTACTGCTTCGGTCTCGACGACGCGCAGCGCAGCCAATAGACATCGGTAGCTCATTCCCGCCGCTTGTCCCGGAACATAGAAGATCACGATCACACACGAAGATCACGAAGATCACGAAGACGACGACGTTTGAACGCAGAGCCCGCAAAGCTCGCAGAGCTGCAGCCGACCGGCCCGCTTCGCGGGCGGCGACACGAAAACGGCGTCGCAACACAAACCGCGAACCTGACTCGTTTGTGATTGCGGCGCCCGTTTCCTGTCGCGAGCGGCCGGCGACGCCGGCCGGCGGTCGCTCGGTCTTTTTCGTGTTTTTCGTGTCTTTCGTGGTTGCCTTTTGCTTTGCTCTGCGCTCTTTGCGTTCTCTGTGGTCCAACCTCCTTTTCGTGTTCTGTGTCTCGCAACGCGGCACGGACCGCCGTATCCGTCCAACTGGTTGGATGTGTAATTTTGAAAAGAATTGTCCCGCATTTCGCGATTTTTGGGAGCTGAAGCCGTTTCGCACCGTCAAACATGCGGCCTCCCGCGAAAATGTTTTGACGGCGATTTGGCCGAAGCATACAAGTGCGTTCAAACGTTTCTGACAGGAGGCACTATGACGCGCAGGCTGGGAAGCATGACTCTCATCGCCCTGTTGTTCCTGTCGGCGGTAATCCGGGCGCAGGAGTCCGCCTCCTCGGGAATCGTCGGTCAGGTCATCGACGCGACCAAGGGTGCGATGCCCGGTGCGACCGTGACCGTCATCAACACCGGAACCAACGCGCAGCGGGTGGTGAACACCGATGGCGAAGGCCGTTTTTCGGTCCCCAACTTGTCGCCGGCGACCTACACGGTCCGGGTGGAGCTCTCAGGCTTCCAGACGATGGAGCTCAAGGGACTGACGCTGCGGAACGGCGAGGTCAGCCGGCCGACCATTACCATGGGTCTGGCCAACGTCTCCGAAAACGTGACGGTGGTCGGCATGTCCCCGTTGCTCCAGACGACCAACGCGTCGGTGACCCAGACCATCACCCAGAAGCAGATCGAAGATTTGCCGGTCGCCGGAAGAAGCCTGTTGTCGTTCGCCTCGCTTGCCGCAGGGGTGACGCCGCAGGCCTTCAATCGAGGCACGCAGTTCGGCGCGGCGGGCAGCAGCCGCAGTCAATACGTGACCGTCGAGGGCGGTCGCGACAGCTCCACGAATTACGCCATCGACGGCGTGTACGTGCGCTCGCTGCGATTCAACAACCTGTCGCTGAATCCACCGCTCGACGCGGTGCAGGAAGTGAACGTTCTCCGGAACTCATTCACCACCGAGTACGGCCAGGGTCAAGCCGTCGTCTCGATCGTGACGAAATCCGGTTCGAACCAGCCCACCGGCTCCGGGTACGATTACGTCCGCAACGAGCGCTTTGAATCAGCAAACTACTTCGGGCAGAAGCCGGGCGATCGCACCCAGGCCGGCTTCACGGCCGGCGGTCCGGTCGTCAGAAACCGGGTCTTCGCGTTCGGAGGCTATGAGGGGCTGAGAGCGACGGCCGGGAAGACGCTCTTTGCGATCGTTCCCAGCGCGACCGAGCTTGCCGGCAATTTCTCCGGGATCGCGACGCCGATCGTCGATCCGCTCAACGGGCTGCCGTTTCCTGGAAACGTGATTCCTGCAGGTCGCTTCTCGAACTTTGCCAGGGCCCTGTCGCCGACTGTCCCCGCGGCGAACAATGCCGCCGCGAACAACTACAAGACGATCCGCGATTTCACCGACGACGCGGACACGGCCACCGTGCGGAGCGATCAGGTCCTGCCCGGCCACAATCTCTTTCAGCGGTTCATGTATTACAAGGGCTCGCAGCTGAACCCAAGTGTGTTCAGCTACACGAACCTGCCGCAGACGGGACGGAATCTGGCCGCCGGCGACACATGGGTCCTCACACCGGGCGTCGTCAACGAAATCAGATTCGGCTACAACTATGCGTACCACTTGAACGCGCCCATCAGCCTCGATGGCCGCAACTGGGTCGGCGACATCGGTCTGCGGAATCTCGCGGGCGGCACCGATCCGATCGACTACGGGCGTCCCGGTTTCACGATGGCCGGCTTCTCGGGGAACGGCGAAGGCGGCATCACGCAGGGGGCGACGGAGAACCTCTTCAGCATTTCCAACGCCACCAGCTGGGTGAAGGGCCGTCACAATGTCCGCTTCGGGATTCAGGCGCAGTTCCGCAAGTACGATCAGCTGACCGAGGTGCCGCCTCGCGGCGGCTTTACCTTCAACGGACAGTTCACCGGTAGTCCGGTCGCCGACTTCCTCCTGGGATACTGCTCGACCTGCACCGGCGCCTTCGGCAGCTCACGCTCGAATTACACGTCGCCGACCTTCGCACCGTTCATCGACGACAACTGGCAGATTTCGTCGATCCTCACGCTGCAAGTCGGGTTGCGGTGGGAGTACCTTGGACCGTGGCACGAGAAGAACAACCAGGAAGGCTCGTTCGATGCGACGAGCGGCAAGATCGCGTACCACGTGGTACCGGCCAATCTGCCGGCGAAGCTGGTTCCGCTGATCGTCAACCAGGACAATTTTTTTCCCGAGGGGATCCTGAAAAAGGATCTCAACAACTTCGGGCCGCGTGTCGGACTCGTCTTCAGCGCCAATGACAAGACGGTGCTGCGGAGTGGCTTCGGCGTCTATTACGACAATCTCAACTTGAACGAACTGCAGTTCTCCCGGCTCGTCCCTCCGTTTTATGGACAGTACTCGCTGCAGCCCACGCGGACGGATCTCCGCTTCAACGCCGACACGCTGTTTCCGGACCTGAACAACATTCCGGAATTCCCTGCACCCTTCTCCATGAGCCCCGACAACCGCACGGCCTATACGGTGCAGTGGAACGGCAACGTGCAGCACACCTTCTCCAACAATTACCTGCTCGAGGTGGCGTACACCGGCAGCCACAGCTACAACGAGCACAAGCGCTACAACATCAACCAGGCGCAGCCGGGAACCACGCCGATCGTGACCCGCGTCCCGTACCCGGCCTTCCAGTCGGCAATTCTGTACTCGTCCGACGGTGGATGGGCCGCGTTTCACGGGCTGACCGTCCGCGTCGACAAGCGATACTCGGACGGGCTCTTCTTCCTCGGCAGCTACCAGCTGTCGAAGAGCAGGGACAACGGATCCGGCGAAATCGAAGCGAACGACACGGCTTACGCGTGGGATCTCAACGCAGACACGGCGTATGCACGGTACGATCAGCGTCACCGGGCCGAGGCGAGCTTCGGCTACGAATTGCCGTTCGGGCCAGGCAAGAAGTTGCTCTCGAACGGCGGCGTTACGGCGTACGTGCTCGGCGGCTGGCAGGTGCAGGGCATCATGAGGCTGGCGACAGGATTTCCGTTCAGCGTGTCCTCGACGAACGTCTGCCAGTGCGGATCGTTTATTCCCCAGCGTGTGAACGTGGTGACGCCGGGAAACTTCGGACAGCTCGACGATCCGACGCCCGACCGGTGGTTCGATCCGAAGGCCTACGCCGTGCCGGCTCTTGGAACCCAGGGCACCGGTGGCCGCAACACGGTGCGTGGACCCGGCACACAGCAGATCAACTTGTCGCTGAGCAAGCGGTTTCCCATCAGCCGCGCCCGCGTCGAATTCAGGGTCGAGGTCTTCAACGTTCTGAATCACAACAATTTCGCGAACCCGGACGCCAACATTTCAAATGCGACCGCGGGCGTCATCACCCTCGCGGACGACGGCCGTGCGACGCAGTTCGGATTGCGATTCGCGTGGTAAAGGCGCGCGCATCCAGCCCGTGGTGAGAGCCTTCGGGCTGCGAGCGCATGGAGGACGTCAGCCACAGAAGACACGGAGACACAGAGGGCGCCCCCGCCGGTTCGACGGGCCCGTCGAACCGTTCCAGGCGCCTCAGTCTCTGCGGGCTTTGCGGGCTCTGCGTTCCAAACCTCCGTGTCTCTGTGTCTCCGTGGCCAATCACTTGGTGCCTCGCAGGCCGCAGGGGCTTTTGCCACGGCCTGCATGTCATCGTTCGACGGCGAATTCCGCTATCATCCGGCCGGTTTTGTCACACACTCTTCTCTCCACGTCCTCCGTCTCCAAATCGTTCGAAGGGGTCTGCGCGCTCCGCGGCGTGTCGTTCGACCTGAAGGCGGGGGAGGTGCATGCGCTCGTCGGAGAGAACGGCGCTGGAAAATCGACGCTGATCAAGATCATGACCGGGGCCGAACAGCCCGACGCCGGCACGCTCACCGTGGCCGGACGAGATGTTCCGCACATGACGCCGGCCCTCGCGCGCTCGCTGGGGATCGCCGCCATCTACCAGCAGCCGTCGTTGTTTCCGCACCTCACGGTCGCCGAAAACCTTGCCCTGGCGCTCGAGACGGGAACCGTCTGGCGCCGCGTGCACTGGACCGCACGACGGAACCGGGCGCTTGCGCTCCTCGAGGAGGCTGGCGCCGCGATCGGCCCGGAGCGGCTCGCCAGCACGCTCAGCATGCCTGAGCAGCAGATGGTCGAGATCGCCAAAACGGTCGGCGCCGCCGCGAAGATCGTCATCATGGACGAGCCGACCTCGTCGTTGATGGACGACGAGGTCGACCGTCTGTTCAACGTGATCGGCATGCTGCGCACGCAAGGGGCCGGGATCGTCTACATTTCCCATCGTCTCGAGGAGGTGTTTGCCGTGAGCGATCGGATCACCGTGCTCCGCGACGGTGAAACGGTCGCGACGCGCGACACGCGAGCGATCGACCGTTCGGAGCTCATCCAGACGATGGTTGGACGCGCGCTGACAGCGGTGTTTCCGAAGCGGCCTGTGGCGCCCGGGGCCGTGGCGATCGAGCTCCGCCGCCTCTCAAACCGCGCGCTCGGCATCCATGACGTGTCGTTGAGCGTGAGACGTGGTGAAGTGCTGGGCATCGCCGGCCTCGTCGGATCGGGGAGGACCGAGCTGGCCGAAACCCTGTTCGGTCTGGTGCCGGCCGATGGCGGCGAGATGCTGCTTCATGGTGAGCCGGTTCGGATCGAGTCGCCGTCGCACGCCATTCGACTCGGCATCGGCTACGTGCCAGAGGACCGTCGCCAGCACGGCGTCGTTTTGGACATGGCCGTCGCGTCAAATGCCAGCCTGGCGAGCCTGGACGCTGTCTCGTCGCGTGGCCTGATCGATCGGGCCGCTGAACGGCTGCTGGCGGAGAGCTACGTCGAACGCCTCCGCATCAAAACGCCATCGGTATCTACCCAGGTCGGGGCGCTATCGGGTGGGAATCAGCAGAAGGTCGCGCTGGCACGTTGGTTGTCGATCGGGCCGGAGATTCTGATCCTTGACGAGCCGACCCAGGGCGTGGACGTCGGTGCGAAGGCCGAAATCCATGCGCTCATTCAGGATCTGGCCGAGCGTGGCATCGCGATCATCATGATTTCATCCGAGTTGCCGGAGGTTCTGGGCATGAGCGATCGTGTGGCGGTGATGCGTGCGGGGACTGTCAGCGGCGTCTTGTCTCGAACCGAGGCGACACAAGACAGGATCATCGCGCTCGCGCTCGAGCGGCCATGAAACGACGTTTGAACCGAGAGCTCGCAGAGCACGCAAAGACCGGCGTCACGCAGCGAACGGATCCACGGTCAACACAGAGATCGCAGGCCGACTCGCCGAATCGCGTTGCGCCTCTGTAGCTCGGTGTCTGTGGTTGAATGTGTCCGTGGCTGTGCGACGCCGGGTTCCTGACCCAACACGGCTTGACGGCCTGCACGACGAGCGACTGAATATGGTGAAGACGCACAGAAGAGAAATGTCTGTCGCGTCGGCGATCACGGCGTTGGCGCTCGTCCTCGCCGTCGCCGCGCCTGGATATTTCTCCGGGGAAAATCTTGGCGATCTGTTCATGGCGAGTCTACCCGTGCTGCTGGTCGCGATCGGAATGACACTGGTCGTCGTGACAGGGGAGATCGACATCTCGGTCGGATCGACGTTTGCAATTTGCGGCGTTGCGGCTGGAATCCTCTCAAAGTCGGGCGTGCCGGTCTGGCTCGCGAGTGCTGCCGCGTGCCTGCTGGGGGCGGTGTTCGGATCGCTGAACGGCGCGCTCGTGGCATACCTGGGCATCCCCTCGATCGTCGTGACGCTGGCGACGATGACCGCGCTGCGCGACGGCCTTCGATGGGCGACGGAGGGCGCCTGGGTCCAGGACCTTCCGCCGGCATTTCAATGGCTGGGGCTGACACAAACCGAATTCCCATTCGTCGCGGCAATCGTGACCGTCATGCTGACGTCGGCGTTCGCATGGGGGCTGGGGCACGTGGCAGCCGGCCGCGCGATATATGCGACCGGCTCGAACCCGCGCGCCGCGCGTCTGGCCGGCCTGAACACGTCGGCGGTGAAGTGGATGGTGTTCACCGTCCTCGGGGCGCTCACCGGGCTGGCCGCGGTGCTCAACGCGGTCCGCTTCAACCAGATTCCAAGCAACGCGGGCATCGGTCTGGAGATGAAGGTGATCGCGTCGGTCGTGGTGGGTGGGGCCTCGGTTGCCGGCGGAACCGGCCGTGTAATGGGCACGGTGCTCGGTGTCGTCCTGCTTGCCGCCGTCGGTCCTGCGCTCACGTTTCTCGGTGTGAGCGCCTACTGGGAGCGTGCGATCCAGGGCGGGATCATCCTGGTCGCCATCGCCGCAGAGGGGATCCGCCATCCTGCATACAGGCGCCTCGCCTCCGCCGCCGCGAGCGCGCGAGCCCAGGCCTAGGAGCGTGTCCGAGAAACGTGAAAGCGCTCCTGACAGGCCCGCTCCGCCGGCACCCCGTGAGCCATTGCGCAAACGGGCTCCTGGCGCGATGTCGTGGCGACAGCGGTGGTTCCCGAACGGCGAATGGGTGCTGCTGGTCGTCCTCGCCGGCGAGATCCTCTTCTTCTCGGCAGTCGCGCCTGGCTTCTTCACCCTTGGGAACTTCTTCGAGATGACGAGGTTCAGCGTCGAGCTCGGCCTCCTCGCGGTCGCGCTGACGCCCGTCATCGTCGCCGGCGGAATCGATCTGTCCGTCGGGTCCATGATGGGACTCGCAGCCGTCAGCTTTGGAGCGGGATATCACGCGTGGCATCTGGCGCTGCCGCTCGCGGCCGCGTGTGCGGTCCTCGTCGGCTGCGCTGGAGGCGCACTGAATGCGCTGCTCATTGCGAAGCTGGAGCTACCCGCGTTGATTGTGACGCTTGGGACGTTCTCCCTGTTTCGCGGAGTGGCCGAGGGGATGACGCAAGGCGCCGTCAACTACACCGGATTCCCCTCCAGTTTCCTGTTCCTGGGCCAGGGCTACCTGGGAGGTGTGATCCCGACGCAGCTGCCGGTGTTCGGGCTGATCGTTGCGGCCTACGTGGTGCTGCTGCACCGCTCGGTGATTGGTCGTGCGTTGTACGCAATCGGATTCACGGCGCAGGGGGCGCGGTACGCGGCGATTCCGGTGGCCAGGCGCATTGGTCTCGTCTACCTGTTGTCGGGACTGGTTGCGAGCATTGCGGCGATCATCTACATCGCGCATCTGGGGCAGGCCCGGTCGGACGCCGGCACCGGTTACGAGCTCGATGCGATCACCGCCGTGGTGCTGGGCGGCACGTCGGTCTTCGGCGGGCGCGGCACGATCTGGGGGACGCTGCTGGGCCTCTTCGCCCTCGCGGTGCTGCAGACCGGGCTGCACGGCGCGCGTTCGGTGGCGGAGAAGGAGCTTCAGGTGAAAAACAGTCAGGTTGCGGTCCTTTGCGGAGCGATTCTCGCAGGCTCGCTGATCGTGGCCGGCACCAACGTCTGGCTCCTCCGAGCGGTGGGCGCCGGCTCTCGTGGCTCCGACGGACATCCGTCGCCTGCCGCGCCACGTCGGACGGTGATCGCCGTCATGCCGAAGGCGAAGGGCGATCCCTATTTTGTCAGCTGCCGGGCGGGCGCGGAGGAGGCGGCGCGCGAGCTCGATGTCGATCTGGTGTGGGACGGACCGACGAGCCTCGACGCCGCGAAACAGAACGAGCTCGTCGAGAACTGGATCACGCGCAAGGTGGACGCCATTGCCGTGGCCGTCGAGAACAGGGCTGGCATCTCCACAGTGCTGCGCAAGGCCCGCGAACGGGGCATCCATGTGCTGACATGGGACGCCGACGCCGAACCCGACGCCCGTGATTTCTTCGTCAATCAGGCGACCGCCGAAGGCATCGCCAACGCCCTGACCGGCGAGGCATCGCGCCTGCTGGGCGGGAAGGGAGAGTTCGCGATCATCACCGGGGCGCTCAGCGCCGCGAACCAGAACGAATGGATCGCGTTCATCAAGAAGCGGCTCGAGGACACGCACGTCGGGTTGAAGCTGGTGACCATTCGCCCGAGCGACGACGACCGGGACAAAGCCTTCGCGGAGACGCAGACGCTCCTGAAGGTCTATCCATCGGTGAAGCTCATGATGGCGATTTCCGCGCCGGCGGTGCCGGGCTCGGCGGAGGCGGTGCGGCAGGCCGGCCGCAAGGACGTCAGCGTGATCGGGCTGTCGCTGCCGAACATCAACAAGCCGTACGTCCACGACGGCGTCGTGCAGACGGTCGTCCTTTGGAACACCCGCGATCTGGGATACCTGGCCGTCTACGCGAGCGCCCTCGTCACCGGGAACAAACTGGCTCCCGGCGCGCGCGCGCTTCAGGCGGGGCGGCTCGGACAGATTGAAGTTCGTAACCGCGAGATCATTCTGGGCGCGCCCATGCTGTTCAACCGGAGCAACATCGATCGGTTCGACTTCTAGGGTCGCGAGTAAGACGCTTCTCTATGCACGCTCATCCTGAGCCTGTCGAAGGATGAGGCGTTTTGCTCGTGGTTCGACAAGCTCACCACGAGCGATGTTTCGGGCGATCTCGAATTCGCCAGACCAACAGGCACAAGGTGATATGACGAGTCAATCCATCGAAGCCGCCTACGCTCTCGCCAGGCAGCAGTACGCCGACGTCGGCGTCGACACCGATGCAGCTCTCCGACGGCTTTCTTCGGTTTCCGTCTCGCTCCATTGCTGGCAGGGAGACGATGTCGGGGGATTCGAGCAGCTGGACGGCAAGCTGGGTGGGGGGCTTGCAGCAACCGGCAACTATCCTGGTAAAGCGCGTACTCCCGACGAGCTCCGCCGCGACGCCGCGAAGGCGCTGTCCCTCATTCCGGGGACGCATCGCAACACTTCGCGGGCTGGATCGACTGGGCGAAGTCGCTCGGTATCGGCCTGGACTTCAACCCCACCTGCTTCTCCCATCCGAAGGCGGCCGACAATTTCACCCTCTCGCATTCCGACAAAGCCATCCGGTCGTTCTGGATCCGGCATGCGGCGGCCTGCCGCCGGATCGGCGCCGAAATGGGGAAGGCGCTGGGCACTCCTTGCGTGACCAACTTGTGGATCCCTGACGGGATGAAAGACACGCCGGTCGATCGGGTTGGCCCCAGAGAACGGCTGACGGAATCACTGGACGCGGTGTTCGAAGAGGCGCTCGACCCGGCGTTCAACCTGGATTCGGTTGAAGGGAAGCTGTTCGGCATCGGGTGCGAGAGCTACACCGTCGGGTCTCACGAGCTGTATCTCGCGTACGCGATGTCGCGCAGGATTCTCTACACGCTCGACACCGGCCACTACCATCCGACCGAGACCATCGCCGACAAGATCAGCGCGGTGCTGCTGTTTCTGCCGGAAATCCTGCTGCACGTCAGCCGCGGCGTGCGCTGGGACAGCGACCACGTCGTCACCTTCACCGATGATCTCCAGGCCATCGCCCGTGAAATTGTCGCCAACGGTTACCTCGACCGCGTGCACATCGGCCTGGACTACTTCGACGCGAGCATCAATCGCATCGCCGCCTGGGTCATCGGAATGCGCAATGTGCTTCGGGCGTTGCTCCTCGCCCTGCTCGAACCCCCAGGCATCAGGTCTGCCGAAGCCGCCGGCGACAACACCGCGCGCCTCGCCTTGCAGGAAGAGGCCAAATCGCTCCCCTTCGGCGCCGTGTGGGACTACTTTTGCGAGGCCAACGACGTCCCGGTCGGCGAAGCATGGCTGGCAGAGGTGAAGCGGTATGAACGAGGCGTTTTGTTAGAGCGCTAATCTGCGGTAATCATCACTTATCGATGAAAGCGGTGACCTACCAAAACGAAGACTATGAATTGATGGGCGCTGCGTTCGAGGTTTACAACGAACAAGGCTACGGATTGGTCGAGGAAATCTATCAGGAAAGTTTGGAGATTGAGTTGGAACTGCGCCGCATCGCGTTTCGGTCAAAGCAGGAGTTGACCTGCTTTTACAAAGGCCGCGAATTGAAGAAACATTATGTTCCTGATCTTTACGTCTTTAACTGCCTCATGGTCGAACTAAAGGCTGTCAGGCAGCTTCTCCCCGAACACGAAGCACAATTGATCAACTACATGCGCGTCACCAAGCAACCGGTCGGTTACCTGATCAATTTCGGCCACAACGACACCTGGGAATGGAACCGGTTAATTCTCTCCGAGCTGATTCCCGCCAAGA
>QHWJ01000170.1 GCA_003222535.1 Acidobacteriota bacterium | reverse complement strand
CGATTGAGCCACGGATGGCACCTCGGCAGGCCGCGGGACCCAGACTTGAAGCTGATCCAGCGGGAACGCGGTTGCGGCTTCGGGCAGCACGCCGATGATGACGTACGGCGCTCCATCGAGCGTCAGTGCCTGACCGAGCACCGACGGATCGCGATTGAAACGCTGCTGCCACATCGCATGGCTGATCAGGACGACGTGCTGGCCGCCGGGCGAATCTTCGGCTGGCGAGAAACTGCGACCGATCGCCGGCTGCAGACCCAATGCCGGCAACAGCCCCGCCGAGGCCTGGAGGCCAATCAGCTGTTCCGGATCGCCGCGGCCGGTCAACGTGAACGGGTTGGCTATCGACAACGCGAGATCGCTGAACACCTGCTGCTGCTCCTGCACGGCGACGTACCGCGAATAGGAGAAGCCGGCACGCGTCAGATTCTGCGCCTCGTTCGTCGACCTCAATCTGACGAGCCGGTCCGGTTCGCGATACCGCAGCGGACGCAGAAAGACCGAGTTGACGACGCTGAAGAACGCGACGTTCGCGCCGATTCCAAGCGCGAGGCCGAGGATGGCGACCAGCGTGAAGCCGGGCGACTTGAGCAGTTGACGGATCGCGTAACGGACCTCGGACATGGACCTCCGTTACGCGAGTATATCTGTAGTCAGATGTGCTTGGTCGCGATCAACGTCAGGATGGCGGCAAAGACGACGCGCGCCGTGTAGACGTGGAAGGCCTTAGTTAGCGACGCGTTTCATGAACAGCCGAACACACGGCACGCCGGTTCGTCACACCAGTGCTTTTGCCCATTCTCGTCGCCGAGACAAGTCGCTGCCGGCGTGATAGGGTGTCGACTGCTAAGAAACGCCAGGCGCGCGAAGTTGTCGATTCTGATAAGCGACCAATCGTGTCCGGCGAGCAGTGACCTGTCACTGCACCACGATCCCTCGATGTGTGGCCACTCTACAGCTGACTTGTTGGCGATGGGATCTCGTCCGTGAGCGCCGTCTCACGCGCCCGCAATCGCGGTCGAGTGTCGCGGCAGTGTCAGGCGGGCGCGAAAAACACGCCTAGATTCGCAGCCACATGAGTGCGACGGGCGCGCACCCAAGAAAGGGGTCAAAGAGACACAAAGACACAGAGAAGAACACGCTTCAGGTAGCGCGCTCGACGCGGTGCAGGCCGCCCGCGTCGAGCGCCTCGGTGTCTCAGTGTCTCCGTGGCTCCGTGGCTTGTCCGAATCAATCGTCGGCGTAATTACGAAATTCTGTACTAGGTCGTCCGTCGAGGACGCGAAAACGGCGCCGGCTTCGCCGAGCTCAAGAGCGTATTTCCGACGCCCCTCGCGTTCCGCCGGAACAATTTCAATCGCAGGCCGCAACGGTCGTGGCGAGTCTCCGGCACGACTCCACCAACCGTCGAGCCGATGTTCCGTCAGTAATCCATCTCGGGCCCGTGGGGGACCGGGGCGGCCTTCGGCTTTTCCGGAATCTCCGACACGAGGGCTTCGGTCGTCAGCAGCAGCGACGCGATCGACGCCGCGTTGACGAGCGCCGTCCGCACTACCTTGGTGGGATCGATGACGCCCGCCTTGACGAGATCCTCGTACTCCTCGCTCTGCGCGTTGAAGCCCCAGTGTTTCTCCCGCGACTCCCTGACTTTGACCGCCACAATCGACCCTTCGTGACCGGCGTTGCTCGCGATCCACCGGACCGGCTCCTCACACGCCCGGCGGACGAGCTCGACGCCAAGCCGCTCGTCGTCGTTCAGGCTGCGGTCCTTCGCGAACGTGTCGAGCACGGCCGAGCATCGAAGCAGCGCGACGCCGCCGCCCGGCACGATGCCTTCTTCGACCGCGGCCTTGGTCGCGTGCATGGCATCCTCGACGCGGGCCTTCTTTTCCTTCATCTCGGTCTCGGTTGCCGCACCAACCTTGACGACCGCGACGCCGCCGACGAGCTTCGCGAGCCGTTCCTGCAGTTTTTCGCGATCGTAGTCGGATGTGGTTTCGTCGATCTGCGTGCGGATTTGCTTCACGCGGCCTTCGATCGCCTTGTGCGTGCCGGCGCCTTCGATGATCGTCGTGTTGTCCTTGTCGATCACGATCCGCTTGGCCTTGCCGAGATCCTCGATCTTCAGGTTCTCGAGCTTGATTCCGAGGTCCTCGGTGATGGCACGGCCGCCGGTGAGGATCGCGATGTCCTCGAGCATCGCTTTCCGGCGATCGCCGTAGCCGGGCGCCTTCACGCCGGCGACCTTCAAGGTGCCGCGCAGCTTGTTGACCACGAGCGTTGCCAGCGCCTCGCCTTCGAGATCCTCCGCGATGACGAGCAGCGGCTTGCCCGTCTGGGCCACCCGCTCGAGGACGGGCAGCATGTCCTTGAGGCTCGAAATCTTCTTTTCGTGGATGAGGACGAGCGCCTCTTCGAGCACGCACTCCATGCGCTCGGGATCGGTCACGAAGTACGGGGAGAGATAGCCACGATCGAACTGCATGCCTTCAACGACCTCGAGCGAGGTCTCCATCGTCTTGGCCTCTTCGACCGTGATCACGCCGTCCTTGCCGACTTTGTCCATGGCCTCGGCAAGGATTTTCCCGATCGTGTGATCGCTGTTCGCGGAAATCGTTCCCACCTGCGCGATCATGTCCCCCTTGACCGGCTGGCTGAGCGCCTTCAGCTCAGTGACAATCTTTTCGACGGCCTTCTCGATGCCGCGCTTGATCCCCATCGGGTTCGCGCCGGCGGCGACGTTCTTCGCGCCGTCGCGAACGATGGCCTGCGCGAGGACCGTCGCCGTCGTGGTCCCGTCGCCGGCGGTATCCGAGGTTTTGCTCGCGACCTCGCGGACCATGCGCGCGCCCAGATTCTCGACCGGATCCGGGACGTCGATTTCCTTCGCGACGGTCACGCCGTCCTTCGTGATCGTCGGCGATCCGAACTTCTTGTCGATGACGACGTTCCGGCCCTTCGGCCCGAGCGTCACCCTCACCGCGTCGGCCAGCTTGTTGACGCCACGTATCAACGCGTGGCGCGCGTCCTCGTTGTACACAATCTGCTTTCCTGCCATGACGACCTCCGCATCTCCTGGGCGCAAAGGATGTTGTTACACCTTGGCGAGCTCCGGCTCGCGTACCCCTTCGGCGACGCCGAGCACTTCATCTTCGCGAAGGATCAGGTATTCCTCGCCATCCAGCTTGATCTCGGTGCCCGCGTATTTGCCGATCAGGATGTATTCACTCGCCTTCACGTCGAGCGGGAACACCTCACCCTTGTCGTTCACACGGCCGCTGCCGACGGCGACGACTTTTGCGGTTTGCGGCTTTTCCTTCGCCGTGTCAGGGACGATGATTCCGCCGATGCGCTGCTCCGGTTCCTCGATCCGCTTGGCCAGAATGCGATCGCGTAATGGACGTACGTTCATGGCGAACCTCCTTGTGGTGTGTTGTCCAACAGTGACCGGCCGTGAGGTCGGTCTTTTCCTCGCTATGCTGTGACGTTGACCTGCCGCGGTCTGGCTTCCTCGCAAGAGCAGCCGCACGGTGAGGACGCCATTCCCGAACTACGGACTCTAAGCAATTGCATGAGCGCGTGTCAAGCACTTTATGTGATGCGACAACGCTCAAATACAGCCCATCCTGCGTTCGACCAGCGACTTACGGGCCGATGACATGACGGCCTCAATCGTGTGCAAAGGCGGAATGCGTCGCGAATCGTCTCGCGGTCGGCGTGTACAGACAGCGGCGCGCAGAGATGCCGATTTATCTGGCGATGGTCTCCTTTCCATCCATGTAGGGCCTGAGGGCTGTCGGCACTGCGACCGATCCGTCTTTCTGCTGGTAGTTCTCGAGAATCGCGACCAGCGTGCGTCCGACCGCGAGCCCCGATCCGTTCAAGGTGTGCACGAACTCCGCCTTCCCGGTGCCTCCGGAGCGGAACTTGATGTTCGCGCGCCGCGCCTGGAACGTCTCGGTGTTGCTGCAGGACGAGATCTCGCGATACGTTTGCAGGCTCGGCAGCCACACCTCGATGTCGTACGTCTTCGCCGAGGCGAAACCCAGGTCGCCGGTGCACAGCAGCATCGTGCGGTAGGGCAGCTCGAGGCGCTTCAGCACTTCTTCGGCGTCTGCCGTCAGCGCTTCCATCTCCTGGTAGGACTGCTCGGGCGTCGTGAGCTTCACCAGCTCGACCTTGTCGAACTGATGCTGGCGGATCAGCCCGCGGACATCCTGGCCGTACGATCCAGCCTCGCTTCGAAAACATGGTGTGTACGCGGTGTAGCGGATCGGCAGCTCGCGGCCGTCGAGAATCTCACCCCGATGCAGGTTCGTCAAGGGCACTTCGGCGGTCGGCACGAGATACAGGTCCCAATCGCCGGCGATCTTGAACAGGTCCGCCTCGAATTTCGGCAGGTTGCCGGTACCGGTGAGCGCGGCCGAGTTGACCAGGAACGGCGGCTCAATCTCGCGATAGCCGTGCTCGCGGGTGTGCAAATCGAGCATGAAGCTGATGAGCGCGCGCGACAGCCGCGCACCCGCGCCGCTCAGCACCGAGAATCGCGCGCCGGCGATCCGGGTCGCGCGCTCGAAATCGATGATGCCGAGGGCCGGCCCGAGATCCCAGTGTGGCAACGGCGTGAAGTCGAACGCCCGCGGCTCGCCGTGGCGCCGCAATTCCACGTTGTCCGCCGGGCTTTTCCCGACCGGAACGCCCGCGTGCGGCAGATTGGGGAGGTCGAGGACGGCTGCCGTCCGCTGGTGCTCGATCGAGTCGAGCTGGAAGCCGAGCTGCTTGATCTGCTGCGCGCGCGCGCGATTCGCTTCCTGCACCGGCGCCGTGTCGTGACCCTGACGCCTGGCCCGCGCGATCTCGTCGCCCGAGGTATTCTGCAGCCGCTTCAACGCCTCGATCTCCGGGATCAGGCGCCGGCGCGCCGTCTCGAGCGTGGCAATCTGCTCCAGCACCTTGTCGGGATCGAGACCTCGATGGCGCAGCCCGGCCCGGACTTCCTCGATGTGATCGCGAATGTACGCGGGGTCGAGCATGCTACCTCGGCTGTCCATTGTACGTTACGATTCCGTCGTGCCCGTCCGCAAAGCCGTCTTCCCCGCCGCGGGTCTGGGCACGCGCTTCCTCCCTGCAACCAAGGCACAACCCAAGGAAATGCTGCCGCTCGTCGACAAGCCGATCATCCAGTACGGCGTCGAAGAGGCGGTCGCGTCGGGTGTCGACAACATCATCCTCGTGACGGGCCGCGGCAAGAACGCGATCGAAGATCATTTCGACGTCTCGGTGGAGCTCGAGTCGTTTCTCGAAGCACGCGGCAGGCGCGAGCAGCTCGACGAGGTCCGCAAGATCTCGAACATGATCAACTTCGCGTACGTGCGGCAAGGCGAGCCGCTTGGTCTGGGCCATGCGGTGCTGGTCACGCGCGAGCTGGTCGGCGACGAGCCCTTCGCCGTCATTCTCGCCGACGACGTCATCGACGCGGACCCGCCGGCGATCAGGCAGCTCATCGACGTCTTCGCGCGCCTCGACGGCCCGGTGCTCGCGGTCGAGTGCGTGCCGCGCGAGGACATTTCGAGCTACGGCGTCATCGCGATCGAGCCCAATGCGCAGCTCCGCGAGGGCATCTATCAGGTGCGGGATCTCGTGGAGAAGCCTCCGCGGCAGGAAGCGCCGTCCGATCTGGCGATCATCGGGCGCTACGTCCTCACGCCCGACATCTTCCCCGCGCTCGCCAAGACGAAGAGCGATCGCACGGGTGAGATCCAGCTCACGAACGGCCTTCGCGAGCTGCTGAAGACGCGGCCGATCTACGCGTGCGAGGTCAAAGGCGTCCGCCACGACACAGGGAACAAGCTCGGCTTCCTGAAGGCCGTGGTGTACTTCGCGCTCCGCCGGCCCGATCTCGCCGAGAAGTTCTCCGCCTATCTCACGTCGCTCGATCTGCGCACGCCCGCCGTCAAAGGCTAAATGCATTTTTCAGGTTCGTGTAGCGCGGATCAGCGCCGCCTGTCAGGAGCGTGCGGAGATGACGGAGGCAACGGTTTTCACACGGAGAAACGGAGGAAACGGAGACGCGCGGAGGAGAGCGGTTCGACGGCCGGCCTGCGTAGCAGGCCGGCTGGCGTGGCCGGACTCGAACGGATACACGAACCCGATCAGATACACGCAGGTTCGCGTATCCGTTCGATCCGGTCACGCGCGTCGCTTCGCGACGCCCGTCGAACCGCGATCACGCCGCACGCATCGCTGCCGCGGTCTTCTCCGTTCGTCTCCGTTGCTCCGTTCCTCTGCGTTGAACGGTGTCCCCTGTCTGCTGCGGACCGAGGAGTTGCTACACCGAGGTGAAACCGGCGTGTCGGGCATCCGGGTACCGCCGTTTGTCAGCTCTTCGACGGCGTGCCCCCTGGCGACGCCGGCGAGCTCGACGAAGTCGAATGGCCGGAGTCCGTTGACGCCGCGCCACGCGCGGTCTTTGCCGGCGCGTCGCCCTTTCCGGGCTTTTCAGCCCCTCTTGCCTTCTCCGCCTTCTCAGGCTTTTGGGTCTTTTCGGACGTGTCCGACTTCCCGGAGGCGCCGGCCTTGTCTGCCTGCTCTGCCAGTGCGCCGTCGGCCTTGGCCGCCGCGGCGTTCTCCTTCTTCGGATAGTCGGTGATGTAAAAGCCGCTGCCCTTGAACTGGATGGCCGGCGATGACATCAGCTTGCGCACGCGGCCGCCGCAGGTCGGGCATGTGTCTTCCAGCGGATCCGAGAACTTCTGAATCCTTTCGAACCGATGACGGCAGGCATCACACTCGTATTCGTACAGGGGCATCGCCTTCCCTATTCAAGCAGGTCACCGCCATCGTCGCCCAGCATGAGCTGCCGATGGAGCCAGAACGGCGCGGTGCCCTGGCCGAGCAGCGTGTCGTGAAACGACCGCAGTGAGAACGCCTTGCCTTGCTGCTGCTTCCAGTCCTGCCTCAGCTTCAGGAGCATCAGCTTCCCGACGGTGTAAACGAGATAGGTCGGATCGAACGTGCCGCGCTCGGCTTCGCGCCGGGCGCTGCTCTCTTCCATGAACGCCTCGTCGCGGAAGGACCGGACGCCCTGCTCGACTGACATGTCTTCGGCGTGCAGCTTGATGCAGACGATGAAGCGCACGAGGCGGATGAGCGATTCCGCCAGCTGCCCGAGCCTGATGCCGTAGTCCTGCCGGCCGAATCCCGCCTCGATCATCATCTGCTCGCAGTAGTGTGCCCACCCTTCCACGAACGACGCGGGCGCGAAGAGGATCGACTTGCGCGTCTTCGCTTCGACCCGCCGCAGGTGCTGGTAGTGGAGGAAGTGCCCCGGGTACACCTCGTGGATCGAAATCGACCACAACGTCGGGTAGTTGTAGTCGCGCAGGTGCTCGTCCTGGCGTTCGGGCGGCCACGCCGGATCGACGTCGGTGAGGTAGTAGTACGCGCGCGTCGCCTTCGTCTCGAACGGCCCCGGCGTCCACATACTGGCAAAGGACCAGCGGTAGAAGTCGGGCGTGGGCGCGACGGTCACCAGCTCGCCCGGCGGCAGGGTGACGATCGACTGCCGTTCGAGGAACGTGGCGAGCTCTTCGAGCTGTTGACGGCCGACGCCAACGAGCTCGCCTGGTGCCGGATGCTCGGCCTTCATGCGCGCCCACACCGTCAGGGGATCGCCGCCGTTCATCCGGCCCGTGAGCGAGCGGAAGGCCTCCTGGGTCGACTTCAGCTCGCGCGTCGCGATCGCCAGCAGCCGATCGACCGGCATCGACAGCCCTTCCTCGAGCCGCAGCTTCTGCTCGAAGTTGTCGCGGCCCAGGCGAAACGACGCACGGGCCCTGGGCGCGATCTCGGTTTCGAGGTGCTGCACGTACGACGCGACGGCGTGCGACGCCTCGGTCTGGGCATCGGCCAGGTCGCCGAGCAGATGGAGATCGTCGACGTCGGCGAAGGCGCGCGGCAGCTCCTCGTCGATGAATTTCAGGGCGCCGCGCAGCGTCTCGATGCCGACCTTGACGTAGATGCCCGGCGGTTCCTTGATGTTGTCGCGCGCGGCCTGGATGAAACGCGGCGTCTGGCGCAGCTTCGAAAGCACGCGACGCGCGCGCTCCGGTGCCGGCGCGTGCGAAAACAGAGTCTGGCCCGCGAGGCTCGACGCGAGGAGGTCCGAGTAGTACTGCGGGTTGCGCTCCCAGGTGCGCACGACCTCGAGCTCGAACATCCGTCCCTGGAGATGCGAGATGAGCATCTTGTGTTCGAGGCGCTCGACGCCGGTCAGCGCATCGCGGTTGATCTCGTCCAGGCGGCGCAGGTACCCCGACAGGGCGTGCGCTTCACTCTCAATCGCGTGGCGGCTGACGTCCTCGAGCAGGTCGTCATGCGTGTGCACGCCGTCCAGCGTCGCGTGCGTGGGATGCGTCTCGTGCAGATATGAGAGCAGATCGTCGACGAAATGGGACAGGGGCTCGGAAGCAATCATCGTTTCGGCGCATGTGTCCGGGCTTTACCGGACGAGCTGGCTCCACCAACAAGATCCCTCAATGGTACAATAAACGCACCGCTTCACATGCCCGGGACGCTGTTCGTGGTCGCCACGCCGATCGGCAACCTCGAAGACATCACCGTGCGCGCCCTGCGAGTCCTGGGCGAGGTGGCCGTCATCGCCGCCGAGGATACGAGGCGGACCGCTCACCTGCTGGCGCGCCACGCGATTGCCACGCCAACAACGAGCCTCCACGAACACAACGAACGGTCCAAATCGGCGTCGCTCGTCACGCGGCTTCAGCGCGGCGATCACGTTGCGCTGGTGTCCGACGCAGGGACGCCGACGATTTCCGATCCGGGTGGGCGGTTGATTCGGGAAGCCATCAGCGCAGGTATCCGCGTCGAGGCCCTCCCCGGGCCGAGCGCAGTACTCACTGCATTGGCGGCTTCTGGTCTGCCGACCGACGCCTTTTCTTTTCTTGGCTTCCCTCCGACTAAGTCAAAAGACAGAAAAAAATGGTTTCTTCGGGCCGGACAGGTTGCCGGGACGCTCGTGTTCTTTGAGGCGCCCCATCGGATCCGCGCGACGCTGAAAGAATTGTATCTGATTGTGGGCAATTGCCAGATAGCAATCGGACGTGAGTTGACCAAACTACACGAAGAATTGGTCAGAGGACAGATTTTGGACGTCCTTGACGGCCCATTGGAGGAGCGCGGCGAATTCACGGTCGTTGTATTTATAGGTGATATAACCGATAATGAGCTGCCAGCTGCGCCTTCACCAAGTGAGCTGGTTACTGAATTCTGCGATATGACCGTAAATAGAGAGAAAACAAGGCGTCAAGCGATCGGTATATTGGCACGGAAACACGGTTTCTCACCGAACGCGATCTATGCCGTTCTAGAGGCCGCTAAAAAATCTGGCAAATAACAGAATCGCGACGCTGTCGCTCGCATCTGAGGGCCGCTCGGCTTGACCGCTCTGACACGTTCTGGTACCTTACCCCGCTTTCAGCGGGATTTTTGCGCTTCGTACGGCGTTTATGGCCAAGCAGCGGCGGCCGGCTCCTCGATCGACGAAGGCACGCGCGCACCCCCCCTCTGCCCGAACAGCACGTGAGGCCGAGGCGGCCGAGCCGCCGCCTCCTCCTCCCCCAGCGCCGGCGCCGCCGCGGCGATCGACGTATTTCGAAGCTGTCGCCGTTTATGAGCGCGGCCTCGAGGCGCTCCAGCGCCACGCCTACCAGCAGGCCGCAAGCCTCCTCGAGTCGGTCCTTCGACAATATCCCGAGGAAAAAGAACTCCACGAACGCGTCCGCCTGTACCTCAACGTCTGCCAGCGTCAGGGGGCCCAACGCGAAACCGCGCCGCAATCAATCGACGAACGCCTCTATGCGGCGACCCTCGCCATCAACGGCGGCCAATACGATCAGGCCATCGCGCATCTGCGTCTGGTTCGCGACGAGGATCCCGACAACGACCACGCGATCTACATGCTCGCCGTCGCCCACGCGCAGCGCGACGAGCACGCCGAGGCGGTCGCCCATCTCGAGCGTGCCATCGTCCTCAACCCCGAGAACCGCGCGCTGGCCCGTAACGATCCGGATCTCGAGCCGCTGCGCGACGACGAGGCGTTCCGCGCGGCGGTCGACGCCCCGCCGGGCTTCCGCTCCGATCGCCGCCGCTCCGCCAAGACGCGATCCGCGCGATAATTGAAAAGCTGAAAAAGGGCCCTTCCCTTTTGTCGCCTTTTCCCATGGACACTCACGTCGTCATCCTCGCCGCAGGCAAAGGCACGCGCATGAAATCCGCGCTGCCCAAAGTGCTGCACCGCGTCGCGGGGCAGCCGATGATCGAGCACGTGCTCGCCCAGGCCGCTGCCCTCAACCCCCGGTCTACAACCGTTGTCGTCGGGCACGAGGCGGACACGCTCAAAACTGCACTGGCGTCGCATCAAGGCCTGGCGTTTGTGGTGCAGGAGCCACAACGTGGGACAGCTCATGCGCTCCTGACGGCAGAGTCGGCGTTGCGCGGTCACACCGGAACCCTGGTGCTCCTTTCGGGCGACGTGCCCCTGCTGTCGGCCGCGACACTGAAACGCCTCGTCAATCGCCACAGCTCGGCCGGCGCCGCGGCCAGCGTCGTCACGGCGGTCGTTGAGGACCCGGGCGGATATGGGCGAATCGTCCGTTCCGGGCAGCCCGGCGAGCCGATTGCACGTATCGTTGAGGACAGGGACGCCACGGCATCCGAGCGTGAGGTCAGCGAAATCAACTCCGGCATCTATGCGTTCGCGCTCGAGGGGCTGTTCGATGCGGTCCGAAGCATTGCTGCGGAGAACGCACAGAGAGAGTTCTACCTTCCGGATCTCGTCGCCATCTACCGGCAGCGTGGGTTGGGCGTGGAAACCGTAACGGTCTCGAATCCCGACGAGATTCGAGGCATCAACAGCCGCATCGAGCTGGCGGCAGTGAGCCGAATCGTGCGCGACGAGAAAACTGCTGAACTGATGGCGTCCGGCGTGACGATCGAAGACCCGGCGACCGCCTATATCGATCGCGGCGTCTCAATCGGCGCCGACACGATTGTTCACCCCGGCGTCTCGCTCGAAGGCTTCACGACGATTGGCGAGGGCTGCGAAATCCACAGCGGCGTCCGAATCGTCGACTCGCAGATCGGCGATCGTGTCACGGTGTTCAACCACTCGGTCATCACCAACGCGCGGCTGGCCGACGACGTGCGCGTCGGCCCGTTCGCGCACCTGCGGAACGAGACCGACGTGCGGGCCCACGCCCGGATCGGGAACTTCGTGGAGCTGAAGAAGACCGTTCTGGGCGCCGGATCGAAGTCGATGCACCTCGCGTACCTCGGCGACGCGACGATCGGAGAGAAGGTGAACATCGGCGCCGGGACAATCACGTGCAACTACGACGGCACGACAAAGAATCAGACCGTGATCGGAGACGGCGCATTCATCGGCAGCGACACGCAGCTCGTCGCGCCGGTGAAGGTCGGCAAGGGCGCCTATATCGGCAGTGGCAGCACGATTCGCGAAGACGTACCCAGCGGCGCGCTCGCCGTCAGCGCGGGGAAGCAGCGGAACATCGAGGGCTGGGTCGCGGAAAAGAAGGGCAGAGGGCAAAGGGTGAGGGGCTAAAAAGGGCTAAGGGCTAAGAGGGCTGAGGGCTGACGGTTATGTGCGGAATCATTGGATATATCGGGACCAAAGAAGTTGTGCCGGTTCTCATCGACGGGCTGCGGCGACTCGAGTACCGCGGCTACGACTCGGCGGGTGTGGCGGTCGTGTGCGATGGCGCCGTGGAATTGCGGCGCAGCGCGGGAAAGCTTTCGCGCCTCGAGGACGTCATCAAGCTGAACCCGATCACGGGCGACTACGGCGTGGGCCACACACGATGGGCCACCCACGGCCGGCCGACGGAAGAGAACGCGCACCCTCATCGCGACTGCACCGGCAAGATCGTCGTCGTGCACAACGGGATCATCGAGAACTATCTCGATCTGAAACAGGAGCTGCAGCGGCAGGGCCACACCTTCGTCACGGAAACCGACACGGAGATCGTCGCGCACCTGGTCGAGCGCGAGATGAAGGATGACGGGCTCGAGAACGCCGTGCGTCGGGCGCTGCTGTTGATGCGGGGGCTCTTCGCGCTCGTGCTGATCTCGGCCGACGATCCCGAGAAGATTGTCACGGTCCGCAATGGTCCGCCGATCGTCGTGGGCCTCGGAGACGGCGAGTTCTTCGTTGCGTCCGACATCCCGCCGATTCTGAGCCACACCCGCGACGTCGTGTTTCTCGGCGACGAGGAGATGGCGATCGTCACGCGCACCGGCGTGGAGTTCACCGACCTCTTCGGCCGTCCGGTCTCCAAGGCGACGCAGCGCGTCCTCTGGGACCCGATCATGGCCGAGAAGGCGGGCTACAAGCACTTCATGCTCAAGGAGATTTTCGAGCAGCCGACGGCCGCGCGCGAGACGATTCTGGGACGCGTGTCGCAGGACTCCGGCAAAGTGTTCCTCGAGGAGATGAAGATCACCCAGGCGCAGTTCGCGGCCATCGAGAAGGTCACGATCCTCGCGTGCGGAACGTCGTGGCACGCCGGTCTGGTCGGCAAGTACCTGATCGAGCAGCTCGCGCGGGTCGCCGTCGAGGTCGACTACGGCTCCGAGTACCGCTACCGCAGCCCGATCGTGCCGCCCAACACCCTGGCGGTCGTGATCACGCAGTCCGGCGAGACCGCCGACACGCTCGCGGCGCTGCGCCAGGCCAGGCAGGGCGGCGCCTGCAGCGTCGCGATCTGCAACGTTGTCGGCAGCATGGCCACGCGCGAGACCGAGGGCACAGTCTTCACGCATGCCGGACCGGAAATCGGCGTCGCGTCCACCAAGGCCTTCACATCGCAGCTGGTCGCCTTGTATCTGCTCGGGTTGCGGCTCGGCCAGGCGCGGGGCGTGCTCTCGCCCGAGGCCTCGAAACCGCACATCGACGCGTTGCTGCAGCTGCCGCTGCTCCTCGAGCAGGCGCTGAAGCTCGCGCCGGAAATCGAGGATGTCGCCGGCCGTTTCCACACGCGGACCGATTTCCTCTATCTCGGCCGCGGAATCAACTATCCCATTGCCCTCGAAGGCGCGCTGAAGCTGAAGGAAATCTCCTACATCCACGCCGAAGGGTATCCGGCCGGCGAAATGAAGCACGGACCGATCGCGCTCATCGACGAGCGCATGCCCGTCGTGATGATTGCACCCCGTGATGCCGTGTTCGAAAAGATGATCGGCAACATGCAGGAAGCCAAGGCGCGCGGCGCCTCGGTCATCGCGCTCACCACGCTCGGAGACGAGAAGCTGCGCGCGATTCTCGACCCCTTACGCGATGTCGTCATCGAGGTTCCGCGCGCACCCGAGTTGCTGACACCGATCGTCATGGTGCTGCCGCTTCAGCTCCTCGCGTACGACATCGCCGTCCGCCGCGGCTGCGATGTCGATCAGCCGCGGAATCTGGCAAAGAGCGTCACGGTGGAGTAGGGACTGTGGACTCAGTGCCCCATTTCAGAAATACGACGACATATTTGGCCACCGAGACACAAAGACACAGAGAAGGAACACGTAGCGCTCGACGCGGCGCCGCCGAGCGGCGGGCGAGGCGTGCAAACGGCAAACGAACGACCACTTGGACAGTGGCTCGGTCGTTCGTTTGCGGTTTGCGCGCCTCACGGCTCGGCCTGCAGTGCAGGCCGACCGCGTCGAGCGCCTCTGTGTCTCGGTGTCTCCGTGGCTTCTCCAAATCAATACGTCGCGGTGATTACGAAATGCTCTACTTGGGGACCCAGGGACTTGGGGACTGGGGACTTAGGGACTGGGGACTTGGGGACAGGGGGCTTCGGGACTGGAAGGCAAGACGATGCTACGATCGCTCGAGCACGTAGTCCCCGGTCCCCAGTCCCCAGGTCCCTGCATGCAGTTCCTGGACACCTTGAACCCCGAACAGCGCGAAGCCGTGCTTCATATCGGCGGCCCGCTGCTCATCCTTGCGGGCGCCGGATCGGGAAAAACGCGGGTCATCACGAGCCGGATCGCGTACCTCGTCGGCGACGGTCACGCGCAGCCTCACGAAGTCCTCGCCGTCACCTTCACCAACAAGGCCGCCGAAGAAATGCGCGGGCGCGTCGCGTCGCTGCTTGGCTCCGACGTCAGCGGCATGTGGGTGTCCACCTTTCATGCGCTCTGCGCGCGGCTGCTTCGCCGCGAAGGGCCCGCCATCGGGCTCTCGCGCGACTTCGTCATCTACGATTCGTCCGATCAGTTGTCGGTCGTCAGGCGGGCGCTCAAGCAGCTGCAGATTGACGAAAACTTCATCCAGCCGCGTGCCGCGCTGTCGCGCATCAGCGGCGCCAAGAACCGGATGGAAGGGCCCGAGGCCATGGCGGCATCCGCCGCCTGGAATCGACGCGACGAGCAGATCGTCAACATCTATACGCACTACCTGAACGCGCTGAAGGAGTCCAACGCGCTCGATTTCGACGACCTCCTGTTGAAGACGGTCGACTTGTTCGAGCAGTCCGAGAGAGTCCGCCGCAAATACGCGGAGCAGTTCCGCTATGTCATGGTGGACGAGTACCAGGATACGAACAGACCCCAGTACCTGCTCATCCGCCGTCTCGCCGAAGCGCACCGCAACCTCTGCGTCGTCGGCGATCCGGACCAGTCGATCTACAAGTGGCGCGGCGCGGATCTGCGCAACATCCTCGATTTCGAGCAGGATTTCGGCGAAACGAAGATCGTCAAGCTGGAACGAAACTACCGCTCGACGCAGGTGATCCTCGACGCCGCATCGGCGGTGATCGGCCAGAACCGGAACCGCAAGGACAAGCGTCTCTGGACCGATCGCAAGGGCGGGGCGCGCATCACGTACTTCCGCGGCGGCGACGAGCTGGAGGAAGCCGACTTCATCACGCGCACGGCTCGAACGGCTCTGGCCGACGACGTGGAAGCGATGGTGGCGGTCCTGTACCGGACCAACGCCCAGTCGCGCACGATCGAAGACGCCCTGATGCGCGAAGGCGTCGCCTACAAGGTGATCGGCGGCGTGCGATTCTACGAGCGCAAGGAAGTGAAGGACGCACTCGCGTACATGCGCCTCGTCATCAACCCCCACGACGACGTCAGCCTGCGGCGCGTCATCAATGTGCCGGCACGCGGCATCGGCAAGGGCGTCATGGACGCGGTCGAGAAGATCGGGCCGGTGAGCGAGATCGACGGGGCGCTGCCGCTCCTGGCGGCCGGCCTCCAGCCGGCGCGCTCGGCCAACTCGCTGTGGGCGCGAATCGTACGCGGCCTCGACGATCGCGCGTTCGCGGGACGGGCGGCCGCCTCGCTCGCGGCCTTCCGCGATCTCATCGTGAAGCTGACGGATGTGGCGCGCCGCGAGGCGGTGTCGATTGCAATCGGGAAGCTGCTCGACCAGAGCGGCTACCTGCAGGATCTGCGCGACGAGCGCAGCGAGGATGCCGAAGGCCGCGTTGAAAACCTCGCCGAGCTGGTCTCCGCCGCCCGCGAATTCGAGAGTCGCGAGCCCGAGCCGACGTTGAACGGCTTCGTCGATCGACTCTCGCTGCTGTCTGACGCCGATGAGGAGGCCGGCGCGCGCGATGCCCGCGTGTGGATGATGACCCTGCACAGCGCGAAAGGGCTGGAGTTCCCCGTCGTGGTGCTTGCGGGGCTCGAGGAGGGGCTGTTTCCGCATGCTCGATCGAGCGACGACGAAGCGGAGCTCGAGGAAGAGCGGCGCCTGTGCTACGTCGGCATGACGCGCGCGCGCGCGCGGCTGGTGCTGACCGGCGCCGCCCGCCGGCGCATCTTCGGTGAATACCAGCCGAGCGAGCCGTCACGCTTCATCGACGAAGTGCCGGCGGAGTTGCTGGATCGCGTGGCGCCGTCATTCTCCGCGTCAGGCTACCAGGGCAATTTCCCGCACTACGACTTCAAGACGAATCCGTACGGACGCGGGCGGGGCAACCGGGTGCGCGAGACGACGCCGGGCTACGCGTACGAGGACGAGGATCAGTCCGCGGGCATGGCCCTCCGCCAGGGGATGCGCGTGCGCCACCCGCATTTCGGCGTCGGTACTGTGCTCAGCATCGAGGCGCTCGCCGACGACACGAAGCTGATTGTGCGGTTCGCGGATGTCGGTCAGAAGACGCTGCGCGCCAGGTTCGCGCGCCTGGTGCCTGAATAGGCCGGGTCTCGCGATCGGCGACAATCGGGCGATGGAGATTCAGAACCACGACGCGCTTTGGGCGTCGCGCGACCGCATCATCGGGACGATGCCCTGCTGATGAAGGCGAACGGCTCGGTCTACGTCTCGGTCGTGTTCGCGGTCCTCATCGGGTATTTCGGTTATCAGTCGTGGCTCAATCCGGCGCGCGCGGTCAAACGCCGGCTGGGGGAGCTGGCCGCCACGCTGTCGGCGCCGGCCGCCGACAGCGGCGCCAGCCGGGCGACGCGCCTCGCGCAGCTCCGCCATTACCTCGCGGAAGACATCCACGTCCGCGCTGGATTGTCCGGTCCGGACATCACGTCGAGAGACGAGGTGCTGGGCGCGGTCGCGAGCTGGACGCCCTCGCCCGGCGGTTGGGACGTGCAATTCGTCGACGTGCAGATCACCGTCGATTCCGATTCCACAGCGCGCGCGTATCTGACAGTTGAGGTGACGAGCCCCGATCGCCAGACTCGGCGGCCGACAGTCGACGCGCGCGAAGCCAGTGTCCTGATCGCCGTGATCATCCACCCGCCCCAGCGATTCGTGCTGCCGGCCGTCCGCCGCCGCTTCATGGTGACGACGAAGTTCTTCCGCAACGCCCGGCCGTCCGGCAGCCTGACCGGCGCGGAAATCGAAACAGCCTTCGACTCACTCTCGCCGCCAGCTTCAACGACCGGCGCGACGTGCGTGACTTCGAAGCTGCTGACGACACCCTGAAGGTTGGGCTCGAACGAGACCGAGGCGATATCCCGCAGAGCGGTGCGGTCGCGGAGGCGCGATGCGGCGAAGAACTGGGAGAGAAGCGGCTGCTCGCCGGGTGGCGCGCAGCTCGTGAACGCCGCGGCGAGCAGCGACGCGGCGAGCGCCCGCGCGATGCGCACTATTCCGCCGGCGGCTCCGGCGCAGTCGCGGGCTCTTCTTCTTCTTCCTTTTCGACGAGCCGCGCGATCGACACGACTTTGTCCTCGGCCTCGATGTCGATGAGCCGGACGCCCTGCGTCGCCCGTCCAATGGCACGCACGTCGTTGGTCTGCATACGAATGATCATGCCCTGCTGTGTGATGACGAGCAGTTCGTCGCCTTCTTCCACGTAGGCGATGCCGGCCACCGGACCATTGCGCTCGGAGGTCGATATGTTGATGACGCCAAAACCGCCTCGCGACGTCAGGCGGTACTCGTCGATCTCCGTGCGCTTTCCATATCCGCGCTCAGTGACGGTGAGCAGTGTACCTCCAGGTTTCACCACCGCCATCGCGACCACGTAATCGTCGTCTCTCAGCGTGATCCCGCGCACGCCGTAGGCCGTGCGGCCCGTGGGCCGCACGCCAGTCTCCTCGAAGCGGATGGCCATCCCGTTCCGGGTGCCGATGAAGACCTCGCCGGTGCCGTCGGTCACCTGCACCGCGATCACGGCGTCGCCCTCTTCCACGCCCATCGCGATGATGCCGCCGGCGCGTGGATTGCTGAACGCCGACAGCGACGTCTTCTTGACGACCCCCTGGCGTGATCCCATGATGACGAACCTGTCTTCCTCGAATTCCTTCACCGCCAGCATCGCCGCGATTCTCTCCCCGTCTTCCATCGACACGAGGTTCGCGATCGACTTGCCTTTTCCGCCCGGCCCGACATCCGGGATTTCATGGACCTTCAGCCAGTAGGCGCGGCCGCGATCCGAGAAGATCATGATGTAGGCGTGCGTCGACGCGACGAACAGATGGCTGACGAAGTCCTCGTCGCGCGTCCGCATCCCGATGCGCCCCTTGCCGCCCCGCCGCTGATTGCGATACGTCGAGATCGCCGTTCGCTTGATATAGCCGGTATTGCTGACGGTGATCGCCATGTCTTCCTCGGCGATCAGATCCTCGACGTTGATTTCCCCCGTCGCGTCGACGATTTCCGTCCGCCGATCGTCGCCGTACGCGTCGCGGACCGCTTTCAGCTCGTCGACGATCATCTGCATCAGCAGGCGCTCGCTGGCGAGAATCGCGCGCAGCCGCTCGATCGTCTTCATCAGCTCGGCCAGCTCGTCGAGGATCTTCTGTCGCTCCAGCCCGGTGAGGCGCTGGAGCTGCATGTCGAGGATCGCCTGCGACTGGGCCGGCGACAGGCCATACTGGGTCATCAGGCCGTCGCGGGCCTCGGAAACGGTCTTCGACCCGCGAATCAACGTGATCACGGCGTCGAGCTGATCCAGCGCGATCTTCAGTCCCTCGAGGATGTGGTGCCGCGCCTCGGCCTTCCGCAGCTCGAACTCGATCCGCCGGCGCACGACCTCGCGGCGGAAGTCCACGAAGCTCTCGATCATCTCGAGCAGGTTCATGACCTTCGGCCGCCCGCCGACGATGGCGAGCATGATGATGCCGAAGCTCATTTGGAGCTGCGTCTGCTTGTAGAGGTTGTTGAGAATCACCTCCGGCACTTCGCCGCGCTTCAGCTCGATCACGATCCGCATGCCGTCACGATCGGATTCATCGCGCAGATCGGAGATGCCCTCAATCGCCTTTTCACGGACCAGCTCCGCGATCCGCTCGATCAGCTTCGCCTTGTTGACCTGATACGGAATCTCGGTGACGATGATCGCCTGCCGGTCGCCCTTCTTGTTGGTCTCGATCTCCGACTTCGCGCGCATGAGGATGGAGCCACGCCCCGTGGTGTACGCCTGGACGGCCCCGAGGCGGCCGACGATCTGGCCGGAAGTCGGGAAGTCCGGGGCCGGAATCAGGCGAATCAGGTTGCGCAGCCTGTCGGCTGTCGTCAGGCGGGCCGCGGGCTCCGCGAAATGCGTGTTCTCGATCAGCCAGACGCAGCCGTCGATCACCTCCCGCAGATTGTGCGGCGGGACGTTGGTGGCCATCCCGACGGCAATGCCGGTGGATCCGTTGACGAGCAGGTTGGGAAAGGGCGCCGGCAGCACCGTCGGCTCTTCGGTGGTCTCGTCGTAGTTCGGGACGAAGTCGACGGTCTCCTTGTCGAGATCCCCCATCATGTCGTCGGCGAGCGACTGCAGCCGCGCTTCGGTGTACCGCATCGCCGCCGGGGGGTCGCCGTCGATCGATCCGAAGTTGCCCTGGCCGTTCACGAGCGGGTAGCGCATGTTGAAGTCCTGCGCCATCCGCACGAGCGTGTCGTAGATGGATGCGTCGCCGTGAGGATGGAAGTTGCCCATCACCTCGCCGACGATCTTCGCGCACTTGCGATACCCACGCGTCGACGACAGCCCCATCGTCTTCATGCCGTACATCACGCGGCGGTGCGCCGGCTTGAGCCCGTCGCGGGCGTCGGGCAGCGCTCGTCCGATGATCACGCTCATGGCGTAATCCATGTACGAACGCTTCATTTCGTCTTCGATGTTGACGGGGGAGTGCTTGTGAACGAGATCAGCCATATGTCGGGGCGGGAACTGGGGACTTGGGGACTGGGGACTCGAGAGGAACCAGGGGGCGTCCAGCTCCCAGTCCCTAGTCCCCAGTCCCTACACGTCCAGGTTCTTGACGTCCAGCGCGTTGTCCTCGATGAACTTGCGGCGTGGCTCGACCTGGTCGCCCATGAGCGTCGTGAACATCAGGTCGGCTTCGGTGTGATCCTCGGCGCGCACCTGCAACAGCGTCCGCGCCTCCGGGTTCATCGTCGTCGCCCAGAGCTGATCGGGGTTCATCTCGCCGAGACCCTTGTAGCGGTTGACGGCGACGCCCTTCTTGCCGGCGGCGATGAAGAAGTCCACGAGATCATCGAGGGAGCGCAGCCGGACATCGGCAGCTTTTTCCTTCGACGGCTTCGGCACATCGGCGACATCCGGGCCATCGGCTCCATCCGGCGGTTCCCCGGTGCTCTCGAGCGTCCCCGAGACAATGACGTCCCCCTCGAACGACGGAATGTCACGATGGTTCGCGAGCAGCGTCCGATATTCGGCCGCGGTGACGAAATCGACACCGATCGTGTGCTGACGCCGGTAACCGTTCGCGCGATCCTCCACGTGCAGCAGATAGCGGTTGTGCTCCTCGTCGCGCTGCACCGCCACGGTGCGCGTCGGCGACGTCAGCGCGCCGGCTAGGCCTTCGAGCTTGTCCTTGTCGGCGAAGTACTCGCGATCGGCGCCGGCGGCGACCAGCGCTTCGACGATCTCGCGCGGATGGCCGCGCCGCTCGACCACTTGAAGCAGTTTCTGGTGCGCGATCATCTTGTGGAGGAGCTTCTCGAGCTCGCCGCCGGACGTCTCAATCTGCTTCGACGGGATCCGCACGACGCGCGCTTCGGTGGCGCGCTTGATCAGGAAGGCATCGAGATCGCGCTCGTCCTTGATGTAGGTTTCGCTCTTGCCGCGCTTTGCCCGGAACAGCGGTGGTTGCGCGATGTAGACGTAGCCGTTCTCGATGATCTGGGGGAGCTGCCGGTAGAAGAACGTCAGCAGCAGCGTACGAATATGGGAGCCGTCCACATCCGCGTCGGTCATGATGATGATCCGGTGATACCGGAGCTTCTCGATGTTGAAGTCCTCGGCGCCGATGCCGCAGCCGAGCGCCGCGATCATGGTCTTGATTTCGTCGCTGCCCAGCATCTTGTCGAAGCGGGCCTTCTCGACGTTCAGAATCTTGCCCTTGAGCGGCAGGATGGCCTGGAACCGCCGATCGCGCCCCTGTTTGGCGGACCCGCCGGCCGATTCGCCCTCGACGATATACAGCTCGCTCAGGGCCGGATCGCGCTCCTGGCAGTCAGCCAGCTTTCCAGGCAGCGAGCTGCTGTCGAGCGCGCCCTTGCGGCGCACGAGGTCGCGTGCCTTTCGAGCGGCCTCACGGGCCCGTGCGGCGTCGATCGCCTTGCCGACAATGCGCCGGGCCACCGACGGGTTTTCTTCGAGGTACGCGCCCAGCTTGTCGTTGAGGATGGCTTCGACGATGCCCTTGACCTCCGTATTGCCGAGTTTGGTTTTTGTCTGCCCCTCGAATTGCGGGTGCGGAATCTTGACGCTGATGACGCCGGTCAGCCCTTCGCGGATGTCTTCGCCGGAGACGCTCTCCTTCAGGTCCTTCGCCAGGTTGTTTTTCGACGCATACGAGTTGATCGTGCGTGTCAACGCCGAACGGAACCCCGAGAGGTGCGTGCCGCCTTCGTTGGTGTTGATGTTGTTGGCGAACGTGTAAATCGTCTCCGTGTAGCCGTCGTTCCACTGCAGGGCGATTTCGGCGTCGATGCCCTCCTTCTCGCCGCGCATGTAGATCGGCTTTTCGTTGACCGCCGCCTTGTTCTTGTTCAAGTGGGTCACGAACGAGGCGATCCCGCCTTCATAGTGAAACTTGTGATTCTTGCCGTCGCGCTCGTCGTCCAGCGTGATGACAATGCCGCCGTTGAGGAACGCGAGCTCCCGCAGCCGCTGGGCGAGCGTGTCGAAGCTGAAGGCCGTGGTTTCGAAAACCTGCGGGTCCGGCTTGAAGGTGACTTTGGTGCCGCGACGCTTCGTCGTGCCGGTTATCTCGAGCGCGGCCATCGGCACCCCGTGCTCGTAGTACTGCTGGTAGACCTGGCCGTTGCGCCAGATCTCGAGGTCCAGCGTCTCGGACAACGCGTTCACCACCGACACACCGACGCCGTGCAGGCCGCCCGACACCTTGTAGCTGTCGTTGTCGAATTTGCCGCCGGCGTGGAGCATGGTCAACACGACCTCAGCCGCCGACTTGCCGCTCGTGTGCAGGTCGACCGGTATGCCGCGGCCGTTGTCGATGACCGTCACCGAGCCGTCGATGTGGATCGTGACGTTGACCTGATCGCAGAAGCCTGCGAGCGCTTCGTCGATCGAGTTGTCAACGACCTCGTAGACGAGATGGTGCAATCCTGAAGGCCCGGTCGAGCCGATGTACATCGCCGGGCGCAGCCGCACCGCCTCGAGACCCTCGAGCACCTTGATCTTGTCCGCGCCATAATCGTCGGCCACGCCATGCCCGTTATTGCCCGCAGGCACCTCGGGCGTGTGCAGCTTGGGCAGGGTCGCTTCCGTTCGGTCGCTGTCTTCCATTTCGAACAATTCACACGCGCATCGGCATGATCACGTAGGTGTAATCGTAGCCTTCGGCGCCAACTGGCTTCATCATCGCCTGGCTGACTTCGTCCTTGAGCTCGATCGACACGATGTCGGTCGAGACCGCGGCGAGGAAATCGAGCACGTATTGGGCATTGAAGCAGATCTGCATCGAGGCACCGCCGTAGTCGACCGGCAGCGTTTCTTTCGCTTCGCCCAGATCCGGGCTGCTCGACGTCACCTCGACCTTCCCGTTGTCAATCTGAAATTTCACGGCGCGCGACCGCTCGTTCGACAGCAGCGCCACGCGCTTCACGGCGTTGGTCAACCGATCGCGCTCGAATTCGATGTGCTTGTCGTTCCCCTTCGGGATGACGCGCTCGTAGGCGGGAAACTGTCCGTCGATCATCCGCGAAATCAGCAGACGCCCGCCGACCTCGAAGAACAGATGGTTCTCGCCTCGCTCGTATCGAATGTCCTCGTCGCCTTCCTGCAGCAACCTCGCAAGCTCGCCGAGCGTTTTCTTCGGAAGGATTGCTTTGACCTCCTCCGCGTCGTCCGGTTTGCCGTCACGCGTGACGGTGACGAGGGCGAGACGGTGTCCATCGGTCGCAACGAGGCTCATCGCCTCGGGGCGCAACACGAACAACGCGCCGTTCAGAAAATACCTCGTGTCCTCGCCGGTGATGGCAAACTGCGTCTTCTCAACCATCTCCTTGATCGCGCTGCGTGGCAGTGTCGCGCTCGATGCCCCGCCGGACTCCGGCAGGGTCGGAAAGTCCTCGCGAGGGAGAGTCTGCATCCGCGAGTCGAACCGATCGGCTGCAACCTTCACCCCACCTTTGTCCTCGGCGATGCGAATGTCGGTCTCCGGCAACGACTTGACGATCTCATAGAATTTCTTCGCCGGCAGCGTCAGCGCGCCGCTCTTGGCAATCGACGCCGCACACTTGCTGCGCAGCCCGACTTCGAGATCGGTGGCGAGAAAGCTCAACTGATCGCCCATGGCCTCCATCAGCACATTGGCCAGAATAGGGATCGTGTTTTTTCGCTCGACGATGCCTTGGAAAAGTTGCAGTTCGCGCAATAAGTCGTTCTTGCGGACGACGAGTTCCATCTTGTGCTGACCTCGAAAAAGGCGGGGGTTCGGGCGCCCGCGATCCCCTAAAGAGAGGAGAGATTCGAGAACGGGAAATTATATAGGAAAAGAGGGTGTGTTGAAAAGCAAAGAGCAGACCTTAATGCTTACTGTTGAGTGATTTAGCCTGTTCAAAATGTGTGCCCCCAACGGGCCTTGCAGGGTTCTCTTCGCTCCGCGAAACGGGCTTCCACGGAGATCCACAGCAGCGTCTGGCTCATCTGTTGAAAACCGGGGCGGCCTACCGGAATCCTTCGATAAAGTTGCCCATCAGCGTGTTGAAATCCGTGTCTCTTTTCCGCAGGTCCTCCACCTTCCGGATCGAGTGGATCACCGTCGAATGATGCTTGCCTCCAAAACTGCGTCCGATTTCCGGCAGCGAGGCGGGAGTCAACGACTTGCAGAGATACATGGCGATCTGGCGGGGCATTGCGACCGACTTCGAATTGTTCTTCGACTTCAGATCGACCATTCTCAGGTTGTAGTAATCCGCGATGAATTTCTGGATGATTTCGATCGTGACGGTTTTCTGTTCGTGGTCCAGGATGTTCTTCAGCACATCCTGGGCGAGCGGCAGTGAAATATCCTGCCCGGTCAGGGACGCATACGCAATCAGGCGAATGAGCGACCCTTCGAGCTCGCGGATGTTCGACTTGATCTTGCCGGCGATGTACATCGCCACGTCATCGGGCAGCGGAACGGCTTCAGTCTCCGCCTTTTTCTTCAGGATCGCGACCTTGGTTTCGAGATCCGGCGGCTGGATGTCCGCGGTCAAGCCCCATTCAAATCGCGAGCGAAGCCGCTCCTCGAGCGCCGGGATCTCGTGAGGCGGACAATCACTGCTGAGGACGATCTGTTTTTGCGAGTCGTAGAGCGCGTTGAACGTGTGAAAAAACTCCGTTTGCGTGCCTTCTTTGCCGGCGAGAAACTGGATGTCGTCGACCAGCAGCACGTCGACCGATCGATACCGCTCGCGAAAATCGAGCACGCGATCGTACCGGAGTGCGTTGATCATCTCGTTCATGAATCGCTCGGACGAGATGTAGGTAAGCCTCACATCACGGTCGTGTTGCAGCACGTAGTGTCCAACGGCGTGCATCAGATGCGTCTTGCCGAGCCCGACACCGCCGTAGATGAACAGCGGGTTGTACGATCGTGACGGCGCTTCCGCCACCGCGCGGCAGGCCGCATGGGCGAACTGATTCGACGATCCGACGATGAACGTGTCAAAGGTGTAGCGTGGATTGAGCCCGGCGAGCCCGGCGGGCCCGGGCTCGGTCGATGGCGGAGGCTCGTTCTGGAGGGCCGCCTCCTCATCGTCGCTGAGCGGAATACCCGGCGCGTCGGCCTGTGGATCGGCGACGAAGTTCACTTGCAGGTTCGGTCTTTTCAGTTCGCGCGCGGCTTCCGCGATGACAGCCGAATAGTGTTTCATCAGCCATTCTTGAAACAAAGGGTTCGGCACGCGGACGGTGACAGACGATCGGTCTTCGGCGACAAAGTTCGTCGGCCGGAACCAGGTGTAGAAACTATGCCGGTTTACCTTCATCTCGATGCGCGTGAGGATTTTGTCCCAGAGGTTCATTTCATCAATAAACGCGACACCTTCGACCGATATTCGCCATGAGTCGACGGTTCAGAAAGCCTCATGGTCGGCCGTTTCAGGCCGTAAATCGAGGCCGCACGACGATTCCAGTCGATTTTCCACAGGTTTTTCCACAGGTGTGGAAAACTTTGGCGAGAGACCAAAGACGCATGGAATTGCTGCGGGCGGAACAGTTCCGAGAAGGACGCCGACACTATCACACTTCGCGCCGATTGACACTCTCGGAAGCCGTTCGCTAACATTGACGGTTCGGTTTCAGTTCCGAAGGGGAGTCATGAAGGGGAAACGCACTTTTCAGCCCAACACGCGCCACCGCAAGCGGACGCACGGGTTTCTGGTCAGAATGAGCACAAAGAACGGCCGCCTGGTGCTGAAACGCCGCCGCGCGAAGGGACGCAAGCGCCTCACTGTGAGCACTGAATAGCTGTTTGCTCTCGACGGACAGCAATCAACTGAGCGCCGAGGATGAATGCTGACGCCCGATGAGCTTTCGCCCCCACGAACGGATCCGCCGGCGCGCTGAGTTCAAGCAGGTGTACGAGCGGGGCACCCGCATCCAAAGCCGCTATAGCATCGTGTTCATGTTGCCCAGCGCTCGCGGAGTGGGACGGCTGGGGATTGCGGCGACCAGGAAGCTCGGAGGAGCGGTTCAGAGAAACCGAGTGAAACGCCTGATTCGTGAGGTCTTCCGTCGCAACAAGATCGCCGATGGATTCGACGTCGTCGTCATCCCGAAGCGCGAATGGCTCGACGCCAGCCTGATTGCCCTTGAAGCCGATTACCGGACTCTTCTGGAACGACGTCCTCGCCAGGGCCGCTAGGTTGAGGCTCGGCGTGCGCCTCGCCCTCGCGCTGTTGCGAGGCTATAAGATCTTTATTTCACCCTATTTCAGAGGCTGCTGCCGTTTCGTGCCTTCCTGCGCGGACTTTGCCGCCGAGGCGATCGATCGCCACGGCGTGCTCCGCGGTGGATGGCTCGCAGCCAGACGTCTGGTCCGTTGTCAACCGCTCTGTGCCGCGGGTCATGACCCTGTGCCGTCCTAAATGGAAAGACGCGTTCTCCTCGCCATCTTCCTAGCGTTCCTGGTGCTGTACGTCTGGCAGGCCGTGTTCGTGAAGCCTGTCCCGAAGCCGCTGCCGGGAACAAAAGCCGGGAACGCCGCTGCGACGACCACCGCGGCGGGCGACGCTCGGAGCGGCGCGCAACAACCTGGTGAAGGAGCTTCGAGCGCAGTCACGCGGCAACCAACACCCGGTGGGCCGGTCGCGGCGCCGCTCGTCGCCGACACCTCCGAGCGCGATGTCCGCGTCGAGACCGAATACGTCGTCGCAGTGTTCACGAATCGCGGCGCGAGGCTCAAGAGCTGGCGCCTGAAACGCTACCTCGATCAACGACGGCAACCGCAGGAACTGGTCGAAAGCCAGATTGGCAGTCAGCCGCTGCCGTTCACCCTGCGCATGACGAACGAAGCCATGACGGCGACGTTGAACGACGCCTTGTACACTGTCGCCGGCGCACCCGCGGGCACTGCGGCATCGTCCTCTCCGATTGACGTGCGCTTCGAGTATCGCGACGACGCAGGCGTCCACGCCGTGAAGGAATTCCACCTCGATTCCGCCTCGTACGTCATCACGTTCCGCGCGACGATCACGGAGGGCGACCGCCCGCTCACGCCGGCCATCGTGTGGGGACCGGCGGTCGGCGACACCGGCGAGCAGAGCAGGTACGTCAAGAAGGCCGAGGGCATTGTCTTCGAGAATGGCAAAGTCGTCCGCGCCGCCCCGAAAGACATCGCCCAGCAGCCGGTGCACGACGGCGATTTCCGGTACGCCGGCGTCGACGACAACTACTTCATGACCGTGGCGCTGGAGCCCGGCTCGAGCAAGGTCGTCTTTCAGCCGGTCACCATTCCGCCGCCGGGCGATTCGAAGGAGCCCCCGCGCGAGCTGGTCGCCTTTTCGCTTGAGCCGCAGCTTGCCGGCGCGCCGGTCAAGTTCTTCGCGGGGCCGAAGGACTTCGACGTGCTGGCCGCGATCGACCGCGACCTCTCGCGCGCCGTCGACTTCGGCATGTTCGCCGTGATTGTCGTGCCACTCCTGCGGTCGCTCAAGTGGGTGAACGGCTACGTCGGCAACTACGGCTGGTCGATCATCATCCTGACGTTCATCATCAACGCGATCCTCTTCCCGCTGCGCCACAAGAGCGTCGTCTCGATGCGGAAGATGCAGGAGATTCAGCCCGAGGTGAAAGCGATCCAGGAGCGCTACTCGAAGCTGAAAGCCACTGATCCGGCGAAGCAGAAGATGAACCAGGAGATGATGGCGCTCTACAAGGAGCGCGGCGTGAATCCGGCCAGCGGCTGTGTGCCGATGCTGATGACGATGCCTTTCATCTTCGCGTTCTACGCGCTGCTCTCGACGGCGATTGAGCTGCGCGGGGCGCCGTTCATCGGCTGGATTCACGACCTGTCCGCGCACGACTCGTATTTCGTGACGCCCATCCTGATGGGCCTCAGCCAGATCTGGCAGCAGCGGTTGACGCCCGCCGCGGGCGTGGATCCGGTCCAGCAGAAGATGATGATGCTGATGCCGGTATTCTTCACGTTTCTGTTTCTCTGGTACCCGGCGGGCGTGGCGCTCTACTGGCTCGTCAACAACATCTGGGCGATCGGCCAGCAGTATCTGACGAACTACCTGATCGGGCCGCCGGACGTCCGGGCAGCGCGGTCGTCGGCGGGCGAGCGCCGGATGAAACGCGTGGGCGGCGGCAAGACCGATGCGGCCGCCCGCGACGATTAGCATCTCCCGAGTGAGGAAGGCCGGGACCATGAACACCACGCCCATCGTTGATTTCTTGAACCGCGTGACCTCGGCGCTCGGAATCACGGCGAGCGTCAACGTCGAGGAAACCGCCGACGGCCCGCGCTTCAACCTGACGGGCGAGGAAGCGGAGCTGCTCGTACGCCATCGCGGCGAGCCGCTCAAGGCGCTGCAGCATATCGTCGACTCGTCTTACGGCCGCTCCCTCGAAGGCGACAAGCGCGTGTTCGTCGACGCGCTCGAGTACCGGAAGGGTAAGGACATCGAGCTGCGGAACATGGCGAAGTTCCTGGCCGAGAAGGCGAAGCAATCGGGCACGGATCAGCAACTCGGCCCGCTGAATCCGTACGAGCGCCGTATCGTGCACCTCGCGGTCGCCGAGATTCCGGGAGTGTCGACCGAAAGCGTCGGCGACGCCTTCTCGAAGACCGTTCTCATCTCGTTGCAGAAGTAGACGCGGGGCGTGTGTTCTCCGTCAGCGACACGATCGTCGCGATCGCGACTCCATCCGGTCGCGGCGGGATCGGTGTCGTCCGCGTCAGCGGATCTGAAGCGGCCTCGATCGCGCGGAGGCTTCTCACGCATCGGGGCGCTCTCGAGCCGCGTTATGCGACGCGAACGAAGATCCGCCTGACGGCGCCGGACAGGGGCGACGGCGGTCCGCCGGCGCGAAGCGCATTCGCGACGGGTGCCTTCGATCACGTCGTCGCGACCTACTTCCCGGCTCCCGCTTCCTACACCGGAGACGACGTGCTGGAGCTGAGCGCTCACGGGAGCCCGGTGGTGCTTCACGCGATCGTGATGGCGGCTGTCGCGTGCGGCGCACGTCTCGCGGAACCCGGCGAGTTCACCTTGCGCGCGTTTCTCAACGGCCGGATCGACCTGATGCAGGCGGAAGCGGTCGCCGATCTCATCGACGCGGCGACGCCGCTCCAGGCGCGCGCGGCATTCGATCAGCTCGACGGAACGCTGACGCGCGCAATCGCCGCGATTGATGCGACGCTGTTCGATCTCATCGCGCGGCTCGAGGCCTCGGTTGATTTTCCGGGCGAAGGCTACCACTTCGTCGAGCCGGCCGCGCTCGCTCACGCAATCGACGAGTTGCGCGCGCGGACCGAAGCGCTCCTGACCGATGCTCGGCGGGGACGCTTGATTCGCGAGGGACTGCAGATCGCGATTGTCGGCGAGCCGAACGTCGGCAAGTCCAGTCTGTTCAACGCACTGGTCGGCAGCTCGCGCGCGATCGTCACCGACGTCCCCGGCACGACGCGCGATCTCATCACCGAAGTCGTCGACGTGGACGGATTGCGCGTGACGCTGGTCGATACCGCGGGCCTGCGCGACACGCAGGATCCGGTCGAGATCGAAGGCGTCGAGCGGTCGCGCCAGGCCGTCGCCGTGTCGGACCTGATTCTGGTCATCGTCGATCGGTCGCAGGCACGGCCCGCCCTGGATGAAATCAGGCAACTATCAGGGTACAAACGACTTATTGTGTCGAACAAGACAGACTTGCCCGCGGCTTGGGACGACCCGGATGCCGTGGGCGTTTCGGCGAGAACCGGCGCGGGCCTCGAAGAGCTGCGGCGCCGGATCGTCGAGGCCCTGGACGTCGATCTGCTGCGGGATCGTCCGGCGATCACCAACATTCGACATATCACGCTCGTGGAGCGGGCACATCAGGCGCTCGGACGGGCGCGGGCGGCCGCGCTTGCGGAAGGTGGCGCGATGTCGGAAGAATTCATCCTGGCCGATTTGTCAGTGGCGCGTGAAGCCCTCGAAGAAATCAGCGGCCGTCGCGCGCCGGAAGATCTGCTGGCGCACATCTTCTCGCGCTTCTGTATTGGAAAATGAAATTCAGATGAACAGTTCATTCGACGTGATCGTGATTGGGGCAGGCCACGCCGGCTGCGAAGCGGCGCACGCGGCGGCGCGGCTCGGTGCGCACGTCGGCCTCTGCACTCTGTCTACCGACACGGTGGCGCACATGCCCTGCAATCCCGCGATTGGTGGGACGGCAAAGGGGCATCTCGTGCGCGAAATCGATGCGCTCGGCGGTCTGATGGGCCTTGCGATCGATGCCACGGGTATCCAGTTCAAGCTGCTGAATCGCAGCCGCGGCCCGGCAGTCTGGTCGCCCCGCGCGCAGGCCGACAAGAAGGTCTACGGACGCTGGATGAAGGCGACGCTCGACGGATCGCCGAACGTCGAATGGCTGATTGGCAGGGCGGGACGCATTCTCGTCGAGCACGGACGCGTCGTCGGCCTCGCGCTCGAAGGCGGCGATGCGTGCGTCTGCCGCTCGCTCGTGATCACGACAGGAACGTTCCTGAACGGGCTCGTCCACATTGGCCCGGAGCAACACCCCGCCGGGCGCGCGGGCGAGCCGCCCTCGCGTGATCTCGCGGAATCGCTGAAGTCGTTTGGCTTCGAATGGGGAAGGCTCAAGACGGGCACCCCGCCTCGCCTCGATCGTGCCAGCATCGATTTCGATCGCCGCGTCGCCGACGGCCGGTTCATTGTCGAGCGCGGCGATTCGCCACCCGTGCCGTTTTCATTTGCGTCGGCGCCGATTGATCGCGCGCAGGTCGACTGCTACCTGCTCCACACCAACGATCGCGTTCGCGATCTCGTGCGGGCGAACCTCGATCGTTCCCCGCTATTCAACGGGCAGATTCAAGGGATCGGGCCGCGCTACTGCCCGTCGCTCGAGGACAAGATCGTCCGTTTCCCGGACAAGGAGCGGCACCAGATTTTCCTCGAGCCGGAAGGTGTGAACGCGCCGGAAATCTACGTGAACGGCTTCTCGATGTCAATGCCGCGCGACGTCCAGGAAAAGCTCGTGCACGCGTTGCCAGGGCTCGAGGACGCGGTGCTGCTTCGTCCCGGTTACGCGGTCGAGTACGACTTCATTCAGCCGACCGAGCTCACGAGGCGGCTCGAGACCAAGCGCGTCAGCGGGCTCTTCCTCGCCGGGCAAATCAACGGGACCTCGGGATATGAAGAGGCCGCCGCTCAGGGTCTTGTAGCGGGCGCAAACGCCGCTTACGCCGCCAGGGACAGCGATGGCGCTGGTCTGGAGCTGAGGCGGGATGAAGCGTACATCGGGGTGCTCATCGACGATCTGATTACGAAGGGCTGCCTCGAGCCGTACCGGATGTTCACTTCCCGCGCGGAGCATCGCCTTCTGTTGCGAATCGATAACGCGGACCTGCGTTTGACGCCGCGCGGTCGCGACGCCGGGCTGGTGGACGACCATCGTTGGGAGCGGTTCTCGGCTCGAAAGGGCAGGTACGAGCGCAATCTCGACGTGCTCGATACGACGATGCTGCGGACGGCGTCGGGAGCTCGGTTACCGGCAAGTCAACTGCTGCGTCAGCCTGAAACCCGATTGGCTGATCTCGTCAGACAGAAACAGGTACCCCTCTTCGAGCTTGGGTCGTCAGACGCCTCGTTCGACATCGCGAGCGTCGAAACTGCCCTCAAGTACGAGGGCTACCTGCGTCGTCAGATGAGCGAAATCGAGCGCGCGAGGAGGAACGAGCACCGACGCATACCGTCCGATTTTCCATTCGAACGCGTTCCCGGCCTGTCGCGCGAAGTGGTCCAGCGACTGCGTCACGTGCGGCCGGACACGCTCGGCCAGGCACTGCGGATT
>QHWJ01000169.1 GCA_003222535.1 Acidobacteriota bacterium | reverse complement strand
GCCGATCGCCTGCGGTATCCTTTCTTGTCGACCCTGAAAGGGTCGACCTACACTTTCCTGCGACTGTAGGGCGACCCTTTTAGGGTCGCCGTGGTGGGGGTTCTGAACGGCCGCGCCCTTCACGAACATTAGCGAGAATCCCGCAAAACGAACAGGAGAGACCGAACGTGACAATTTGAGACACACCCGAGGCTTCTCAGGACCCATTGATCTTTTTCGTGCTTTTCGTATATTTCGTGCTTTTCGTGGTGTGCTTCCAAGGCTCAAGATGGCTGCGTGAAAGTTCTCAAGTTCGGCGGCTCCTCCCTCTCCACGCCGGCGACGATTCGCGACGTCGGACGGATCCTGCTCGACGCGCGCCGGCGCGAGCCGGTCATCGGCGTCGTGTCGGCGTTTCAGGGCGTCACGAATCAGCTTCTCGAGTGCGCACGGCTCGCCGAGCGCGCCGGCGGTGCGCACGAAGATCTCTTCGAGCAGATCGCGCGCCGCCACCGGCTGGCGGTCTCCCACCTGATGGGCGGCCGCCCCAAGGGGCTGCGCGACAAATCGCGGCCGGCGCGCGTGCGCGTGCAGGTGGACGCGCTGCTCGCCGAACTGCGCAGCACGCTCCAGGGCATCCATCTTCTCCGCCACTGCCCGGTCCGCGCGCTCGATATGACCGCGAGCTTCGGCGAGCGGCTGTCGGCGCTCATCGTCGCGGCGTATCTCGCCCGGACCCATCCCGCGGCGTTCGTGGACGCGCGCGACTTCCTGGTCACCGACGATCAGTTCACGCACGCCAACGTCATCTTCAAGAAGACCAACCGCCGGACGCGCGCGTATTTCTCGCAGATGTTCCGCCGCTCCGGCCGGACGGTTCCCATCGTCACCGGCTTCATCGGCGCCACCGAAGACGGCCAGACGACGACCATCGGCCGCAACGGCTCCGATTACAGCGCCGCGATCGTCGGCTCGGCGGTGGGCGCGTCGATGATCGAAATCTGGACCGACGTCGACGGCGTGCTCAGCGCGGATCCCCGCGTGGTGCCCGCGGCGTTCGTGCTCCCGCAGATGACCTACGAAGAGGCGATGGAGCTGTCCTACTTCGGCGCCCGGGTCCTCCATTCGTCATCCATCGCGCCGGCGGTCGCCAGGCGCATCCCGATTCTGATCAAGAACACGTTCAACCCGGACGCGCCAGGCACGCTCATCTCCCGCAAGGCCGAGAACGATGGGACGCTGGCGAAAGGGATCACGTCGGTGGGCGAGCTGTCGCTGCTGACGCTGCGCGGGCCCGGAATGGTCGGCGTGCCCGGCGTCGCGGGGCGTGTGTTCCGGACGCTGGCGTCCAGGCGCGTCAACGTCGTGCTCATCTCCCAGGCCTCGTCCGAGCACACGATCTGCTTCGGCGTCCGAAGCGTCGACGCGGCGGCGGCCGTCGACGCGATCCAGCGGGAGTTCACGTTCGAGTTCCACGAGCAGCTGATGCAGGTCGACGTGAAGGGCGATCAGGCGATCCTCGCGGTGGTCGGCGAGGGGATGAAGGGGCGCCCGGGCGTGGCGGGGAAGGTGTTCGAGTCGCTCGGCCGGCAGAACATCAACATCAGCGCGATCGCGCAGGGCGCGTCGGAGCGCAACATCTCGTGCGTGATCGACGCTGGCGAGCAGGTGCGCGCGCTGAACGCGATCCATCAGGGCTTCTTCGAGACGAAGAAGCGCCTCGCGCTGGCGATGATTGGCGTCGGAAACGTCGGCAGCGCCGTGCTCCGGCAGCTGCACCAGCAGCGGGCGTACCTGCTCTCGAAGGGCTTCGACGTCACCGTCGTCGGCCTCGCGAACAGCAGGCGGTTCGTCGCCGACGCCGGCGGGATCGACCTCTCGTCGTGGAGGGACGGGCTTCATGCCTCGTCCGCGCCCATGAACGCGGCGGCGTTCGCGCGCCGGATCGAGGAGATGGAGCTGACCAACGCGGCGCTCGTCGACTGCACGGTCGGCCCGACCATCGTCGACGCGTATCCGGCGTTCATCGAAGCGAACCTCCACATCATCACGCCGAACAAGTGGGCGAACGCGCTGCCGTGGCGCCGCTACGCGACGCTGATGGCGATGCTCGAGCGGCGCAAGCGGCACTTTCTCTTCGAGGCCAACGTCGGCGCGGGGCTGCCGGTCGTGTCCACGCTGCGCGATCTCATCGCCAGCGGCGACGAGATCGTCCGGATCGAGGGCATTCTGTCGGGGACGCTGAGCTACCTGTTCAACACGTTCGACGCCAGCGTCCCGTTCAGCGCGCTCGTGCGCGACGCGCACCGCATGGGGTTCACCGAGCCCGATCCACGCGAGGATCTGTCCGGCCAGGATGTCGCGAGGAAGCTGCTCATCCTGGCGCGTCAAATCGGGCTGAAGATGGACCTCGGGGAAGTGAAGGTGGACAGCCTCGTGCCGAAGCCGCTGGCGCGGGGGAAGTACACGAGCCGGTTTCTGGCGGCGTTCGAGCGCTACGACGGCGAGATGGCCGCCCGCGTCACGCGGGCGGCGGCGCGGGGCGCCGTGCTCCGGTACGTCGGCATCCTGGAGCACGGCCACGCCCGGGCCGGCTTGAAGGAGTTCCCGAAGACGCATCCGGTGGCGTCGGCCAAGGGGAGCGACAACCTGATCGCCTTCACGACGAAACGCTACGCGGCCACGCCGCTCGTCGTGCAGGGACCCGGCGCCGGCGCGGACGTCACGGCTATGGGCGTCTTCACCGATATCCTGAAGCTCCTGCACTACCTCCCGCGCTGACTCGGATCCTTTGTGTCCTTTGTATCCTTTGTGTCCTTGTCTTGATCCGGACCTGGGCCCGCAAGATTCTGCACGGACTGCTCATCGCCCGCGTTGCAGAAACTTAGACGTCGATCGAACGTTACTTCCTCTGTCGGCGCCTTCTCACATCGTTTCGTTGCCAGAAGCAGGCTCTCGCCCCAAGCTCCTCGATCGGGTGCGGCACCTCATACGGGCGCGGCATTACAGCCGCCGGACGGAGGGAGCGTATGTCCACTGGATTCGTCGTTACATCGTCTTCCACAAAAAGACCCATCCGTCCGAGATGGGCGCCACCGACATCTCGACGTTTCTGACCGGGCTCGCAGTCGAGCGACACGTCAGTGCGTCCACAGCGGTGGCCAACGCTGCACGGCTGGCTGGGACCACCAAGCGCCTCAGCCCGCACGTGATGAGGCGACACAGCTTCGCCACGCATCTCCTCGAAGATGGGTACGACATTCGCGCAGTACAGGAACTCCTCGGCCATCGGGACGTCCGGACGACGATGATTTATTTGCACGTGATGAACCGAGGCGCGCTCGGCGTGAAGAGTCCGATGGACCGGCTGTGAGTGGTTACGTGCGAGTTTCGCGGCATAACCACGGGGTCCCGATCGCCCCATCAGCATGGAAGTCCACGGAGGCGAAGCGCTTGGCGTGGCGCGGCCTTTCACCGGAGCTGCGTCGTTACGCGCCAGTGTCGGCGCGTAACCACGCAGATCAGCCGTTTGGTGGAGGGTTGGGCGACAACCCTCGCGCCATAATCACGTCGGGGCGTAGGCTAGGCTGGAGTGCTGGTAGAATCGTTTTCGATTCTTTGGGCTACGGCGACGACCGGGGATCGGACGACGGCGTGGTCACGCGCGGCTTGGCGTTCGAATAGTAGTTGGGCCGACGAATTGATCATCTGGGTGATACGTGGTCTCGCACGGCGATGGAAGTCCTGACGGCAGGTCCAGTCATCGGCCCGGCCCGCGAGATGGTCGTTGCTTTTCTGCGGGCTGAGGGGTACTCGCAACCAATTCAGCCGGTCGATGAATTCTTCGCAGCATGGGCGGGCTCCGAGGTCGTCGGAGCAGTTCGGTTGGCAGCCGAGAACGGCGTCATCGTGTTGCGAGGCATGCGGGTACGAGACGATTTGCGGCACCGAGGCATCGGACGGCAATTGCTTGGTCGGCTTGATGACGCAATCGGCAAGACAACCTGCTGGTGCATTCCGTATGGCTGGCTCACGGACTTCTATGCGACCATCGGGTTCAAGGTTGTCGCCGTCGGTGATGCCCCGGCATTCTTGGCCGAACGCCAGATGGGGTACGTTCAGCAAGGCCTCAACGTTGTCATCATGGTTCGTCGACCAACCTGGCGATGACGAATCGGCGGCCCAACAAGCGCCTGGAGCCGATGGCGCGCCTGTCATCTTGTGAAAGATCAAGGAACGAGCGCGCCGCGGCTGAAGCGCAGCGTTATGCCTCGGAATCAACCCCAAGCTTGACGCCGAAGAACACAAAATGGGACTCTGATTTCGTGACGGAAGCCACGCAGAAGCTACTCGACGAAATCGAGGCGCTCCCGGATCGGGATCGGTCGGAACTCGCGGCGGAACTCGCGCGTCGGGTGGCCTTGGCCGCGCACGACTTGCCGCAAGACGACGATTTGGTGGCGGCCGCCGATCGCCTGTTTACCGAACTCGATCGTCGCGAGCAGCCTGAATGACACGGCCGCGCCGGGGCGAGGTCTGGTTGGTGGACCTCGGCATGGCAGCGGAGGTGCGGCCCGCGCTGGTCATCAGCATCAACCGCTGAGGACACCGACCGTGCTCTTGTCACGCTCGTTCCGCACACCACGAGTCCACGCCAGTCCCGATTCGAGGCGGCCGTGTCCGTCTCGTTCCTGCGTGTGGGTGTGTTCGATGCGCAGAATCTCGTCACCATTCCGCACGCCAAGTTGATTCGTTCGTTGGGAAAACTCGGGGGTGCTCAGTTGGCGTCCGTTGAACGAGCCGTGTGTTTGTGGCTCGGGTTGCCCACAACCAGCCCCGAGGCATAACACGCAAATGGAGCCGACGCGCCAGACGATCTGTGCGATCCTAGCGACGCGGCGCGCGGCTCATTTGCAACGTTGGGCGGACAGGTGGTTCGATGTGTGAGGCGCTGAGGTAATCGAACGGCCAGCTGCGACCGAGGAACAAGATGTGATTCTGGCTTGACCAGCTTGCATTTGGCGCACCCGATGGAACGCGTGAGGTCATGCAGTCAGGGGGATCTATGAGGCGTGTTGTTTCGAAGCGCGCTCGCTCGTGCTCGCTCTCGTGCTGCCTGATCGTGATCGGAACAACTGCGCTGGGGCAGGACCGCACTCAACGTTCTCCTGACGCCAACATGGCTCTTGAAAGCTATAGCCTGTTCGTCAACCAGACCGCGGTTGCCACAAACCTCGGAAGTATTGGCGGCCAGATCGTGTGGTTCACCGTGCCAGGCGTGGGGAGATTCGTGATATCCACGAATCCGCACACAGTATGTTCAGGAGGAACACTATGAAAAACACTGCACTGAAAGTTTGGCTCACGGCGGCGGTTCTGATTCCTGTGGCGGTCTACGCCCAGCCCAGGCCGGGAAACCCGACGACCGCTACCGTCATCACCAAGGCTGAGATCGACAAGATCAGCGCCACGGAACAAACTCAGCGGACCCGTGACGAGAATGCCAAGGTTGTCGATATCGGCGACGGCTGGAGCATGGAGTTGGGCATCATTCATCGCGCCTCCACTCGGAACCCGCCGCCCGCGCCTGCCGCCGGGGCTGGCAATGCGCAGGCAGCGGCCCAAACCATCCCGTGTGGAGAACGAATGGCAAATCCGCCGGCGGATGCAATTCCGGGCGCCATTACGCATGATAATCAGACCGAAGGCTATTACATCGTCTCCGGCGGCGGCACGGCGTTCATTGATGGCCATGTCGTCAATGGCCGGCACAGCACGGCCAACCCCGACGGCGGACCGAACGGTCCGGGCTGCGGCGGCTTGGCGGTTGGCTCACGCAAAATCGAGTTGAAGGTCGGTGACGTGCTGATCGTTCCGCCGGGCGTAATACATGGCTGGGCCGATATTCCCGATCATGTGGACTATCTCAGCTTCCGTCCGTCGCATGGCGTGATGAAGAACGGCTGGGTGAACCCCACCATCGCCTCGAAGTAACGCTTGTGCCACAAACACCCGCGCCTGCGCTTCATTCAAGGTGCCCAGCACGCGCAGCCAATATCGTTCCGTCTCCGGCACCCTCGCTTTCGTTGCCATCGACGTATAATCTCGCACCGCCGCCAGAATAGCGCTCGATCGTCATTTGGTAAACTTTGTTTCTGATCGCCTTCACGAAGAAACGCTACGCGGGCACGCCGCTCGTCGTGCAGGGACCCGGCGCCGGCGCGGACGTCACGGCCATGGGCGTCTTCTTCGAAGTCCTGAAGCTGCTGCACTATCTCCCGCGATGAAGTGAATGCGTTCATGATGAGTTCACTTGCCGACATTCACATTCGTCCGTATGCCTTGGCGGACGCTGCCCTGGTCTGGGAGGCTGCGCGTGAGTCTCTGGCCGAGCTTCAGCCGTGGATGCCCTGGTGTCATCCCGACTACTCCATCGAGGAATCTCGTTACTGGCTGGAGGCGCAGGTTCCAGCATTCCAGCAAGGCACGTCATTCGAGTTCGCCGTCGTTTCTGCTGATGGCCGTTACCTGGGCGGGTGTGGCCTCAACCAGATCGACCGGGCAAACAGCCGGGCCAACCTTGGTTATTGGGTTCGCTCGTCGGCGACCGGCCGCGGTGTGGCGACTGCCGCAGTCGAGCGCGTCCGGAAATGGGGGTTTGACCAGACCACGCTGGTCCGTCTCGAGGTCGTCATCGCTATCGGCAACATCGCGAGCCACCGTGTCGCGGAGAAGGCTGGAGCTCTTCGGGAGGGGACGCTGCGCAGCCGGTTGCTTCTGCATGGCACGCCTCACGACGCGACCATGTTCTCGTTCATCCGCACGGAGCGCCCGGTCTCGAGTGGCCCGAGCTCAGGCGCGGCTGCGGTCTAACAGCAGGCGACCGGTCTCACCAGTTGCGGTCTTGGGTTCAGCAAATCGAGGAGATCGGAACATGTCGGACGCAACGCAGACCGCGACCGGAGCTGTGGCTTCGATCTGGCGATACCCCGTCAAGTCCATGATGGGAGAGGAGCTGCATGACGCCCGGGTGTCGGACCATGGGCTTTTCGGCGATCGCGTCTACGCCCTGCTGGATGGTTCCGACGGAAGGGTCGCAACCGCGAAGAACCCTCGAAAATGGCCTACGCTGTTCGCTTTCGGGTCCACGTTCATCGAGCGATCGGAAGGCGCGCATTCGTCTGCGGTTCGCATCACGCTGCCGGATGGCACGGTGGTGACTGGAGACCAGAGCGATCTGAACCGGTTGCTCTCGAAAGCGATCAACCGAGAGGTTACGCTTGTGGCGACCGGGCGCGGGCCCGCCGGCGGCGCGCAGTCTTCGGTGCCCGCCTCCCGGACGGCAAAGGCCGAGGAGTACTGGCCGGACATCGAGGGTCTCGACTACCGGGATGCGGTCACCGATTTCGAGCTGCCCGCGGGAACGTTTTTCGACTGCGCGACCGTCCATCTGCTGACGACCGCCACGCTCGACACGCTACGGCAGTTCTATCCACAAGGGCGTTTCGAGGTCCAACGATTTCGTCCGAACATCGTTGTGAAGCCTGTGGAGTTTGAGCAGCCGTTTCCCGAGAATTCCTGGATCGGTCACACGCTGGCTGTCGGCGACGAGGTTCGCTTGAACATCACCGGGCCCTGCGGTCGCTGTGTCATGACAACCCTGGCCCAGGGAGATCTTCCGTCGGACACGGGTATCTTGCGCACGGCGGTCCGCCAGAATCGGGCCAATGTTGGCGTGTACGCGGCTGTCGTGCGGGGCGGCACGATTCGCCGCGGTGATCAGGTGAGGCTGGGCGCGGTCTGAGTGCCATCGACGTCGAACCGATGCCGAAACCAGGCCGCTGGCGGCCATCGATCGACGAGGTTACTATGTCGCATGCACAAGGGTTCCCCGGGCGCACTTCCTCTGTTCGAGGAGCCTTCGCAAGCTCCGGTCGACACAAGCGACACATGGGACCGATCGTTCGTCGACCTCGTGAGAAACTTCAGCGAGCTCGGGCAGAGGTCCGCGGCCGTCCACGAAGGCGGCATCCACTACCTGATCAACGAATTCTGGACGGCGGGGCAGCGGCAGGCTCATTCGATTCATGAAGTGAGCTATCGCGCCTGCTTCAAGCCCCAGCTTCCCGAGTTCTTCATCAAGCGCCTGACGAAGCGGACCGACGCCGTCTACGATCCCTTCATGGGACGCGGCACGACGCCCGTCCAGGCGGGCTTGATGGGTCGGCGACCGCTTGGCAATGACATCAATCCCCTGAGCGTTCTCCTCACACGGCCCCGGCTGAAGCCGCCAACTCTCCCGGACATCGCGCGGCGTCTCGGACAGGTCCCGTGGCACACCGGGACCATTGACAATCCCGACCTCCTCGTTTTTTTCAGCGAGAAAACACTCAGGCACATTTGCGCCCTCCGGAACTGGCTTCTCGATCGAGCACCCCTCGGCGGAACTGCCGATCCCGTGGACGATTGGATCAGAATGGTCGCGATCAACCGGCTGACGGGTCATTCACCGGGTTTCTTCTCGGTCTACACGCTCCCGCCGAATCAGGCCGTGTCGGTTCAATCTCAGAAGAAAATCAACGAGCAGCGCGATCAAACTCCTGTCGATCGCGATGTGATCAAGCTGATACTCAAGAAGTCGCGCTCCCTGCTCAGCGATGGATCGATGCCCGCTCATCCGGAAGCCATCCTGACGACCTCCACGTCCCAGTCGACACCGGAAATTCGTGATGAATCGGTGACGCTCGTCGTCACGTCGCCCCCGTTCCTGGACATCGTCCAGTATGCCGGGGACAACTGGTTGCGAAGCTGGTTCGCCGGCATCGACGTGACCAGTGTCGCCATAGCCCACCACCAGACCGAAACCGCCTGGCAGAACATGGTCCGTGCGACGCTGGGCGAGCTGGCCCGCGTTGTGCGCCCGGGTGGGCATGTCGCCTTTGAAGTCGGCGAAGTCCGAAATGGCAGCGTCCTTCTCGAGCGATTGGTTTGGGAGGCGGCGGAGGGACTTCCATTTGAACGCCTGTTCGTGATGGTCAACCAGCAGGAGTTCACGAAGACAGCCAACTGCTGGGGAGTCCAGAACAACGCGAAGGGGACCAATACAAATCGGATCGTGGTTCTGCGGAGAACGTAAGGGAGCTATGAAACAAGTCGCCGTCTCTACCAGTCCGGCTGAAGCCGGACACTACGGAATCACGGTCATCATCCTTGCGGTCATCGCGGCCGGTCCGGTCTTTGCGCAGTCCTTTACGCCTGAGACCTTCTCGGGTCTGCGTGCGCGGTCGATCGGGCCCGCAGTCACCTCCGGCCGCATCATGACCATCGCCGTCGATCCGTCGAACCACGCCGTGTTCTACGTCGGCGCCGCGTCGGGCGGCGTCTGGAAGACGGTGAACGGCGGGGCCACCTGGCAGCCTGTGTTCGACAAGGAGGGGTCGTTCTCGATCGGGTGGGTCGCGCTCGACCCGAAGCGTCCGAACATCGTCTGGGTCGGGACCGGCGAACGCAACTCGCAAAGATCCGTCGCGTACGGCGACGGCGTCTACCGGAGCGACGATGGCGGACGGTCGTGGACGAACGTCGGGCTCAAAAGCTCCGAGCACATCGGCCGCATCGTCATCAATCCGAAAGACCCCGACACGGTGTACGTGGCCGCCCAGGGCCCGCTGTGGGCGCCGGGCGGCGACCGCGGCCTCTACAAGACGACCGACGGGGGGAACACGTGGACGCAGGTCCTCAGAATCTCGGAGCACACGGGGGTGACCGATGTGGTTGTCGATCCGCGGAATCCCGACGTGGTCGTCGTCGCCGCTTATCAACGCCGCCGTCACTTCTTCACGCTGATCGATGGCGGTCCGGAGAGCGCGATCCATCGAAGCACCGACGGCGGCAAGACGTGGAAAAAGGTGACCACGGGGCTGCCGGAAGAGCAGTTGGGGCGGATCGGGCTCGCGATCTCGCCCGTGAACCCTGACGTGCTCTATGCCAACGTCGAGGCGGCGAACGGCAAGGGCGGGATCTACCGCTCGTCGGACAACGGCGTGACGTGGGAAAGGCGCAGCGACTACAACCAGGGCTCGATGTACTACGGCGACATTTTCGCCGACCCGGTGAACGTCGATCGCGTGTACGTCCCGGACGTCGTGTTTCAGGTGTCAGACGACGGCGGCAAGACCCTGCGCTCACTGGGGACGCGCAACATGCACGTCGACAATCACATCATCTGGGTCGATCCCGGAAACACCAATCACCTCCTCGTCGGAAACGACGGCGGGTTGTATCGATCGTTCGATCGCGGCGCGAACTGGGTCTTCTTCGAGAATCTGCCGCTGCCGCAGTTCTACGACGTCGACGTCGACAACGCGAAGCCCTTTTACAACGTCTATGGCGGGACGCAGGACAACTACTCGCTCGGTGGACCGTCGCGGACGCGATCGGAGCACGGCATCCTGAACGAGGACTGGTTCGTGACGCAGGGCGGCGACGGCTTCGTGTCGCGCGTGGATCCGGAGGATCCCGATACCATCTACGCCGAGCTCCAGCACGGCGTCATCGTGCGCTACGACAAGCGGGACGGCGAGCGGATCGGCATTCAGCCCCAGGAGGAGAAGGGCGGCACGCCGCTTCGCTGGAACTGGGATGCGCCGTTCATCATCTCGCCGCATCTGCACACGCGGCTGTACTTCGGCTCGCAATTCATGTATCGCTCCGACGACAAAGGCAACAGCTGGAAGATCATCTCGCCGGATCTGACCCGCAAGATCGATCGCAATACATTGCCCGTCATGGGCAGAGTCTGGGGACCCGACGCGGTGGCGAAGAGCACGTCGACGGCGCTGTACGGCAATCTGTCGGCGATTGCCGAGAGCCCGAAGAAGGAAGGGCTCCTGTATGCCGGCACCGACGATGGGCTGATCCAGGTCAGCGACGATGGCGGCGGCCACTGGCGCAAGATCGACAAGCTGCCTGGTGTCCCGGCCGACGCGTATATCGCCCGCATCCGAGCGTCTCAGCACGACGCCGGAACAGTGTATGTGGCCGCCGAGAATCACCAGAATGGCGACTTCGCTCCGTATCTGCTCAAGAGCACCGACAAAGGGCGCACGTGGAAGTCGATTGCCGGCGATCTCCCCGCGCGCGGCTCGACGTACGCGATCGCCGAGGATCACGTCGACCCGAGCCTGCTGTTCGCCGGAACCGAGTTCGCCGCCTACTGGAGCAAGGACGGCGGCCAGCACTGGCTCAAGATCGGCGGGATTCCGACGATTGCCGTTCGCGAGATTGCGATCCAGAAGCGCGAAAACGATCTGGTGCTCGGCACATTCGGTCGCGGCATTTACATCGTCGATGATTATTCGCCGGTCCGAGTCGCGACAGCCGCCACCTTGACGGCAGCCGCGACGCTGTATCCGGTGAGGGACGCCGTGCTCTACGTCCCGACGCTGCGGTACGGGTTGCCCGGCAAAGCGTTTCAGGGCGAGATGCTCTACACGGCTGAGAACCCTCCGTACGGCGCGGCGTTGACGTATCACCTGAAAGACGAAATCAAGACGCTGAAGCAGAAGCGGCTCGACGCCGAGAAGGAGGCAGAGAAAGCGGGCAAGCCGATCCGATACCCATCCGCTGACGAATTGCGGGCCGAGGCGGACGAGGAGCCGCCGGCGATCCTGCTCGCTGTGAGCGGCCCCATGGGAACCCCTGTCCGTGTGATCAGCGGACCGATCGCGAAGGGGCTGCAGCGCGTGGCGTGGGATCTGCGCGCGCCGGCGCATCAGCTGCCACCGAATCGGCCGCGGAGTGAATTGGAAGAGCTCTTTGGTGATCCCCTCGTGGGCCCGTACGTCGCGCCCGGAAAGTACTCCGTCACGCTGTCGCAGCGTGTCGGCGGCGTCGTGAGCCCGCTTGCCGGGCCCGTGACGTTCAATATCGTCATGGATCCGCAGGGCGTGCACACGGTGGCCGAGGAATCGGCGCGGTGGCAGTTCCAGGAGAAGCTGCAGGCGCTCAGGCGCGATATCGCCGGGTCACTGGAACTGGCGAACAGCACCAGCACCAGGCTCGAGGCGATCAGGAGGGCGCTCGATGCGACTCCTGCCGCGCCGCGCCCGCTGCACGATCAGGCGCGTGCCGTTCAGCGGCGGCTCAGCGCCATCCTCGTCGAGCTTCAGGGAGATCGGCGGCTCGGGGCACGCAGCGTCCCGACGCCCGTGGCGATCTCCGAGCGCGCGAACAACATCAGCAGCGAGCTGAATCGCACGTTGGCACGGCCGACGACGACTCACGAGCAGCAGTTTCAGATCGCATCGGAGCTTTTCTCCGCCGAGCGATCGGCGCTCAGAGGGCTCGTCGAGACCGATGTTCCCGCGATCGAGAAGGAGCTGGAGCGCCTGGGGGCGCCTTATACGCCGGGGCGCATCCCGCTTGTGAATTAGGAATTCGGAATCTGGAATTTGGAATTCGCGCCACGAATTCTGAATTTCGAAATTCCAAATTCTGGAATTCGCGCCACGAATTCTGAATTCGAAATTCCAGATTCTCAATTCTTATTGCGCCTTCAGCAGCTTGATGCTGCCATTGACGGTCGAGAGATCAAGCTCGTGACCCCCGTTGCCAATCCGCCCGCGCAGACGGCGAGGACTCACCTGCCCGGTGACGGTGACCGGAAAATCCGACGTGATGCTCCCGTTCAACACCTCCGCACGAAGCTCCGCGTCGAAGATGCTCGGCAGCGTCAGCGTGATCCCGCCGTTCACCGTCTTGAAGCGCGCGCCGTTGGGCCAATCGGCGCGGCCCATCGTCACGTTCACCGAGCCGTTGACCGTGCTGGCCACGGCGAGGCCCGTGGTCGCTACCCTTACCGAGCCGTTGACGGTGTGCGCTTCGGCGTCGCCCTGCAGCGACTCGGCATTGATTTCGCCGTTCACCGTGCGCCCGACGAAGCCGATGCCGTAAGGCACGCGCACGTCGAAATGCACGACGGTGTCGTTGTCGCGTGTGTTCGATCGCCCTTCGCCGCCTGCTTCGCAGCGGTTCGGCTGGCGGGCGGGGACAGTCGGATACACCGCACAGATCGTGACGCCTCCCGCATGGGGCACGACCTCGATTCGGACGTCGGCCGGGTTGCTGCGCCGCGCGGATCGGGTCGCCGTCACCTCGACTTCACCGGAGGACGAGGCTGTGGCGCGGACGTCTCCGTTGATTCCCTTGATTTCGATGGTCTGGCCCGTCGCCAACCGGCTGTGCCATTGAAAGTCGGTCTGCGCGGCCGCCTGGGCGGCGCCGACGAGCATTGTCAGGCTGACGATGGCTGAAGCCATCCAATTCGTTCGCATGAAACCCTCCAGGTCACCGGTTAGACGGGGAGGGCGCGCGAAACGTTGATGGGATTCGGCGGATTGGCGGCCCGTGGCGGTCGACAGGGGCAACCGGGTCGTCTGCTAGAACATCGTGTTCGCGTTGGCCGCCTGCGCGGGAATCCTCTGGAGCACGTCCCAGTGTTCGACGATCTTGCCATCCTCGTCGAAGCGGAAGATGTCCATGCCCGCCCACTGGCCATCTCCGGGCCAGTCCTGGAAGCAATGCAGCACGACGTATTGGCCCTCCGCCATCACCCGCTTGAACTCGACGCGCTTGCCCGGATACTCCGCGGCCATTCGCGTGAAGTACTCGACGAAGGCCCGCTTGCCGTCGCCGACGCCCGGATTGTGCTGGATGTACTCGGCGCCGGCGTATTGATCGATCGCCTCCGCCGGGCGACATTCGTTGAACATCATGTGATAGAACGTCTGCGCGTTCCGCTTGTTGCGCTCGAGTCGCTCGTCCATCAGGCAGCGCTCCTTTTGAAAACTGGGCTGGTACATAATAGGGCGCAGCCAACATGGGCTACGGGCGTCCGAGCGCGTCCTTCACAAGGAGACGACATGGCGAAGAAAGCAGCGAGTAAGCGGAAACCGAATGCGGCCTTCATGAAGCCGGTGCAGCCGAGCGCCGTGCTGTCGGAGGTCGTCGGCTCGAAGCCGATTCCGCGGACCGAAGTCACCAAGAAACTCTGGGCCTACATCAAGAAGAATGGCCTGCAGGACAAGAAGAACAAGCGGATGATCAAGGCCGACGAGACGCTCAAGCCCGTGTTCGGCGGCAAGGCGACCGTCAACATGTTCGAGATGACGAAGCTCGTGAGCAACCACTTGAAGTAACACAGGCCACGGCCATGGCCGTTAATGGCTGAGAGCTGATGGCTGATCGCTGACGCCCGTGCGGCGCAGAATGCCGGTCCCTGTATAGGTCTGGCCGTTCTACACGCGCGGCGTCATCGAGTCGTGTGCGAGCGCCAGGAGCGCGATGCAGGCCGTGTCGGTGCGCAACGTGCGGTAGCCCGCGCCGACGGGCTGGAAGCCATGCCGCTCGAGCAGGTCGATTTCGAAATCGTTCCAGCCGCCCTCCGGCCCGATGGCGAGCAGGATTCGTTCGTCGATGCTCTCGCGCACGACCGCGCCCACCCGCCTCGTGGCGAGCGGATCGGCCACGAGACGGAGCCCGCGCCCGAACAAGCCGTCCAGCGCGTCCTCGACCAGCACCTTGAAGTGCCGGTGGACTGAAACCTTCGGCAGCCGGGTGTCGCGCGCCTGCTGCAACCCTTCGATCAGCAGCGGTCGATAGCAGTCAGGCGTCAGGACGTGCGTGTCGAAATAGTATCGTTCCACGCGCTCCGCGCCGGTCAGGATGATCTGCCCCACGCCGAGCGCGGCGATCTGAGCCCAGAGCCGCCGCATCACTTTCGGTCGCGGAACGGCGAGGAGCAGGTCAACCGATGGCCGGGACGGCACGTCCGCTTCGAACGCGCAGCGCAATTCAATCGTCCCGCCCGCGATCGACCGCACGGCACCTACGCCGCGCGGACCATCCAGGACGCCGAAGCGCACCTGATGTCCCGGCGCGACCTTCAGGACGTGCAGCAGGTGCGCGGCACGTGTGCCCGAAAGACGAACGTCACCGGACTCTCCGACTTCGCCGGGCTCGAGGATGATCAGATTCACGGACTGCTGGTGCGGAAAGTTTGACGCTTCTGTACCCGCTCATCCTGAGCCTGTCGAAGGATGAGCCGCTTCGCTCGTGGTTCGACAAGCTCACCACGAGCGAGACAGGCCGACCACAAGCGACAAGCTCACCACGAGCGGTGTGTAACGCAGTCTCGGACTCGCCACACTAGCGCGCGCCAAGCCCCGATGCACTCTTGATCAACGCGCACTCGAGGCTGTCCACCAGCGCCTGCAGGCTGGCTTCGATGATGTTCTCGTTGACGCCGATGGTCCCCCATTCGGAGACTCCGTCGCTCGACTGGATCAACACGCGGGTCGTGGCCGCGGTGCCGCTCGTCGAATCGATAATCCGGACCTTGTAGTCGGTCAGCCGCACGGCTTCGAGCTGCGGGTAGAGTGTGACGAGCGCCGACCGGAGCGCGGCGTCCAGCGCGTTCACCGGCCCGTCGCCGTCGGCCACGGTATGCGCGCGGTCGTTTCCGACCTTCACCTTGACCGTCGCCTCGCAGACCGACGAGGCGCCCTCCGATCGCATCGACACGTGGTACGCCTCCACCGTGAACGGCGGCGGCTCGTGCGACAGCACGCGGCGGATCAGCAGCGCCAGCGATCCATCGGCCGCCTCGAACTCGTAGCCGCGGTGCTCCATCTCCTTGATGCGCTCCAGCATCGTTTTCAGATGGGCCGTCTCCGTCGACAGATCGAAACCGAGCTCCCGCGCTTTCATCACGATGTTGCTGCGGCCGGCGAGATCGCTGATGAGGACGTGACGCGTGTTGCCGACCGACGCCGGGTCCACGTGCTCGTAGCTGCCGAGGGCCTTCTGCACGGCGTTCACGTGCGTCCCGCCCTTGTGCGAGAACGCCGCCGCGCCGACCCAGGGGAGCCGCGGATTCGGACGGAGGTTCGCCGTCTCATCGACGAACTGCGAGAGCTCGGTGAGCCGCGCAAGTGACTCCTGCGGCACGGATCCCTTCTTCAGCTTGAAGTGCAGGATCGGAATGACGGTCGTGATGTTGCAGTTCCCCGTGCGCTCGCCGAACCCGTTGATCGTGCCCTGCACGTGCGTCGCGCCCGCCTCGAGCGCGGCCAGCGCGTTGGCCACGCCGAGCCCGATGTCGTCGTGCGTATGAATGCCGAGGCGCACGCGCAGGATCCCGCGCGCCGCTCTCGTGATGGCCGCGATCTCGCCCGGCAGCGATCCGCCGTTGGTGTCGCACAGCGTGACGATGTCGGCGCCGGCGTCTTCGGCGGCGCCGAGCGTGGACGCGGCGTATTCCGCGTCCTCCTTGAAGCCGTCGAACGCGTGCTCGGCGTCATAGACGACGAACCGGCCGTGCTGCTTGAGAAAGCGCACGGTGTCGGCAATCATGTCCAGGTTCTGGTCCGGCGTCGTCTGCAGCACCTCGCGGACGTGCAGCAGCGAGGTTTTCCCGAAGATCGTCACTACCGGGGTGCCGGCGTCGATCAGGAGCTGCACCTGGTCGTCCGCGGCGGCCGCCGTGTCTTTCCGGCGCGTCGATCCGAACGCCGCCAGCCTCGCGTTCCTGAACGTGCGGTGCTTCGCTTCGGCGAAGAACTCGATGTCCTTCGGATTGGAGCCGGGCCAGCCGCCCTCGACGTAGTGCACGCCAAAGGCATCGAGCCGTTCGGCGATGCGCAGCTTGTCGGCGACGGAAAACGAGATGCCGTGCCCCTGCGTGCCGTCGCGCAGCGTCGTGTCGTAGATTTCGATCTCAGGCGTCATGCGCGTCGCGTCTTTCCATCGCAGGCCGCGCGTCGCGCAACAGCCGCCGGGTGTCGTCGTACGTCAGTCGTGCAAGCGCCTCCTCGAAGGGCAGCCACGCTTTCGTCCGGCCGTCGGTGC
>QHWJ01000213.1 GCA_003222535.1 Acidobacteriota bacterium | reverse complement strand
CCGCTGGGCGGTCAGTATTTCGTCTCGGGTCGAAAACAGTGAGGCCGACGACCGCGATGGAGTCATGAACGCGGTTCAAGCGGAGAACGTCGGTATCGGCGTTCAGTTCCGGGCGGTCCACCTGCACCCCTACTACATGGAGCACCGGGGGTTCCCGCGAGGCATGTTCCCGAATGCGGAGTACTATTCGGATCGTGCGATCTCGCTGCCACTCTATCCGATGATGAGCGACATGGACGCCGACGATGTGATTCGCGTGGTGCCCAAGGTGATCGCGGCATACCAGAAGACGGACGGAAAAGGACCTCAGGCGTGACACAGCCGAACGATGCCGTCGCAGGCAAGCAGTACGGCCTCCGGCCCGGCGCCGAGGACTTTCCGCTGATGGTGGTGATTTCCATCATCTACCCGTGCAACTTCGGCTGCCCGATGTGTCCGTATACCGACGGCAACTCCGAGCTGCGGCAGTTCTATCACGCGCACGATGGCGACCTGATTCCGGTGCGGCTGTGGGAGAAGATGGCCGACGAGTGCGGCGAGTATGGCGCCTGGATGCGTTGCACGGGCGGCGGCGAGCCGATGCTCCACCCGAAGATGGTGGAGATGGCGGAGTACGCGAAGGCGAAGGGCGCGCGGATCTGGATGAACACCAACGGCAGCATGTTCGGTCCCATGCCGGCCTACCGGATGAAGCTCGAGCGGATTCTCAAGGCGGGCATCGACCTGATTGAGTTCTCGATGGACGCCGGCGACCCCGACACCTACGCGATCGTGCGGCCGCCGCACCGGGGCGCGCCGCGGGATCCGCAGCAGTGGTGGTCCAACCACGTCGGCAACGTGCGCGCGGCGCTCGCCATGCGCAAAGAATTCCGCACGACGAACCGCATCGTCGTCTCCATGATCCGGCAGGACATCATGGAAGGAAAAATGGACGCCGCGGTCAAGTTCTGGATGGAGGAGGTCGGCGTCGACGAGGTGATCACGCGCAAGTTCCTCTCGTGGGACGACAACACGACGATCCAGCTCGGCCACGCGCTGGACCCGCATCTGTACAAGAGAATCCCGACCGAGAAGAACGAGCCGTGCGTGTGGCCGTTCGAGCGGTTGAACGTGGATACGCTCGGGCGCGTCGCGCTGTGCGGCCAGGACATTTCGTTCAAGACGGCACCGCTTTTTCCAAACGTGAACGACGCGAGCCTGAAAGAGATCTGGCAGGGCGAACGGTTCAACTGGTACCGGAAGCTGCATCTCGACGGCAAGGGCGCGGAAGCCTGGCCGTGCCGGGGCTGTTCGGCCTGGCTGGCGGGCATCCGCGACTGGGAGCACGGCTGGCTAAAGGTGCTCAAGACGTCCGGCGATCACGTCAAGGAAGTGATGAAGAAGGACCTCGGGGTTGACGTCGAGATCTACCAGCCCCACCACGACGTGCCGCTCGCCAAATGGTGACCCCCACCGTCGTCGTCTTCGGCTACGGAGAACTGGGGATTGCGGCTGCCCAGGCGCTCACCGATGCCGGTGCTCGAATTGTCGCCCTCGTCGTGCCGAGCAACAGATCGGGCGACGATGTGGACCGGATCGTCGCGTTCGCAGCGAAGCAGGGCTTTCCGGTGTGGGTCCAGCCGCCGCGCCGTGCTGTCGAGCCATTCGTCAGGCAGTTGCGATCGGCGGCCCCGGACGTGATGGTGGTCTGGTCGTATTCGATGATTCTGCCGCAGGACGTTCTCGACGTGCCGAGGCTTGGCGTCGTCAACGTTCACGGCGGCCTGCTGCCCGAGTACCGCGGCGGCCACGTCATGCAGTGGGCCCTCATCAACGGCGAAGCCGAAACCGGCGTGACGCTGCACTACATGGATGCCGGCATCGACACCGGGCCGATGATCGCTGACGCACGGTTTCCGATCGAGGTCGGAGACGACGCCGTTCTGGTGCGCACCAGGTTGAAGGCGTCGGGCACCGAACTTCTTCGCCGATGGTGGCCGCAAATCGCCGCCGGCACGGCTCCGCGCGTCCCCCAGGACGAGACGAGAGCGCGCTATTGGCCGATGCGGAATCCGGAAGAAGGACGCATCGACTGGACGGCGACCAACGAGCAGATCTGTCGCCTGGTCGGGGCGCTCGCGTGCAATGCGCCCGGTGCGTTCGTCGAGGCCGACGGCAGGATCGTCACGATTCGAAGTGCGCGCCCGGTGCCTTCGGAGAAGACGCTCGGAGCACCTGGCCGGATCGATGCCGTCGAGTCGGGGGGCGTTCGAGTATCAACAGGGGCCGGCGACGTGTTGGTGACGATGGTCCTGGTCGACGGAGTCGTCAGGCAGGACGCGGCCGTGGCAGAAGTCCTGCTGCCAGGCACGTCGGTGATCGCACCGTCGTCGAGCTCGCTGCAGGCACATGGCTGAGCCGATCGACATCGTCTTTGACGGCCACTGCGTGTTCTGCACGCGTGCGCTTCACATGCTGCGCCGGCTCGACGTCGCCCACGTCATGCGGCAGTACGATTCGCACGACACCGAGGTGATTCGCACTCGATTCCCGATGCTTGCCGGCGCGGACTTCGAGAATGCGATGTTTACGGTCGTCCGCGGACGCGTGTACCGCGGCTACTTCGCCTTCAAGTGGCTGCTGCGCGGAATCCCGCTCGCCTGGCCGTTGCTGCCGCTGTTCTATGTCCCAGGCTCCAGCGCCATCGGTCCGCGCGTATACGCGTGGGTCGCCCGCAACCGACGCCGCGTCGGCTGTTCCTTGTAACTGATCGCCCGGCTAAAGCCTTCGCGCTACATCGCCTTCATGTTCCTGTTCGGCCACGACCCGTTTCTGTTTCCGACGCTCAGCGCCGGGCTGCAGGCCTTCGTGCGCAGCGCGTACGGCGCGCTGCTGCTGCTGACGCTGGCCGCGGCCCTGCCGCAGGCACGCCGGTACTTCCAGAGCGAGCGGTGGGGTGGCTACGCGCAGTCGAGCGCATGGGTCGACGCGGTGCAGAACCCCTACGTCGGCCCGTGGCTGCTGGCGGTATGGGTCGCGTCGGCGCTGTGCCTGGTGTTCGGGGAGTTCGTCGTCCTGGCGGCGGGCGTCAACCTGCTGTTGTGCCATTACCTGTTCATCCGCATGCGCTGGCGGGGCGTGCTTCGCGGCATGGGCGCGCCAGGCTTCATCGCGTTCTGGCTGGGCGCGGCGGTGTTCTTCCTCGAGCTCACGGCGCGGCACGCACCCGACCTTCAAGGTCTCGCGTTGCTGATGGTGCAGGTCGATTTCGGCTTCATCATGATTTCCGCCGGGCTCTACAAGCTGCTTTCCGGGTATCGCGCCGGCTTCGGGATGCAGCTCGGCATGGTGAATCCTGAATGGGGCTACTGGCCGGCGTTCTGGCGCAACTGGCCGCCCCAGCATCCGCTGTTCCGCTTTCTGAACGAGATGGCGTGGAGCACGGAGGTGTTCGCCGGTGTGCTGATGCTTCTGCCGCCGACGCGCATGCTCGGCGGTCTCGCGATCCTTGTCAGCTTCGTCTTCATCGCGACCCAGATCCGCCTCGGGTTTCTCTGCGAGATGATCGTCGTGTGCTGTCTGTTATTCGTGCCCGCTGATAGCGCGGTGGACCGGGCCCTTGTGGCGCTCCTGCCAGGCGGCCACGCGGCGTTCCAGACGGGAGCGCCGCTGCCACGCTGGGCACACGCGGCCCTCTCGGCATTCTGCTGGGTTTACATGCTCGTGCTGCCGGTCGTTCGCGCCGGGATGTTCTACAACCAGGTTGCCCACAAAAGGCTGCCCACGCCGATCCAGTGGGCGCTCGATCGCTACGCGAATCTGACAGGTCTGATCATCTGGCGTGTGTTCACCGCCGACATCGTCAACTTTTTCATTCGCGTGTGGGAGCAGCCCGCAAGCGGCGGTCCCCGAACGCTCGTATCGGACTACGAAGGGTTCACCGGGACGAACCGCTACCGTCAGGTTGCCGAATGTATCGCCGTCACCAGCGTGTTCACGACGCTGCGGTACTACCCGAGCCGGCGCGAGATGTTCACGGATCGTCTGCTGCGCTACGCGCGCACCATCCCACACGAGCCGGATGCGCGCCTCGTCTTCGAGTGGGTGGCCGTGGTGGCCAGGCGGGATCGGTTCGACTTCGTTGCGGTCGCCGAGTACGCAGTCGATGTGCGCACGGGAACAGTGACCGACTCGGTGCTGCGTGACGCGGCGTCCGTCCACGGTATCTCGAGCGCCTCTCCAGTGCACGAAGGCGCCAGCCCCGGCAGCTACGCACCCCTGAACCCCAGAACCTAGCACCGAGAACCAAGAACCTTAGAACCCTAGAAATTTGTAATGTGTGGAATTTGCGGCGTGTTCGGACGCGGCGATCGGGCGGCCGTCGAGGCGATGCTTGCGACGCTCAGGCATCGGGGCCCGGACGACGGTTTTGTCGTCGGCGGCGAGGCGTTCGGGATGGGCGCGCGGCGCCTGAGCATCGTCGACGTCGCCGGCGGCCGCCAGCCGATTTCGAACGAGAGCGGGACGGTCTGGGCCGTGGAGAACGGAGAGTTGTACAACTATCCTCAGCTGCTGCGTCCTCGACTGCTGGCCAGCGGTCATACGCTTCACACCCGTTGCGACACCGAAGTGCTGCCCCACCTGTACGAAGAGCACGGCACAGAGCTGCCGCGGCACATCGACGGCATGTTCGCCGTTGCCGTGTGGGACGACACGAGGAAGATCGGGCTGCTGGCTCGGGATCGCATGGGGAAGAAGCCGTTGTATTACTGCCAGCGCGGCGATCAGCTCTTCTTCGCGTCGGAGATCAAGGCGCTGCTGACGATCCCGGGGTTTGTTCGGGAGATCAACCTCGACGCGCTGCACCACTTCCTCAGCCTCAAACACGTTCCGCACCCGCTGTCGATTTTCAAGGGCGTCTCGATTTTGGCGCCGGCGCACCGCCTGGTCTTCGA